>JAEWGL010000175.1 GCA_023388335.1 Pseudomonadota bacterium | reverse complement strand
CATTCGCGGGCAAGCCCGCTCCCACAAGGGGCGCGAGAGTTCAAAGGATGCACCCGCTAAAAAGAACAACATGCTGGAGCCGGTCATGCCCGAATTGCGTCAAGAATGTCTGTGGGAATTCGCCACCCAGCCGACCACCACGGTGCAGGCCCTAGCGGGCGAGCACAAGGCCGATGTCTGTGTCATTGGCGCTGGGATCACCGGATTGTCAGCTGCAATTCACCTGCTCGAACAGGGCAAGTCGGTGATTCTTCTCGAAGCCTGGAAAGTCGGTCATGGGGGATCGGGACGCAACGTCGGGCTGGTCAACGCCGGCACCTGGATTCGTCCTGACGACGTCGAGGCGACCCTCGGACAGCAGCAGGGCAGTCGCCTGAACCAGGTCCTGGGCGAAGCGCCCGGCGAGGTGTTCGCCATGATCGAGCGCCTGGGCATCGACTGCCAGGCCCAGCACAAAGGCACCCTGCACATGGCGCACAACGCCACCGGCATTGCTGACCTTGAGGCCCGCCACGAACAATGGCGTCGCCGCGGTGCCGACGTCGAGTTGCTGACCGGTGCACGCTGCCAGGAATACTGCGGTACCGACAAGATTTCCGCCGCGCTGCTCGACCGCCGCGCCGGCACCATCAACCCGATGGGTTACACCCAGGGCCTGGCCGCTGCGGTGGTGCGCCTGGGCGGCAAATTGTTCCAGCAGTCGTCGGTCGAGGGCCTGGAACGCGAGGGTGAGGCCTGGCGGGTGAAGACCGCGCGCGGTTCGGTCAAGGCCGACAAGGTGGTGATCTCCACCGGTGCCTACACCGAAGGCGACTGGAGCAACCTGCAGAAGCACTACTTCCGCGGTTACTACTACCAAGTGGCTTCCGTGCCGCTGTCGGGCGCTGCCGCCGACAAGATCCTGCTCCACGGCCAGGGTTCGTGGGACACCCGCACGGTGCTCAGCAGCATTCGTCGTGACGACCAGGGCCGCCTGTTGCTGGGCAGCCTCGGGCGGGTCGATAACAAGCCCGCCTGGTTCGTGCGCAGCTGGGCGGACCGGATCCAGAGCCATTACTTCCCGCAGTTGGGCAAGATCGAGTGGCAGATGCACTGGACCGGCTGCATCGACTTCACCCCCGACCACCTGATGCGCCTGTTCGAGCCAGCCCCCGGACTGGTGGCGGTGACCGGCTACAACGGCCGCGGCAACACCACCGGTACGGTGATCGGCAAAGCGTTTGCACAGTTCCTGCTCAAGGATGAAGCGGACAGTCTGCCGATTCCGTTCTCACCGATGAAACCGGTGTCGGCGCCTGCACTGCGCACCGGTTTCTATGAGACGGGATTCTCCCTATACCACGCTGGCCAGTGCCTGCGGGTGGTGCTTTGAGTCACTGGTGCAGCCCGCCAATGAAGCTGTGTGACTGGCCGAAAGCCCGGATAGGGTGCCGGCCTTATTGATTTGTGCAAGCGGTGGTTTACACATAGAAAGGGGCAGTCAGGCTGCGCTGTCACTTGGTAATTTTCAACAGTAACGCAACGAGTACAATCCAGGTGAAGCCAATTACGGCCAGGCACGATGCAATGTTCATTCTTCGCTTCAAGTAGGCGGGGAAACGTTCAATGTCTTCCGCGTCAAGTAATCCTCTTTTGACTGCGTACTTAGGAAATAGTAGGCCGCCGGATACTGATGAAACTACGAGCGTGCGAAAAAGTGTGTCGCTCGAGCCCCATATGCTTAGCCATTTATGAAGTCCTTGACTGCGCTGAAGTGAGGCTAGCATTACAGCAAAGTGACGGGAGCGAGCGATGTGTATGTCTATTGCTACTCCAAGTAGGCAAACAATGAAAGGTGTGGCCATGAAGGCAAAACCCCACCACGTTTTCCAAAACAAGCTCATCGCTCGGTTACCTCGAAGATGAACTCTTCCGCTGACTCAGTAGGATCATACCTACAGCACTACCGGCAGAAGAGGAATGAAGGAAGAGGGAAGCACCCACAGGCGTGAGAACTGAATAAATATCTACCTGAGTGCAGTAATCTTATAGATGAGTAGCGTAAGTAGTACTAAAAGCCCTCCGCAGTGCATTGAATACCTGCCAAGTAGTAGTGTTCTTCTCAAATCTGGCGGAAATTGTTTGATTTCCGATTGATCTATTTTGCCTTTGCGAATATGGATTTGCTTTATAGGCCATGACAATAAGGCTCCGATCATACTGGCTAGAATAAATCTCCCCCGTAGGCCGCAATTAATCCAAGAGAAAGTTTTAAGTTTAAGCCATGCGCTACTTCGTAGTGCTTCAAGCATTACTCTGAGATCTTTGCTCCATGCTAGCTTAGCGGTTATTGCCAAGCCGGCATAGAGTACAAGCCATGGTATTAGTAGAAATGCAAGTTTTCAATGATTAGGCCAAGCGTGAGGGGAGAGTTTAAATAATATATCCATGTGTTCAATATCGCCGTAGCATGAGTGAGGAGAGCCAGCATCCCTTCATTTCACTGTTCAGCTATGTCAAAAATCAACTCGCCTATGGATTCACCCGCCGACATACCGATGACGCTGCCAGCCAGTGTGCCTGCACCCACTACGGCTATTCCGCACACCGTTGCGCTTATAGGGCCGAGTCCGATACACGCGACTGTTGCAATGTCTCCTGCTAGGCCACCAGCGTAGGCACCCAACCCTAAACCTCCCGCAAAACTACCTACTTCGGTAAACCTGATTTTCCGGCACGCCGCTGTCTCGCCTGTTCGGCAAGCTTCCTGAACTTTCAATAACGATGAAGCTCCGCCGATAACAATACCGATCTGCCCCCCGCGCTCAAGGTACTTCGACATCCGTGGTCATTTAAAGTCCCTGCGCATGAAGGTCAGAACACTAGCAGCCGAGAAGCGGCTTTCTGGCGGGTCTGAAGTGAATGAGAAGTGTCCTACGCCTGTTACAGATTTGGCCTAGCTGGGATGATGAGCGCACGTCGCGAAAAGACTGCATCAACCATCTTCCCGACCCCGCTAGCCGAGGGTCATGAGCCCGGTCGATACTGAAGCGCCTCAGCCAGATGGGATCGCGCGATGCCCTCGGCCTGCTCCAGGTCCGCCAGGGTGCGCGCCACCTTGAGCAGGCGGTGGGCGGCGCGCAGTGAGAGCGTGAGGCGTTCGCAGGCGCTTTCGAGCCAGGCTTGGTCAGTGTCGGACAAGGTGCAGTGACGGCGCAGTCCCTTGAGATCGAGAAAAGCATTCGCGCAGCCTTGGCGGTGTTGTTGCAACTCCCGCGCCGCGGCGACCACGCGGGCGACGCTGGCGCTGGTCTCGCCACTCGGCTCGGCAGACAGCACCGTCGTTTCCCGGGCCACCGTCAGGTGCAGGTCGATGCGGTCCAGCAAGGGACCGGAGAGTTTGTTGCGGTAGCGCTGCACCTGTTCGGGACTGCAACGACAGCGGCCGGTTGGGTCGCCCAGGTAACCGCAGGGGCAGGGGTTCATCGCTGCGACCAGCTGGAAGCGCGCGGGAAAGCGCACCTTGTCCTTGGCCCTGGCCACCACGATTTCACCCGACTCAAGCGGCTCGCGCAGTACCTCCAGCACACGCCGCTCGAACTCCGGCAGTTCATCGAGAAACAATACGCCATGGTGGGCGAGGGTGATTTCTCCAGGTTGCGGACGGCTGCCGCCACCCACCAGCGCCGGGCCCGAGGCCGAGTGGTGGGGATGGCGGAAGGGTCGTTGCGGCCAGCTGTTCAAGGGTGTGTGGCCGGTGACCGACTGGATCGCCGCCACCTCCAGGGCCTCGCACTCGTCCAGTGGCGGCAGCAGGCCTGGCAGGCGGCTGGCGAGCAAGGTCTTGCCGGTTCCGGGTGGCCCGGTGAACAGCAGGTTATGCGCCCCAGCTGCGGCTACCAACAAGGCACGCTTGGCGGCCAGCTGACCTTGTACCTCGCTCAGGTCGGGGTAGGGACGGCTGTGCAGGATCAGGCCGTTGGCCGCGTAGGGTGGCAGCGGCGTGTGCCCGTTGAGGTGCGCCACCAGCTCCAGCAGGCTCCCGACCGCGTAGACCACCAGGTCCGAGGCCATGCAGGCTTCCTCGGCGTTTTCCCTCGGCACTATCAATGCCCGACCCGCATCCCGCGCCGCCAGCGCCGCGGGCAAGACGCCCTGCACCGGGCGCAGCGCACCCGACAGCGCCAGTTCGCCCAGGCATTCGATCTCGCTCAAGGTACTGACCGGCACCTGGCCATTGGCGGCGAGGATGCCCAGGGCGATTGCCAGGTCATAGCGCCCACCGTCCTTGGGCAGGTCGGCGGGCGCGAGACTCTGCGTGATGCGCCGCGCTGGGTACTCCAGGCCTGAGTTGAGAATGGCACTGCGTACCCGGTCCTTGCTCTCCTTGACCGTGGTTTCGGGCAAGCCGACCAGCGTCAGATGGGGCAGGCCATTGGCCAAGTGGGTTTCGACGCTGACCGCCGGGGCCAGCACGCCAACTTGCGCGCGGCTGTGAACAAGGGCAAGGGACATGAACACTCCATGATCGAGACGAGAGCCGCGTCCTGCGGCCCGGAAATAATAGTGGGGTGTTACGAGTCAAGGGGGGAAAGACTGCGTCTGGGTTTTACAAGGGGGGTGAGCGCTGGTGCTGTAGGGGGTGAGGTTTCCAGCGGTGCGGCTGCCGACCAATGGAGATGATTCTGGTCCGCACCAATGCCAGTCAGCACTGGCATTGACTGGCATTGGAGCAAGGCCTATGAGGCAGCTGACTTCAAGGTTTCACACCCAGAATGATATGCGACGCCTTGATCAGCGCCGTAGCCGCCATACCTGGCGCCAGGCCTAGCGCTTGCACGGACTCGCGAGTGACGATGGCGTAGACTTCGGTGCCGCCCGCCAGCTGCAGCACGACTTCGGCATTGACCGCGCCGTCACCGACGCGCACCACCTTGCCCTCCAGGCTGTTGCGGGCTGACAGCCTGTAGCCGGCGGCGTCGGTCATCAGCACCACCCAGGGAGCCTTGACCAAGGCCACGGCGGACGTGCCGACTTTGATGCCCAGATCGTGCAGGCTGGCCATGGTGACCACGGCCACCAGCTTCTCGCCGCCGGCCAGGGTCAGCTCGACCTCGGCATTGACCGCGCCGGGTTGGACGCTGCTGACGGTCCCTTCAAAGATATTGCGCGCACTGACTTTCATGATGAAACGCTCCGTGTGATCAATCATCGCACTCAAGGAATTCAAGCGCGGACATAAACCCAGGCGACAAGCCCCGAGGCCAGGGTCACCGACACGCGCTTGTAGTCCGCTACCTCGTAGCGGTCGGCGGCCGCCAGCTCGTCTTCGCTGATCTGCAAGACCATCCCTTCGACGCCGTCACCTAGAGTGTCGCTGGGCGAAACGATCGGATGATGCGTCTTGCCGCTGGTGGCCAGGACGGCCGGATCGGTGATTTCGACCCAGTCCTGGCGGAAACCGAGCATGCGGTCGGGCTGGCCGGCCAGCTCGCGGCCGAAGTTCGCCAGTTGCACCGCCTTGTCTTGCAAGGTGCCATAAGAGAACAACAGTACGGGATGCTCGCGGGACGGTTGCATGGCGGTTATTCCGACGTGGAAGGGCCGGCAGGCGGGTTCAGCCGTGCGTCTATTTCGGCAACCTGGGCCTCCAGCGCCTCCAGGCGGGCGCGGGTGCGCGCCAGAACGACCATCTGGCTGTCGAATTCTTCCCGGCTGACCAGGTCCAGTTTGCTGAAGGCACTTTGCATCAGGGCCTTGAACTGGCCTTCGAGTTCAGCGCGCGGTTGTGCGGTGTCGCCGCTGAACAGGCGCGAGGCCTGGTCGCTCAGGGCATCAAGAAAGGCTTTGGGCGCGAGCATGGTCGGCTCCCCGGTCATCAGTGAAAGGCCGCCAGTGTAGCACGGGCACGCCTGCGCCTTCGGCTGCACGCTTTTCGCGCAGGGGTCATCGGGTATGCGCACCGAAGTTGTGCATCGCTTCAGGGCTGGCGATAGGCCAAACCTGAGCATTCAACGCAACTGGCTGTTCTGTGGGGGTTTATCGAACTTGGCAAGGTTTCTGCAAAGCCATGAAGGAGCCATGCACTGATGCAGTCCGTAGTGACCAGGCAGTGCGCGGATGAAGCCGGATGTTCGTTGCCATAGCCGGATCGTGGCGTCGGTCAGGGATTGCGGTCGACGACGCGTTACAAAGCCAGGCGCTGCGCTTAGACTTGAGTCGGGTTTGTTTTCCTGGGGCAAGTCCACCATTTCGGGAGAGAGTTTCATGAAGCTAGTCACTGCCATCATCAAGCCGTTCAAGCTGGACGACGTGCGCGAGTCGCTGTCGGAAATCGGCGTGCAGGGCATCACCGTCACCGAGGTCAAAGGCTTCGGTCGGCAGAAGGGTCATACCGAGCTGTATCGCGGCGCCGAGTACGTGGTTGATTTCCTGCCCAAGGTCAAGATCGATGTCGCTATCGACGACAAGGACCTGGATCGGGTGATCGAGGCCATCACCAAGGCGGCCAACACCGGCAAGATCGGTGACGGCAAGATTTTCGTGGTCAATCTGGAGCAGGCGATTCGCATCCGTACCGGCGAAACCGATACCGACGCAATCTGACAACACAGCCTCACCAAACCCCAACGCCCCAGGAGAAAACAACATGACTCTGCGTAAGATCGCAGGGCTAGGAGCCCTATTGTCCCTCGCAATGCCCGGCCTTGCCCTGGCAGAGGAGGTGCCCTCCGCGCTCAACTCCGGCGACACCGCCTGGATGCTCACCGCCACAGCCCTGGTGCTGTTCATGACGATCCCAGGCCTGGCCCTGTTCTACGGCGGCATGGTGCGTTCCAAGAACGTGCTGTCGGTGATGATGCAGTGCTTCGCCATCACCGGCCTGATGAGTATCCTGTGGGTGGTCTACGGCTACAGCCTGGCATTCGATACCACGGGTATGGAGCAGGGTGTGGTCAACCTCAATTCCTTCGTGGGCGGATTCTCCAAGGCATTTCTGTCCGGCGTCACGCCTGACAGCCTGACCGAGGCCTTCCCTGAGGCCGTCTTCATCACCTTCCAGATGACCTTCGCCATCATCACCCCGGCGCTGATCGTCGGCGCCTTCGCCGAACGCATGAAGTTCTCGGCGATGCTGATCTTCATGGCCGTCTGGTTCACCCTGGTCTACGCACCGATCGCGCACATGGTCTGGAGCGGCGACGGCGCCCTGATGTGGGACTGGGGCGTGCTGGACTTCGCCGGTGGCACCGTGGTGCACATCAACGCTGGTGTCGCAGGCCTGGTTGCTTGCGTGGTGCTGGGCAAGCGCAAGGGCTACCCGACCACGCCGATGGCCCCGCACAACCTGGGCTACACCCTGATGGGCGCTGCCATGCTGTGGATCGGCTGGTTCGGCTTCAACGCCGGCTCCGCCGCAGCCGCCAACGGCACTGCCGGCATGGCCATGCTGGTGACCCAGATCGCTACCGCCGCCGCAGCCCTGGGCTGGATGTTCGCCGAGTGGATCGGACACGGCAAGCCGAGCGCCCTGGGTATCGCCTCGGGTGTGGTCGCCGGGCTGGTTGCCATCACCCCGGCGGCTGGCACCGTCGGCCCGATGGGCGCTCTGGTGATCGGGCTTTCGTCCGGCGTGATCTGCTACTTCTGCGCCACCAGTCTCAAGCGCAAGCTGGGCTATGACGATTCGCTGGACGCCTTTGGCGTGCACGGTATCGGCGGCATCGTCGGCGCGATCCTGACGGGCGTGTTCGCCGCACCGGCCCTGGGTGGCTTCGGTGAAGTCGAGGACATCGGCGCGCAGGTCTGGGTCCAGGCCAAGGGCGTGATCTTCACCGTGGTCTACACCGCCATCGTCACCTACGTCATCCTCAAGGTGCTGGACGTGGTGATGGGCCTGCGGGTTACCGAAGAAGAAGAGTCGGTCGGCCTCGACCTGGCTCAGCACAACGAACGCGGCTACAACCTGTAACCGCATATAAAAAACTTGCCCGGTTCGCCGGGCATTTTTTTGTGCGGATTTTGCCTCCTCGAGTCAGGAGCAAACGGTTTCCTGGCGAGGTTTGCGCACCGCTCAGGAAGCTTGTCGGCTGTAGGTCGAAAACTTACAGGCAGGAGTGCGTTTTAGGTACTTTGCTTTTTCTGCGGGCACGCTAGAATGCGCGCCGAAGGGTGCAGACGCGCTGTCCGCACACTTCGCCACCCTTTGCTAGGTTTGCCAGTGAATGCGCTGTCCCCAGGGGCGAAGCCGGTGAGTGCCGGACGGTGGCGCTGATTTTCGTCAGGTCCTGCCAGGAGCGGGATCTGCACGGTGCCCCCTTGGCAGACGAGGAGGGCATCCCGGGCAGTGGCCAACCCACGGCCTTTGAATTTTCACTGGTGACTGTCGGTCTACGGCAACACTGGTCTATAACTAATCTGCTTTTCGCAAGTCATGAGGTAGAACATGAGCGACGACGATCTGGAAAATGATGACCTCGAAGTAGGCGACGAAGACGAGGGTGATGACGGCCTCGAAGCAGCGGCTGACGATGTAGTGCAAGACGCTGGCGACGACAGCCCCGCACCGGCTGCCAAGGGCAAGGCAAAAGCGGCCGTCTCGGTCGACGACATGCCTAGCCTGGAAGCCAAGCAGAAGGAGCGCGACGCGCTGGCCAGAGCCATGGAAGAATTCCTGGCCCGTGGCGGCAAGGTTCAGGAAGTCGAGGCCAATGTGGTCGCCGATCCTCCCAAGAAGCCGGACAACAAGTACGGTAGCCGCCCTATCTGAGTGGTTCCGTCAGCAAAAGAGCCCGCCGTCGCTGCGGGCTTTTTTGTGCCTGTCTGATTTGGCGCTGACCAGTATTGCCCCACCGATAAGGTTAACGTGGGACAGCCAGACCCAAGGCTACCGCCCACCCTCACCCTAGCCCTCTCCCAGAGGGAGAGGGGACCGATCGCGTTGTTTGGTCGGGCGTGGTCTGTCTGGTGCCGCGTATGGGCTCTCTCCCAGAGGGACCGATCGCATTGTTTGGTCGGACGTGGTCTGTCTGGTGCCGAGTATCGGCTCCCTCTCCCTCTGGGAGAGGGCTGGGGTGAGGGCGGCAGGCACCGCGGCCTCAAACCGATGGATACGCCCTCAGCGCCAGCGCGCCAGCACATCCGGCAGCTGCGACAGGCGCTGGATCTCTGCATCCGGTGGCGTGTCGGCAGTCCAGGGTTTGGCCTGCGGGTTGAACCAGATCGCGCGCAGGCCGGCGCGTTGGGCGCCGGCGATGTCGTCGCCGGGATGATCGCCAATGTGCACCGCAGCGCTGGCGTCGACCTCGCCGCGGCGCAGGGCTTCGCGGAAGGGCGCCGGGTCAGGCTTGCCGATGCCCAGGTCCTCGGCGCACAGGGCGAACTTGAAGTAGTCCGCCAGGCCTAGCCGACGTACGTCGGCATTGCCGTTGGTGACCACGCCGAGCAGGTACTGCTGACGCAGGATCTCCAGCACCGGCTGCACCTCGGGGAAGACCTCGACTTGATGACGGGCATGCAGGAACACTTCGAAGCCTTCGTTGGCCAGGTCCTGGGCATGTTTCTCGCTGTAGCCGACATCCTCCAGCGCATGGAACAGCACACGCCGGCGTAGGGCGCTGATGCGGTGCCTGAGGCCCGGTTCGGCCTGCACCAGGCGCTCGCGGATGGTGTACAGGTGCTCGACCGGCACCCCACCCAGGGTCGGCGCATTGGCCTGCAGCCAGTCGCGCAAGACGACCTCGGCACTGGCTATCACAGGCGCGGTGTCCCACAGGGTGTCGTCCAGGTCGAAGGTGATCAGCTTGATGGTCATGAGTCACTGCCTTTGCTGCGTTTGGCCCGGGGATGGGCGGCGTCGTAGACCGCGGCCAAGTGCTGGAAGTCCAGGTGAGTGTAGATCTGCGTCGTGGCAATGTCGGCGTGGCCGAGCATCTCTTGCACCGCGCGCAGGTCCTGGGACGATTCCAGTAGATGGCTGGCGAATGAATGGCGAAGCATGTGCGGGTGCAGGTGCTGGCCCAATTCGCGCTCGCCGGCGATCTTTACGCGCAGTTGGATGGCCCGCGGTCCGAGCCGTCGGCCCTGGCGGCTGACGAACACCGCCTTGTCCTGCGGCGCGCTGATGCCGCGCAGCCTGAGCCACTGTTCCAGTGCCTCGCGGGCCTTGCGGCCCACCGGCAAGACACGGGTCTTGCTGCCCTTGCCGTGTACCTGGACCAGCCCGGCGGCGAGGTCGAGCTGGTCGAGGTCGAGGCTGGTCAGCTCCGACAGGCGCAAGCCGGAGGAATAGAAGAGTTCGAGCATGGCGTGGTCGCGACGGGCGATGAAGTCATCGTCCACGCCGCCGTCGAGCAGCTGCAAGGCGCGGTCGGTGTCCAGGGTCTTGGGCAGACGCCGTTCGCCCTTGGGCGGCGACAGGCCGCTGGCCGGATCGTGCTGGCACAGCCCTTCACGGTTGAGGTAGCGGTACAAGCCACGCACCGCCGACAGCAAGCGCGCCAGGCTACGCGAAGACTGCCCGTGAGCATGCTGACGCGCTACCATCTGGCGCAGTTGCTGGACCTGCAGGGCGTTCCAGCCGTCGATGCCCTGGGCGCTGCAGTAGTCGAGGACCTTGCTGAGGTCGCGACGGTAGGCCAGCTGGGTATGCTCGGACACCTGGCGCTCGTTGCGCAGGTGGGCGCAATAAGCGTCCAGCTGGCGCTCCATCAGCGCACCGAACGCAGGGTCTGGGTGAAGCGCGGCACAACGCGTCCCAGCACTTCGGCGATGTAGCTGAGGAAGAGGGTGCCGACACTGCTCTTGTAGTGCTGCGGATCACGGCTGCCGATCGCCAGCACCCCATGCAGACCCTGGTATTCCAGGGTGGCCACGGCGCTGGAGCCGACCTCCTTGCGCTGTTCTGCGCCGAACAGGAAGTCCAGCTCATGCTCACGCAGGTTACCGCTGACGGTTTTGCCGCCGCCAAGCAGGCCGCCGATGGCCTGGTGCGCTTCGCTGCTATTGACCCAGCGGCCCACTGGAGTGGCGTTGTCGCTGAACAGGATAAGGCTGACGAAGGGCACCTGGAATTCCTGGCGCAGGCTGTCTTCGACGGCCATCACCACTTCTTCCAGGCTGTTGGCATCGAGCAGGTCGAGAATCAGCCGCCGGGTCTTGTCGAACAGCCGGTCATTGTCGCGCGCCACGTCCATCAGCTGCGACAGGCGATGGCGCATCTCGATGTTGCGATCACGCAGCAGCTTGAGCTGGCGCTCCACCAGCGACACGCTATCGCCGCGCTGGTGGGGAATGTGCAGCTCGCTGAGCAATTCATCGTGCTCGGCGAAGAAGGTCGGGTTGCTGCGCAGGAACCGCGCCACGGCCTCGACATCAAGGTCGCTGGCCTGCTCGGTTGAAACCTGATGCTGATCGGTCATGGCGAAGCCTCGTCTAGAGTCGAACCTGTCCTTCGAATACGCGTACGGCCGGGCCGGTCATCAGCACCGGTGTACCTGGGCCTGCCCACTCGATGGACAGGCGGCCACCGGGCAGGTCGAGCGTTACCGGTGAATCCATCCAGCCCTGGCCGATAGCGGCCACGGCCGCGGCGCAAGCACCGGTGCCGCAGGCCTGGGTTTCCCCGGCGCCGCGCTCCCAGACGCGCAAGTTGGCGCGGTGACGGTCGACTACCTGGAGGAAGCCGACATTGACCCGCTGAGGGAAGCGCGGGTGGTGTTCGATCTGTGGGCCGAGCTCGTGTACCGGCGCGGTGTGCACGTCATCCACGCGCAGCACGGCATGGGGGTTGCCCATGGAGATCGCAGCCAGCTCGACGGTGCGCCCTGCCACCTCCAGGGGATAGCTCAAGGCCTGGGTCGGCGCCTGGAATGGCACCTCTGCCGGGACCAGCCGTGGCGGGCCCATGTCGACACAGACCTGGCCATCGCTGCGCACGTCCAGCACGATGATCCCGCCCTTGGTTTCCACGCGGATGCGCTTCTTGGCGGTCAGGCGCTTGTCCAGCACGAAGCGCGCGAAGCAGCGCGCACCGTTGCCGCACTGCTCCACTTCGGAGCCATCGGCGTTGAAGATCCGGTAACGGAAATCCACCTCGGGATTGCTCGGCGCCTCGACGATCAGCAGTTGGTCGAAGCCGATGCCGGTGTGCCGGTCGCCCCATTGCTTGGCGTGCTTGGGCTGGATGTGCGCGTGTTGACTGACCAGGTCCAGGACCATGAAGTCATTGCCCAGCCCGTGCATCTTGGTAAAACGCAGCAGCATGGGCTCACTCCGGCAGCAGGCTTTCGCCGGCATACAGCTCGGCCACGGTTTCGCGGCGGCGCACTTCGAAGGCCTGGTCGCCATCGACCAGTACTTCGGCGCAGCGGCCCCGGGTGTTGTAGTTCGAGCTCATGACGAAGCCATAGGCACCGGCCGAGTGCACGGCCAGCAGGTCGCCTTCGGCCAGGTTCAACACGCGGTCCTTGGCCAGGAAGTCGCCCGTCTCGCAGATCGGCCCGACCACGTCATAGGTACGGCCTTCGCCTTCGCGAGGCTGCACGGCGCTGACATCCATCCAGGCCTGGTACAAGGCCGGGCGGATCAGGTCGTTCATCGCCGCATCGACGATGGCGAAGTCCTTGTGCTCGGTGTGCTTGAGGTATTCCACGCGGGTCAGCAGGACGCCGGCGTTGGCCACGATGTAGCGGCCCGGCTCGAAAACCAGCGCCAGGTCGCGATCGCCAAGGCGTTCGCGGATGGCCTTGATGTAGTCGCCGGCCAGCGGCGGCTCTTCGTCGCGATAGCGCACGCCGACACCGCCACCCAGGTCCAGGTGACGCAGGTGGATGCCGCAGTCGCCAAGGCGATCGATCAGGCCGAGCAGGCGGTCGAGGGCGTCGAGGAAGGGGTCCAGCGTGGTCAGCTGCGAACCGATATGGCAGTCGACGCCGACCACTTCCAGGTTCGGCAGCTGCGCGGCGCGGATGTACACCTCTTCGGCATCGGCGATGGCGATGCCGAACTTGTTCTCCTTGAGTCCGGTGGAAATGTACGGGTGGGTGCCCGCATCGACATCCGGATTGACCCGCAGGGAAACCGGGGCGCGCAGACCCATCTCGGCCGCGACCTGCTGCAGGCGCTCGAGCTCGTCGGTGGATTCGACGTTGAAGCAGTGCACGCCGACTTCCAGGGCGCGGCGCATGTCTTCGCGGGTCTTGCCGACGCCCGAGAAGACCACCCGATCGGCACGTCCACCGGCCGCCAGCACGCGCTCCAGTTCGCCACCGGAAACGATGTCGAAGCCCGCGCCCAGGCGCGCCAGGACGTTCAGCACGCCCAGGTTGGAGTTGGCCTTTACGGCAAAGCAGACCAGGTGCGAGGTGCCTTGCAGGGCATCGGCATAGCTGCGGTACTGCGCCTCGATGTGGGCACGCGAGTACACGTAGGTAGGCGTGCCGAAGCGTTGGGCGATGGCCGACAGGGCCACACCTTCCGCGAACAGTTCACCGTCGCGGTTGTTGAAAGCGTCCATGGGAATCCCTTATTGGTGCTGGTGCTGTTGCGACTTCTTGCCGTCCTTGCCGTCTTCAGGCAGGAACAAGGGGCCCTTCTGGCCGCAGGCCGAGACGAGGCAGGCAACCGCGACCAGCGCCGCGAGGGAGGAAATCAGGCGCTTCATGGCGAAATCCTTGGAAATAAGCAGTATTGCGCCCGAGTATACCGAGCGCCCGCCTGCTTGCCTACGCAAGCACCGGTCCGCCTGGCGGTATCGGCAGCTGCAGGCTTCACGCTGAACGCGGCAAGAAAAGCCGTTCGCGCAGACGCAGCTTTTGCTTGCAGCTTGGCGCTTATGGCTTGAAGCTTTTGCATTCACGGCAAAGCATCCGTATCTTGCCCGGCTTGCGGTAAGCAGCCATTTTCGAGGTTCTTGCAATGAGTTTGAGCGAAGCGCGTTTTCACGACCTGGTCGACACGACCCAACAGGCCCTCGAAGATCTATTCGATGAGAGTGACCTGGATCTGGACATGCAAAACTCCGCCGGGGTGCTGACCATCAAGTTCGACAACGGCGCCCAGTTGATCTTCAGCCGCCAGGAGCCGCTGCGCCAGCTGTGGCTGGCCGACCGCTCGGGTGGTTTTCACTTCGACTACGACGAAGAAAGCGGCAAGTGGGTATGCGAGAAGAGCGAGGAGCTTCTAGGCGAGATGCTCGAGCGCATCGTCTGGGAGCGCGCCGGGGTCAAGCTGGACTTCGAAGATATCTGAGATGACGACTCCGGCCCGTCCGCCCAAGCCGCTCTACAGCAACGTCAGTACCGCGGTGCCTTCGCCGTGCATCAGCGTATGCCGGCTCGACGAGCAGAAGATCTGCACCGGCTGCTACCGTCCGGTGGAGCACATCCGCGAGTGGCGCTCGGCCGATGACCAGCGCCGCCGGCAGATCTGCCAAGAGGCCCAGGCCAGGCGCACACAGGCCGCGCCGCGCTGACGTCGGGCTCTTGTGTATTTACCCGGCTGTGGTAGTGTCGAACCTGCATCGGCCTTGCCGGATGCCCTGCAAACCCCGCCCTTGGGCGGGGTTTTGCTTTATTTGCCCCCGTATTTGTCATGAGCTGCAACCGTAAGCTGCAAGTCAACGCGCGTCGGCAAGCGAGCCGTATCCCGTGCCACTTGAGGCTTGCAGCTTGCAGCTTGAAACGTGTGGCTGAGGCGCCTCAGCGGCGCATTAAAGGAGTCTATCTGGACCATGAGCACCAAGCCTTCCCTTATCCTCACCCGATTGGACGTACAACGTCTCGAGCGTCTGATCGACAGCCTAGATGAAACGACGCCAGGTGTGCTCGCCCTGCAGGAAGAGCTGGACCGCGCCGAGCGGGTGGTCGGTCACGAGGAGGTCCCGGCCGGCGTGGTGACCATGAACTCGCGCGTGCATTGCCGCGAGGAGGCCAGTGGCAAGGACTACCACCTGACCCTGGTGTACCCCAAGGATGTCGGCGGTGACGGCAAGGTCTCGGTGCTGGCGCCGATCGGCTGCGCCCTGCTGGGCATGTCGGTAGGCGAGCAGATCGATTGGCCGGCACCCGGCGGCAAGACCCTCAAGCTCAAACTGCTGGAAGTCGAGTACCAGCCAGAAGCTGCCGGCGACTTCGACCTCTGAGTGCGGCCGTTGGCCTGGCGCTGACGGGATCGCCCTGATGTTGCCTGAGTGGCTGGGGTGAGGTCAGGCTCGACTACCGCGCTGCAGCCAGTTGCTGCGATCGATCCAGTTCGTCATTCAACGCCTGCTCGAGTGCTTGCTTGTAGCGCAGGTACAACACCGTCGACCCCCGTTCCTCGCTCAGCAGCTGCGACAGATCCAGATCAGTGATATAGCACCGATAGCGCTCTGCCTTCTGGCGTTGTCCGAGTATCTGTTGGGCGACCACGGCATAGAGCTGCTCGCCGTGATCGAGCTGCGAAAACTCCTGTTGGTTGCAGTACAGGGTCACCTGGACGTCATCGTCGTTACCCGCCTGCACGATCGCCTGTACCTCGTAATAGTATTGGTCGTTGCCGTTACCGGGCGTAGGCCGTGGTTCCAGGCTGCGCGCCTTGCCAGCAGCCGAGGGCAGCAGCTGGTGGTAGAGGATGTCCAGTGAGGCGTGCTGCGGGCTGTCCAGCGGCAGCAGGGCTGCCTGGCGGATGACCACCGATTGCAGAAAACGCTGCAGCGGCAACAGCAGGTTCTGTTCGTCGTCCAGCGCTAGGCGCTGCTGCCACAAGGCGTTGTACTCATCCAGCACATAGACCTCGGCCCAGTCCTCCTGCAGGCGGTAGAAGACCTGGATGCACTGGGGTCGACCCTGCTGCAGGACCCACGACAAATCGTGGTCCTGCAGGACATTGGCATCCAGGTGCCATGGACTGTACGCACCACGCTCCTCACCCAGGCAGGCGAGCACGGCGTCATGGTCTTGGAGGGTCACCAGGGTCACTTGGCCGGCCTGCAGTTCCAGCAGGTGCGTGTACTGTTGCACCTGCAGCAGGTAACGGTGGTTCAGCCCTTGATCGAGCAGTCCCAGTACCTTGTCGAAAATCGCTTGCACACGCTGGCCGATGGCCTGGGCGCGGTTGTGGCAGAAGCAGCGTACCCGCAGGCGTGGGCGATGGCGGCGTGGCCCCAGGCTGTTGAGGAAATCGCGAAGGCAACGCATCAGCGCGTGTTCGCCCTCGTAGCGCTGCACCAGCACTTCGTTCCAGCTATTGAGGGTGACCTGGTCGAGGGTCTGCACCAGGTTTTCGCGCACCCCGGCATAGCTCAGCGAGTCGGTGCGCTCGGTGGTCATCAGGATGTTCAGGTCGCGATGCTGACGCAGCGGGTCGAGCCCGACGTTCACCAGCAACAGGATTTCATCGGCAACGCTGGGCTGCAGCAGGCGCACCTCGCTGACCGTCGCCAGTGGCAGGGGCAGGGTCTGCTGGAGGCTGCCGAGCAGGTTGAACAGCTCGAACTCGCTCAGATCGCTGACGCCGGGATGCAGGGCCACCCGGGTGCGGCTGTCGATCACGCCATTGCGGTGGGCCCAGGTGAGCAGTTCGAGCAATTCGCGGCAGCGCTTGATCGGGCTGAAGTGCTCCCACTCGTGGACACCGAGGTTGCCGTTGTACAGGCCCCAGTGGTGCGAGCCCGGCTCCTTGCGGCTTGGCGACTGGACCAGGGTCAGGGTGTCCTCGGCCAGGTCCGGGGCGATGCTGGGGTTGATCACCTCGACCTTCCCGGCACGGCGCTCGAACGCCGCGTACAGCCGCCGGCCAAGGACGTTCAGGTCGCGCTGGTCAGCGCGGCTGCTGGCGTTCTGGCTGCTGGCGAACTGCTTGAGCAAGCGATAGCTGTGGTTCAGCTCAGCGACCAATGCGCGGCGCTCGTCCGCCACTTGGCGTACCTTCCATTGGCTGCGGCTGTCGAGCATCGCCAGTTGGCGTTCATCCCAACCCCATTCGGCCGCCAGCCGGCCTAGCAGTTGGCGCTGCCAGCCGCCACTGCGCTGCCCGGCCAGGCCGCTGAGCTTTTTGTTGACCTTAAGGTAAAGGCTGCGCCGCACCAGCTCCAGGCGCTGGGTTTCGCCTCGCTCCTGCAGGTACTGCTCAATGCGCCGGTAGACCATCATGTACGGGTCGAGCGCATCCAGGTCGAGCTGGTTGGCGAACACCGCCTGCTTGAATGCCAGGCTCAGGCAGCGCACCCGCGGGTACTCGCTGGCATAGACCTCGGTCAGCAGCAGCTTGAGCACCGATTTGTAGGGTGAGTCGATGCCCTTGTACAGCTGCCACAGCCCGGCACCGATGAACTCGCCGGGGGGAATGTGGGAGAGCTGGCCCAGGTCGAGGTTGTCCTCGGCGCGGATGAACCGCTTGGACAGCAGCGTCTGGGTGTAGGCGCGGTAATTGGCCTCCTGGTAGACCGGCACCAGCCACCACAGCGGCGTGCGGCCAGCCAGCCAGATCGCCGTGCGGTAGAACTCGTCGAGCAGCAGGTAGTGCTGGGTGCTACCGCAGTCATTGGAGCTGAGCTGGCTGTCCCGTTCGCCCTGGACGAAGCCCAGCGGCTCGATCAGGAACAGGTGTGCCTCGGCGCCTTGGCTGGCGGCCCAGGTTTCCAGCAGCTGGCATTTCTTGCGCAGCTCGGCCCGCGCGTCGTCACTCAGGTCGGCGGCGTGGCAGATCCACAGGTCCATGTCGCTCTGTTCGGCCTGCGCCAAGGTGCCGAGGCTGCCCATCAAGTACAGTCCATGGATCGGCCGTGGCGGATTGCCGTGGCGGGCCTTGTAGGAGAACGAGCGGGTCAGTCGCTGGGCTTCGGCCAGCAAGCGGGTGTCGGGCTCGAACCCCGAGACGCCGGCGGGTGTGTTGCCAGATACATAGCCCGGCAGCAGCGGATGGTTGACATGGAAGAACAGCGGCAACAGGGTCAGGACAACCTGCTGGCGATTGGACAAGCCTTCCATCGCGCGCTGCAGCCGGCCCTGGTTCAGGTGCAGGAAGCGCCCCCGCAGTTGGTTCAGCACCTTGCGGTCGATGCCTTCATCCAGGTCTGGGCGGATCTCATGGGGAGGGTTCATTGCGCACTCAGGCAGGCCGGGGGAGCGGTGGCGAGTTTAGCCTGAGTGGATAGGTCGGATTAAGCGCTATTTGGGTGTTTGACGCCATTTTTCAAGCGCCAGGCGACCGCGTGGATGGCGTATCGTGGGCACCGCTCACCGCAGCGCCCACGACGGTTTGACAGGCGCTACCGATTCCGGCTCAGGCCGGCTCGGCTACCTTGAGAATCGTCAGCAACTGCTGGGCATGCTCGGCGGCATCGTTGCCCAGGCTCGTCAGGTAGCCGCCATCGGGTTGGTCGGTCAGCTCTTTTTCGTACAGGCGCTTGGCGGCGGCAATCAGTTCGGGGGAAGCAGAGGCATGAACCTTGATGCCCTCCTGGTGATTTCCCAGGTTGAACAGGGCAAGCACTTCCAGTTCGGCAATCAGTTCGGGGGTGAAGGACATGATGACTCCTGACTTCCAGACAAGGACGGGGGCACCGATACCGGTGCCTGGTCTTGGAGTGTAGTCAGGGATTTCAGGCGTTGCCTTGATCTTCCTCAGGCGGAAGCTCGGGCAGGGCACGCAATGCGTTTTCGTACCACTGGGTATTGAACGGCCGGTCTTCCTGGAGCATCGCGTCGATCTCGAAGGCCAGCACGTGAGCCATGAGGTTGATGATGTCGTCGCGCTCGTAGCCCACCAGCGTCAGCTTGTTCAGCGTGGCTTTGGCGGCAGGTGGATTGTCGCTCTCGATCTGGTTCTCGATGGCCTCGACCAGGGTTGCCTCGGCGAAGGCTTCTTCATCGTCGTTGTCGATATCGGTGGGCTCGCTCATGGCGCTACTCCTGTGGAATGGAAGCACAGTTTGCCATGCCTGCGCCGGCAATGCCTGGTCATCGATGGCGCAGATGACGCTGGTCAGGGGAGGGGGATCAGGTCTATAACTGGCCGGCCATCCCTTACGGCCTGGAGGCTGTCTTTCATGCTCAAGCTCCACGGATTCGCGGTCAGCAACTACTACAACATGGTCAAGCTGGCGCTGCTCGAAAAAGGCGTGCCCTTCGAGGAGGTGCTGTTCTTCGCCAGCCAGACCCCGCAGGCGCTGACGATCAGCCCGCGCGGCAAGGTGCCAGTGCTGGAGACCGAGCACGGGTTTCTCAGCGAGACCGGGGTGATCCTCGACTATATCGAGCAGACCCAGAGCGGCAAGGCGCTGCTGCCGGCCGATGCCTTCGCCCAGGCCAAGGTGCGCGAGCTGCTCAAGGAAATCGAGCTCTACATCGAGTTGCCCGCGCGAACCTGCTATGGCGAAGCGTTCTTCGGCATGACGGTCGAGCCGCAGGTCAAGGACAAGGCGCGCAGCGACCTGTTCGCAGGTTTTGCCACGCTCAAGCGTAACGGCCGCTTCGCCCCCTATGTGGCTGGTGAGCAGCTGACGATTGCCGACCTGATGTTCTGCTTCTCGGTCGATCTGGCCTGGGCCGTGGGCAAGAAAGTGCTGGACGTCGATCTGCTGGCTGACTTCCCCCAGGCCCAGGCGCTGCTGGGATTGCTGGGGCAGAACGAGCACGTGCAGAGGATCGTCGCGGACAAGCAAGCGCAGCTGCCGACATTCCTGGAGACGATGCGCAGCGGCAAGCGATAAGGAGCAGGGTGGGCGGGCCCGAGGCAGGCCCGCCCGGCAGGATCAACGCGACGCCAACAGCGCCTGGCCACGCGCCACTGCTGCGCGGACCTGCGCAGGGGCGGTACCGCCGATGTGGTCGCGGGCGTTCACCGAGCCTTCGAGGGTCAGCACGGCGAACACGTCCTGCTCGATCTGGTCGCTGAACTGGCGCAGCTCGTCCAGGCTCATCTCGGCCAGGTCCTTGCCGGTGTCGACACCATACTTCACCGCGTGGCCAACGATCTCGTGGCAATCGCGGAACGGCAGGCCGCGGCGGACCAGGTAGTCGGCCAGGTCGGTGGCGGTGGAGAACCCGCGCAGCGCGGCTTCACGCATGATGGCATGGCGCGGCTTGATCGCCGGGATCATGTCGGCGAAGGCGCGCAGCGAGTCACGCAGGGTGTCGGCGGCGTCGAACAGCGGTTCCTTGTCTTCCTGGTTGTCCTTGTTGTAGGCCAACGGCTGGCCTTTCATCAGGGTCAACAGGCCGGTGAGCGCGCCGAACACACGGCCGGTCTTGCCACGTACCAGTTCCGGCACGTCCGGGTTCTTCTTCTGCGGCATGATCGAGCTGCCGGTGCAGAAGCGATCAGGCAAGTCGACGAACTGGAACTGCGCGCTGGTCCACAGCACCAGCTCTTCGGAGAATCGCGACAGGTGCATCATCGCCACGCTGGCGGCGGCGCAGAATTCGATGGCGAAGTCGCGATCCGAGACGCCGTCCAGGGAGTTGCCGGCCACGGCCTCGAAGCCCAGCAGCTGGCAGGTCAGCTCGCGGTCGATCGGGTAGGTGGTGCCGGCCAGCGCAGCGCTGCCCAAGGGCATGCGGTTGGTGCGCTTGCGGCAGTCGACCAGGCGCTCGTAATCGCGGCTGAGCATTTCGAACCAGGCCAGCAAGTGGTGGCCGAAGGTGACCGGTTGCGCGGTCTGCAGGTGGGTGAAGCCCGGCATGATGGTCTCGGCTTCACGCTCGGCCTGGGCCAGCAGGCCCTGCTGCAGGCGGGTGATCTCGGCCAGGATCAGGTCGATCTCGTCGCGCAGCCACAGGCGGATGTCGGTGGCGACCTGGTCATTGCGGCTGCGACCGGTGTGCAGCTTCTTGCCGGTGATGCCGATGCGGTCGGTCAGGCGTGCCTCGATGTTCATGTGCACGTCTTCCAGGTCGACGCGCCAGTCGAAGTTGCCGGCCTCGATCTCGTCCTGGATGGTCTTCAGTCCATCGATGATGGCGTCACGCTCGTCCTCGCTGAGGACGCCGACCTTCGCCAGCATGGTGGCGTGGGCGATCGAACCCATGATGTCGTGGCGGTACAGGCGCTGGTCGAAAGTGACCGACGCGGTGAAACGGGCGACGAAGGCGTCGACGGGCTCACTGAAGCGGCCGCCCCAGGACTGATTGGTCTTGTCGGTGCTCATGGATTCACTCGTTGAAGGCGTGAACGGAAAAGTGGCGCCGATAATAACAGGGTTGGCAGGCCGGCCGCAGGACGCCATTGGAGAGAAAATGAGCCGCGGGCGCAGGCATGACACTTCCTGCAAGACGCAAAGGATATTTAACGATTGAACGGCAGCGTTCCGGCAACCGTCTACAGTTGGACAGAAGGCGCGGCAGTATTTACTGCCGTACCAGTGAATCTTTAGCCATCGTGCAAGTCTGAGCGTGGATCGCCGTGACGGTCGACCCCTCACCTGTCTACGCTTTCCTTGTGCGAGACTCACTCAGGAATCCAGCGCAATATGAATGTCCTGATCGTTGATGACGAACCCCAAGCCCGTGAGCGCCTGAGCCGCCTGCTCGGCGAGCTCGAGGGCTACACCGTGCTGGAGCCCAGCGCCACCAGCGGCGAGGAAGCCCTGGTGCTGATCGATAGCCTCAAACCCGATGTCGTCCTGCTGGACATCGGCTTGCCCGGCCTGGACGGCCTCCAGGTCGCTGCTCGCCTATGCGAACGTGAAGCGCCGCCTGCCGTGGTGTTCTGCACCAGTGACGACGAGTTCACGGTGCAATCCTTCGGCGACAGCACCCTCAGCCATGTCAGCAAACCGGTCCAGCCGCAGATCCTGCGCGATGCCCTGCGCAAGGCCGAGCGCCCCAACCGTACGCAACTGGCAGCCTTGACCCGTCCGGCGGTGGAAAGCGGCGCCGGGCCACGCAGCCACATCAGTGCGCGAACGCGAAAGGGCATCGAGTTGATTCCCTTGGGCCAGGTCATCTATTTCATTGCCGATCACAAATACGTGACCCTGCGCCACGAAGCGGGGGAAGTGCTGCTCGATGAGCCGCTCAAGGCCTTGGAAGACGAATTCGGTGACCGCTTCGTGCGTATCCACCGCAACGCCCTGGTCGCCCGCGAACGCATCGAGCGCCTGCAGCGCACGCCGCTCGGGCATTTCCAGCTGTTCCTCAAGGGTCTTGGCGACGATGCCCTGACCGTCAGCCGGCGTCACGTGGCCGGTGTGCGCAAGATGATGCAGCTGCTCTGACAGCCCTTGCCTGGACCGAGCCGCGGCCACGGAAGGCCAATGCATGACCTTGATCCGCTGAGCAAGCCGACGGAGCTGTTATCATTGGCGGCATTTCTCTCGTTCGGGGCTTTTCATGTCCACTCGCGAAATCCGCATCGCTACCCGCAAAAGTGCCTTGGCCCTGTGGCAGGCCGAATACGTCAAGGCCCGTCTGGAACAGGCCCATCCTGGTCTTAGGGTAATGCTCGTGCCCATGGTCAGCCGGGGTGACAAGCTGCTCGATTCGCCGCTGTCGAAGATCGGCGGCAAGGGCCTGTTCGTCAAGGAGCTGGAAACTGCGCTGCTCGACCAGCAGGCCGACATCGCCGTGCACTCGATGAAGGACGTGCCCATGGACTTCCCCGAAGGCCTGGGGCTGTTCTGCATCTGCGAGCGCGAAGACCCGCGCGACGCCTTCGTTTCCAATCGCTTCGCCAACCTCGCCGCCTTGCCTGCGGGCAGCATCGTCGGCACCTCCAGCCTGCGCCGCCAATCGCAGTTGCTGGCGCGCCGGCCCGACCTGCAGATCCACTTCCTGCGCGGCAACGTCAACACCCGCCTGGCCAAGTTGGATGCCGGTGAGTACGACGCGATCATCCTGGCTGCGGCGGGCCTGATCCGCCTGGGCTTCGAGGACCGCATCACCGAAGCCCTGAGCGTCGATGACAGCCTGCCCGCAGGCGGCCAGGGCGCCGTTGGCATCGAATGCCGCACCGCCGACAGCGAGATCCACGCGCTGCTGGCGCCCTTGCACCATGCCGACACGGCCGATCGCGTGGCCGCCGAGCGAGCGCTGAACAAGCGCCTGAACGGCGGCTGCCAGGTGCCGATTGCTTGCTACGCGGTGCTCGAAGATGACCAGTTGTGGCTGCGCGGACTGGTCGGCCAGCCCAGCGGCGGTACCTTGCTGGCGGCCCAGGCCCGCGCACCGCGCGACGCGGCCCAGGCCCTCGGCGTGCAGGTTGCCGAAGACCTGCTGGCCCAAGGCGCCGAGGCCATCCTCAAGGACGTCTACGGCGAGACGGGCCAACCGTGAGCACCTGGCGCCTGCTGCTGACCCGGCCCGCCGACGACTGTGCGGCGCTGGCGCAGACGCTTGCCGATGCCGGTATCCAGAGCAGCAGCCTGCCGTTGCTGGAAATCGAGCCGCGGCCACTGTCGGAGTCCGAACTCGCCACGCTGCGCGATCTCGATCGTTACCAGGCGGCCATCGTGGTCAGCAAGCCCGCGGCGCGGGCGTTGCTCGAGCTGCTGGCGCGCGTTGCGCCGCAAGCTTCGCGGCTTGAGTGGTTCACGGTGGGCGCGGCGTCGGCTCAGGTTCTCCAGGAGCAGGGCCTGCAGGTGGCCTGGCCGGCACAGGGCGACGACAGCGAGGCCTTGCTCGCGTTGCCCGCCCTGGAGCGGGCGATTGCCGGCCCAGGCGCGCGCGTGTTGATCGTGCGGGGCGAGGGCGGTCGCGAATGGCTGGCCGAGCGTCTTGGCGAGCAAGGTGCTAGTGTCGATTATCTGGAACTGTATCGCCGTCGGTTGCCGAGCTATCCGGCAGGCGCGCTGGCGCGCACCATCGACGGGGAACGCCTGAATGGCCTGGTGGTCAGCAGTGGGCAAGGTCTTGAACACTTGCAACAATTGGCTGGCGCCGATTGGCCACGGCTGGCGCGATTGCCGCTGTTCGTGCCCAGCCCGCGAGTCGCCGACCAGGCCAGGTCGGGTGGCGCGCAGCATGTTGTGGATTGCCGCGGTGCCAGTGCCGCGGCCTTGCTGGCAGCCGTGCGGCAGACCGCTGCACCTGCCCTTTAAGGCGTCAAGCTCAGAAGCTGGCGCCCCAATGCAAAGGATGGATACGTGAGCGAAACTGTCTTGTCCAACAATGAACAGCAAACGGCGCCCGAGGCGCCCGAACCGATAGCCGCCACGCCTGCCAGGCGTTCCGGCAATGGCCTGGCGATCCTCGCACTGCTGCTGGGCGCGGCCGGTGTCGCCGCCGGCGGCTGGGGCGTCTGGCAGGTACGTCAGCTGCAGGGCAGCGAACAAGGGCAGGGCCAGCACCTGCAGGTGCTGAACGAACGCATCCAGTCGCTGCAGCAACGCGAACAACAGGTGGCCGCACAGCTGGCGACGCTGCCAGCGGCCAGCGAACTGGAAGAGCGCCGTCGTCTGGTCGCACAGTTGCAGGGCGATCAGCAGCGCTTGAGCCAGCGTCTGGAAACCGTTCTGGGCGCCAGCCGCAAGGACTGGCGTCTGGCCGAGGCCGAGCACCTGCTGCGCCTGGCGACCTTGCGCCTCTCGGCGCTGCAGGACATCAGCAGCGCGCGGGCACTGGCCGAGGGCGCCGACGAGATCCTGCGCGAGCAGAGCGATCCAGCCGCCTTCGCCGCCCGCGAACAGTTGGCGCGCAGCCTGGCCACGCTCAATAGCATTCAGCAACCGGATCGCACCGGTCTGTTCCTCAAGCTGGCCGCCCAGCGCGAGCAGGTGCAGCAGCTCAGCGCCGTGGCGCCCGAGTTCGACAGCAATGCGGATGCCCTGGGTGCCCTGACCGCCGATGGCGACGGTGCCAGTCGCTTGTCGCAATGGTGGGCGGAGATTTCCAAGTACTTCCAGATCGACTTCAACGCCGACGAGAATGTCCGTCCGCTGCTGGCCGGGCAATCGCTGAATCAGTTGCGCCTGGCGTTGGACCTGACTCTCGAGCAGGCTCAATGGGCCGCGCTCAATGGCCAAGCCAAGGTCTACACCCAGGCCCTGGACGCTGCCCGCAGCGTGCTGCTGGCCAATTTCAACGCCGATAACCCGCAAAGCAAGGCGATGCTCGACAGCCTCAACGCACTGGCCGAAGAGCCGGTCTCGGTGGTCGTGCCTGACCTGAGCGAGAGCCTGACAGCGGTGCAGGCCTATATCGAGCGTCGGCACCTGCCGGCCGAAGCCGAGGGGGCCAAGCCATGAAGCGCGTCTACCTGCTGGCGGTGGTGGCGATCGCCGTGGCTGCCGCGCTGGGTATCGCCATCGCCAAGCACAGCGGCTACGTACTGGTCGCCTACGGTGGCTTCCGCTACCAGTCGGGGCTCTGGGCGGCGCTGGCTGCGCTGCTGGGCATCGTCCTGGCGCTGCTGCTGCTGCGCTACCTGATTGGCCTGGTGCTGACGTCTTCAGGGGTGGTCAACCCGTGGTCACGGCGCAACCGCAGCCGTCGCACGCGGCTGGCCATCGAGCAAGGCCAGCTGGACCTGGCCGAGGGCCGCTGGGCCAGTGCCCAGCGTCATCTGCACCGCGCCGCGGAACATGAGCGCCAACCGTTGTTGTACTACCTCGGCGCCGCGCGCGCGGCCAACGAGCTGGGCCGCACCGAAGACAGCGATCAATTGCTTGAGCGCGCCCTCGAGCGCCAGCCACAGGCCGAACTGGCCGTGGCCCTGGCCCACGCGCAATTGCAGATGGACCGCGGTGATGGCGACGCGGCGCTGGTCACCCTGCAGGCGATGCAGGAGCGCTATCCGCACAATGCCCAGGTGCTGCGACTGCTGCAGCGCCTGCACCGTGAGCGCGGCGAGTGGTCCGAAGTGATCAGGCTGATGCCTGAACTGCGCAAGGGCAAGGTGTTGTCGCCTGAGGAACTGTCCACGCTCGAACGACGCGCGTGGGGCGAGAACCTCAACCTGGCGTCCGCCCAAGGCGAGGACGCGCAGAGTGCTCGCCAGTCTTTGGAGCGTGCATGGCAACAGTTGACCGCGGCTCAACGCCAGGAGCCCCAGCTACTGCTAGCCTACGCCGAGCAACTGCGACAGCTGGACGCCCAGGGCGAAGCCGAGCAGGCGTTGCGCACCGCGCTCAAGCGCCAGTACGAGAGTCATCTGGCGCGGCTCTATGGTCTGGTACGCGGCGATGATCCGGCGCGCCAGCTGCAAACCGCCGAAGCCTGGCTCAAGGACCATGCCGATGACCCGAGCCTGCTGCTGACCCTGGGTCGGCTGAGCCTGCAAAACCGCCTGTGGGGCAAGGCCCGCGACTACCTGGAAAGCAGCCTGCGCCTGCAGCGCAATCCTGAGACCTGTGCCGAGCTCGCCCGCTTGCTGGCAAGCCTAGGTGACACCGAGCGCAGCAACCAGCTGTTCCAGGAAGGGCTGGGTCTGCTCGACGAACGTCTGCTGGCCTTGCCGTTGCCCGACGGCGCCCACGCCTGAGCCGCCCCTGAGCCCGTGCTTGCGCGGGCTTAGGGTCCGAAAAACCTCGACTGCCGCTAGGGCTGAATTTCCCTTTGGGCAAGAGAGAATCTTCCTACAAACATGCATGCCTTTTCCCCTTCCAAACAGGGACGTATCTGCGCTGTAGTGCCTTGAAACAAAGCCGGTGTTTCATCTACCGTTTGCAGCCATGTCAACCTACCCGGACTTGTCATGCCCCTGGCGCGCCTGTATTCACCGTTTTTTCCAGCGTTACTGGCTTCGGTAGTGATTCTGGCCGTCGTCTACGCCATCGAGCATCGGCTTGGCCTGGCGCCGTGTCCGCTGGGCTATGGCCAGCGGATCTTCCTCGGCGCCTTTTCCCTGACCAGCCTGTGCGCGGTCTGCCATGCTCCAGGCCCCTTCGGCACGCGGGTGTACGCGGCGCTGACACTGTTGTGGGCCGCAGCTGGGGCCTTGGTGGCGGGGCGGCATGTCTGGCTGCAGAGCGCCGTGTCGCTGTCCGACAGCTGCTCGCCGGCCTTGACCCCCTTGCTTGGCATGCCCTGGTGCCAGGCGATCAAGGCAATGCTACTGGGCAGTCCGGAATGCACCACCATACGCTGGAGCTTCTTCGACCTGACCCTGCCTGAGTGGAGCCTGCTGGCCTTCCTGCTCCTGGCACTGCTGCCAATGTCCCGGTTGCTGGCGTATCGGTTCAGCACACTGATGCATCAGGGCGAAGGCTGACTCATCTCAAATCCTCACCGGGCTGCACGACCAGCGGCATCCCACGGGGGGATTAAACGCTTGTATGAACTTAGTCCTCTGCGTACCTTGAAGGCCAAGGCGCGCGGGAATACTCTCCCTGCACGCATACCGAAAATACAACTGCTCGATGCCGTTCTGCGGACTTTACCTCTGTGCTGCAGTGTTGTGGAGCGAGGTGCAGCGGCATTACCCAGAAGGGAAGAGAACGCCATGCTCGATAGTTGTCAGAATGCACAGGAACGCTGGGGCGGGGTCCATCAACTGATTGACCGCTGGCTCAAGGAACGGGAGGAGCTGGTACAGGCGTTCGGCAGCTTGCGCGATGCCCGCCCGGCGTTTGCCGACAAAGACAAGAACCGCGATTTTTGCGCGGTCCTGGTGGACTACGTGTCGGCCTGGCATTTCGAGATCAGCGAGCAACTGGTCAGCGAAGCAAAGGCGTTCGGCGACAAGCGCAGCCTGGAACTTGCCACGCAGATCAGTCCGCGCATCGCTGACATCACGGATATCGCCGTGGCATTCAACGACCATTGCAACAAGGGCGAATGCAGCGACCCCGAGCGGTTCGCCAAAAAGCTCAACGAACTGGGTGTCCTGCTGCATGAGCGCTTCGAGCTCGAGGACTGCCTGATCGAGGTGCTGCACAACGCGCACAAGGAAGAAGGCTTGCTGGAAACCTGAGCCGCCTCAGTCGGCCACCGCCAGCAGTTCTATCTCGAACACCAGTGGGGTATAGGGCGCAATCAGGTCACCAGCGCCCTCGGCACCATAGGCGTGCGCCGACGGTATCACCAGCCGCCATTTCGCCCCGACTTTCATCTGTGGCAACGCCACTCGCCACCCCTCGATCACCGAGCCCAGGCTGAACCACTGTGCCTGCAGGTTCTGATCGAACACCGAGCCATCCGGCAACCTGCCCACGTAGCGCACCTGTACGCGGCCCTCGGCCTTGGGCTGCGCGCCGGTGCCGCTTACCAGCTCGCTATAGAGGATTCCGCCTGCCAGCTCATGCACTCCAGCTCGGGCGCGCTCGTTGGCCATGAAGCGCTTTTCGGCGCTGAGCAGTTTCTCTTCCTGCGCCTGCGCGGCGGCGGCGTTGGCAGCTTGGTCATGTTGCTCGAGCAGCGCCTGCCGGTCCGCCGCGTCGATCTTCAGCGGCTCGTTGCGGTAGGCCTGGCGCAAGCCTTCGAGCAGGGCCTCCAGCTGCAGGCCGGGCACTTCCTGGCGCAGGCGTTCGCCCAGGCTGGCACCCAGACTGTAGGAAAGATCATGGTCATTGTTGGGGGGCGGCTGCGCATCGGCCAAGCTGCATGATGAAACCAGGCAAAGACCAACAAGTAGATAACGGGTCACGGGCAACTCCTGCTGCGGCACGGAGCAAGTATGCCAGGGTTGCAGTTCACAGACTGCGTAATACCCGCACGGTGGGTGCCCGGCAACTACAGGTACAGCGCGTTGCAAGAGGGCAACTTTGCCCAGGCATGCAACGCGGCGCGCTCGATACTGTCCCATGCCCTAGCGGCGCTAGCAGCACACGCTTAGTATTAGCCGCACTCTCGTCAGCCAGGAGGTAAGCCATGTCGGCCAAGAAGAAGCCAGTAAGTACGCCGTTACACCTGCTCCAGCAACTTTCGGGCAGCCTGCTCGAACATTTGGAAGAGGCCTGCTCCCAAGCGCTGGCTGATGCGGAAAAACTGCTGGCCAAGTTGGAAAAGCAACGTGGCAAGGCGCAGGAAAAGCTGCACACTTCCCGCACAAAGTTGCAAGACGCTGCCAAGATTGGCAAAACCAAGGCCCAGAACAAGGCCAAGTCTGCGGTGGGTGAACTTGAAGAGTTGCTCGATTCGCTCAAGGAGCGTCAATCGCAAACCCGCACCTACATCCAGCAACTCAAGCGCGATGCCCAGGAAAGCCTGAAGCTGGCCCAGGGCGTCGGCAAGGTCCAGCAAGCCGCTGCCAAGGCGCTGGAGCAGCGTTCGGCCAAGGCCTCGACCAAGCTCGCCGATGCCGAGCCTGCCGAGAAGTCATCTGCCAAGTCGACAGGCAAATCGGCAGTGGGCAAGGCTGCTGCCAAGCCGGTGACCACCAAGGCCGCTCGTGCTAAGACAACTGCTGCAGCCAAGCCTGCAGCGCCCAAGACCGTTGCCTCCAAGCCAGCGGCAGCCAAGGCGCCCGCCAAGACAACTACCGCCAAACCGGCAGGGGCCAAGACTCCAGCCAGGTCCGCCACCGCCAAGGCACCCGCCAAGGCCACTGCTGCCCAACCAGCCCCGGCCAAGACCGCCGCCACCAAACCCGCAGCCAAGCCTGCAGCTGCCAAGGCCACTTCCAAGCCTGCGGTCACCAAGACTGCCACGAAACCGGCTGCCGCCAAGCGTTCCACCCGCAAGGCAGCTGCCAAACCTTCGACCCAGCCTGCAGCCCCTGCGTCCGCCAGCTCGTCGGTGACGACCAGCTCGACCGCTCCTGACACCACGCCATCCGCATCGGCCAACCCTGCGGCTCAGTCGCCGTCCTTGAGTTCCTGAAGCCCCCTCGCCGCGACGCGCAGCTGCTGCAGCGCGTCGTGGGCCGTGGTCGGCTCGGGCATCAGCCGGGCCAGCCAGGCTTGCCCTGGCCCATCCGCGCCCCCAGGCCAGCGACCCGCCAGTGCTTCCAGGCGTTCCAGCAGATCGCGCTCGGCGCGCAGCTCCAGCCCCTTTACCTGCGCGCGCAATGCGGCCAGCTGCGGGTCTGTGGCGGCCTGGGCGCGCCATTGCTGGCGCAGGCGGCGTAGCGGTTCGATGACTTCGCGTTGCCAAGGACGGGCCAGTGCCTGCAATGCCTCCACGCGCTGGGCGCTGACGGCCACCTGCCGGGCCTCCAGCCACGCCGCACACAGCAGCAGGCAGACGTCTGCCCCCTGGGCCTGGAGGCTCAGGCAAGCGGCCTCGACGCCGGGGCGGGCATAGAGGGCCAAGGCGTAATTCCACAGGTCGGTGTGCATGGTTCAACTCGCGCCAGTGACCGAGGAAGCTGGTAGACTCCGCGGCCATTATGATCAGACTATCGAACCTCACTTTACAGCGTGGTCCGCAGCGCTTGCTAGACGGCGCCGAGATGACCCTGCACGCCGGTCACAAGGCCGGCCTGATCGGCGCCAACGGGGCCGGCAAATCCAGCCTGTTCGCCTTGCTGCGCGGTGAACTCACGCCCGATGGCGGCGATTGCCAGCTGCCTGGCGACTGGCGCATCGCCCACATGCGCCAGGAGGTCGATACCCTGGATCGGCTGGCCGTGGACTATGTGCTCGACGGCGACGTGCGCCTGCGCCAGGTCCAGGCCCAGCTGGCCATTGCCGAAGCCGCCCACGACGGTAGCGCGCTGGCGCGCCTGCACAGTGAGCTCGACAGCGCCGACGGCTACACCGCCGACGCCCGCGCACGCAAGCTGCTGGCCGGCCTTGGCTTCAGCAACGAGCAGATGGACCGCCGGGTCGGCGACTTTTCCGGTGGCTGGCGCATGCGCCTGAACCTGGCCCAGGCACTGATGTGCCCTTCGGACTTGCTGCTGCTCGACGAGCCCACCAACCACCTCGACCTGGACGCCATTCTCTGGCTTGAGGATTGGCTCAAGGGCTATCCCGGCACGCTGTTGCTGATTTCCCATGACCGCGACTTTCTCGATGCCGTGGTCGACCATGTGGTCCATGTCGAGCAGTGCAAGCTCAATCTCTACCGCGGCGGCTACAGTGCCTTCGAGCGCACCCGCGCCGAGCGCCTGGCGCAGCAGCAGCAGGCCTACGAGAAGCAGCAGGCGCAGCGCGCCCACATGGAAAAGTACATCGCCCGCTTCAAGGCCCAGGCCACCAAGGCGCGTCAGGCGCAGAGCCGCATCAAGGCACTGGAGCGCATGGAGGAGTTGTCGGCCGCCCATGTGGACTCACCGTTCGACTTCAGCTTCCGTGAGTCGGAAAAGATTTCCAGCCCGCTGCTGGACCTGTCCGAAGGCCGCCTGGGCTACGGCGACAAGGCGATCCTGGAGAAGGTCAAGCTGCAGCTGACTCCCGGCGCGCGCATCGGCCTGCTCGGACCCAACGGCGCCGGCAAGTCGACCTTGATCAAGAACCTTGCCGGTGAACTGGCGCCGCTGTCTGGACGCCTGGTGCGTGGTGAGAACCTGGCGGTCGGCTATTTTGCCCAGCACCAGCTCGATTCGCTGGACGACAAGGCCAGCCCCTTGCTGCACTTGCAGCGCCTGGCGCCCACCGAACGGGAGCAGACCCTGCGCGACTTCCTCGGTGGCTTCGATTTTCGTGGCAACCGTATCGACGAGCCAGTGCTCAACTTCTCCGGTGGAGAAAAGGCCCGCCTGGCCCTGGCCCTGATCGCCTGGGAGCGGCCTAACCTGCTGCTGCTCGATGAGCCGACCAACCACCTGGACCTGGAAATGCGCCTGGCCCTGACCATGGCCCTGCAGGAGTTCAGTGGCGCGGTAGTGGTGGTGTCGCACGACCGCCACCTGCTCAAGAGCACCACCGACGATTTCCTGCTGGTGGCCGACGGCAAGGTCGACACCTTCGACGGTGACCTGGACGACTACAGCCGCTGGCTGGTCGAGTACCGCCAGCGCAATGCGCCAGTGAGCACTGCCCCGGTCAATCCCGACAAGACCGACAAGAAGGCCCAGCGCCAGGCCGCCGCCGCCCTGCGTCAGCAGCTGGCGCCGCACAAGCGTGAAGCCGACAAGCTCGAGCGCGAGCTGGGCGATCTCCACGCCAAGCTGGCCGAGATCGAAACCGCCCTGGGCGACAGCGGCCTCTACGAAGCCGCGCGCAAGGACGAACTGCGTGACCTGCTGGCGCGCCAGAGCAAGCTCAAGGTACGCGAAGGCGAACTGGAAGAGACCTGGATGGAAGCGCTGGAGCGCCTGGAAAGCATGCAGGCGGAGCTGGAGGCGTTGTCCTGATGGAGGCATTGCATGCGCTGCTGCCCGGACAATGGATCGATCCGTTCTGGCTGGGCTTGCAGATCCTGCTGATCCTGGTGGCTGCCTTCGTCCTGCAGCGTTTCGTCACGCGTTGCCTGAGCCGCCTGGGCGAGCGCTACCCGCTCCCGCCCGAATTGCTGGTGCCGGTGCGTGGCGGCCTGCGCTGGCTGATCATGGGCAGTGCGTTGCTGTTCGTGCTCGAACGGCTTGGCGTGTCGGCCACCGTGCTGTGGACCGCGCTCTCCGGCTTTGTCGCTGTTGCGGCGGTGGCGTTCTTCGCCATGTGGAGCGTGCTCTCCAACCTGTTGTGCGCCGTGCTGATCTTCACTGTCGGCCCGTTCCGTATCGGGGACGTGGTCGAGCTGGTGGACACCCTCGACAAGCCGGGGGTGAAGGGCCGGGTGATCGCCATCAACCTGCTGTTCACCACGCTGATGGAAATGCCCGAGGCAGGCGGCGCGTTGGTCCAGGTGCCCAACAGCCAGTTCTTCCAGAAGGCAGTGCGCCGCTGGCGCGGGGCAGAAGTTGCCAACAGTGTCCGTGACGCCTCGGCACCGGCGGACTGATTCCCCAGGCAAAAACCCGTGGTGATTTTTTCGGCCACGCATTAGCTTAGTGTTTTGCAAAATGTTAAGCGCGGGGTGTGCGATGTCGATGGAAACCTGGTTGGCCTTCTTTGCAGCGTGCTGGGTGATCAGCCTGTCGCCAGGTGCCGGGGCGATCGCCTCGATGTCCTGCGGGCTGCAGTACGGCTTCTGGCGCGGTTACTGGAATGCGCTGGGCCTGCAACTGGGGCTGATCCTGCAGATCGCCATCATTGCCGCCGGGGTTGGTGCCATTCTTGCCGCCTCGGCCACCGCGTTCCAGATCATCAAGTGGTTTGGCGTTGCCTATCTCGTCTACCTGGCGGTCAAGCAGTGGCGCGCCTTGTCGGCCGATATCAGCGACGAGTCGACGGTGCGTCCGATCGGCAAACCGCTGAGCCTGGTGTTTCGCGGTTTCCTGGTCAATGTCAGCAACCCCAAGGCGCTGATCTTCATGCTCGCAGTGCTGCCACAGTTCATCGACCCGCATGCTGCGTTGCTGCCCCAGTACCTGACCATCACCGCCACCATGATCACTGTCGACCTGCTGGTGATGGCCGGCTACACCGGCCTGGCGGCGCGTGTCCTGCGCCTTTTGCGCACACCCAAGCAGCAACGGCGCATGAACCGCACCTTCGCCGGCCTGTTCATCGGTGCCGCGACGCTGCTGGCCACCATCCGCCGCGCGCCGGTCTGATATCCCGCTACCTACTTATCGAACAACCCTTTGAGCAGATCGATGGGCATCGGGAAGATGATGGTGGAGTTCTTGTCACCGGCGATGCTGCCCAGGGTCTGCATGTAGCGCAGCTGCATGGCCCCGGGCTCCTTGCCGAGCATCTGCGCGGCCTGCATGAGCTTCTCAGAAGCCTGCAGCTCCCCTTCGGCGTGGATCACCTTGGCCCGCCGCTCCCGTTCGGCCTCGGCCTGGCGGGCGATGGCGCGGACCATCGATTCGTTGAGGTCGACATGCTTGATCTCGACGTTGGCCACCTTGATGCCCCAGGCGTCGGTCTGGGCATCGAGCACCTCGCGGATGTCCAGGTTCAGGCGTTCGCGCTCGGCCAGCAGCTCGTCCAGCTCGTGCTTGCCCAGCACCGCGCGTAGGGTGGTCTGGGCCAGCTGGCTGGTGGCATTGAGGAAGTCCTCGACCTGGATGATTGCCTTTTGCGGGTCGAGCACGCGGAAGTACACCACGGCGTTGACCTTGACCGAAACGTTGTCGCGGGTGATCACATCCTGCGGCGGCACGTCCAGCACCACCGTGCGCAGGTCGACCCGCACCATCTGCTGAATCCCCGGGATCAACAGAATCAGCCCCGGTCCCTTGACCTGCCAGAAGCGCCCCAGCTGGAACACCACCCCACGCTCGTACTCGCGCAGGATACGCAACGCCGACAGCACAAGCAGGGCAACCAACATCAGCAACGCGCCGAAACCAAATTGCATGAACATCCTTCACTCTCCTTGCGCCGTCGCGGGCGCGGTGGCGGTGACGTCCAGCACGACGCCGCGGCGGGCGACCACCCGTACGTGCTGGCCAGGTTGCAGCGGGGTCGCGCACTGGACTTGCCATTGTTCGCCCTGGGCCTGCACCGAGCCATAGAACGGGTTGTCCACCCTGACCTGGGTGACCGTCGCCAGGCTGCCCACCAACCCGGTATCACCGCTGACCAGCGCACGCTGACGCGCCTTCAAGGCCATGCCAAGCACGCCGCCGAGCAGCAACGCCGAGAGCACGGCGAGGGTGGCGATCAACGGCAAGGGAATGCCGTAGCCGGGCACATCGGTGTCCATCAGAATGACCGCGCCCACCACGAAGGCGACGATGCCACCGAAGCCAACCACGCCGAAGCTGGGCACGAAGGCCTCGGCGATCATGAACGCTAGCCCGAGCAGGATCAGCGCCACCCCGGCATAGCTCACTGGCAGCAACTGCAGGGCATAGAGCGCCAGCAGCAGGCAGATGCCACCGACCACGCCACCGACGCCCGAGCCTGGGTTCATGAACTCGAACAGCAGGCCGTAGACACCGATCATGATCAGGATCAGCGCCACGCTGGGGTTGGTGATTACCGCTAGCAGGCGCGTGCGCCAGTCCGGCGCATGCTCGACCAGGGCAGCGCCGCTGGTCTGCAATTGACGGGGTTGGCCGGCAGCGGTGAGCGTCTTGCCGTCGAGCTGGCGCAGCAGCTCGGGCAGGTCGCTGGCGACTTGGTCGATCACCTTCAGGCGCAGGGCCTCGCTGGCCGACAGGCTGACCGACTCGCGTACCGCTTGCTCGGCCCACTCGGCGTTGCGCCCGCGCATCTGTGCCAGGCCACGGATGTAGGCGGCGGCGTCATTGACCTGCTTGCGGGTCATGGTGTCCTGCTCGCTGGGCGCTGCCGGCTTGTCCGAGGCGGGCGCTGCTGGCGGCGCGGGCGTTTTGTCCGTCCCGCCGATCTGCACGGGCGTGGCCGCGCCGAGGTTGGTCCCTGGCGCCATGGCCGCCACATGGCTGGCGTAGAGAATGTAGGTTCCGGCACTGGCGGCCCGAGCACCACTGGGCGCCACGTAGCTGGCCACCGGCACGGGGCTGGCGAGGATGGCCTTGACGATCTGGCGCATAGCGATGTCCAGGCCGCCCGGTGTGTCCAGGCGAATCACCACCAGCTGGGCGTCCTGCGCCGCGGCCTTTTCCAGGCCACGCAGCAGGTAGTCGGCGCTGGCCGGACCAATGGCATCGTCAATGGCCAGTACCCAGACACCGCCCACAGGTGCCGCCTGGCCGCCCGGAACGGTGCCGAGCAACAGCAAAAGCAGCAGATAACGCCAGTAGCGAGCGATCACCTTGGGCCACCGGTTGGGGGTTTGTCCTTGAAGTTTAGTCGTGCTCTGGCGGGGACGGCCTAAACTTCAGGTTGGGGGTAACCGGAGGTGCATCATGCGTATGGCAAGAACCCTGCAGCAATGTCTGGACAATGCCCACTGCGACTACGACATCATTTCCCATCCACACTCGTGCACCAGCCTGGAGTCGGCGCGCACCGCTGGCGTCCCCGCCGAGCGGGTTGCCAAATCGGTGATGCTCGACGACCGTCGGGGCAATTACCTGATGGCTGTGCTACCGGCCAATCGTCATCTGGACATGAGCAAGGTACGCATGTCCGGTGCCTGGCAAATGACGCGTGAAAGTGGCCTGCCACAGCTGTTCGGCGACTGCGAGCGCGGCGCTGTGCCGGCGCTTGGCGACGCCTATGAAATAAAAATGCTGCTCGACCCGACCTTGACCCGCCACGCTGATGTCTACCTTGAGGCGGGTGATCACGATCACCTGATCCACATGAGCATGGAGCAATACCTAAAGCTTGTGCCGCATGCCGAAGTGCGCGAGCTCTGCTGATGATCATCAACTGATGCCAGGCCTGCGTCGTGGACGACGGGCTTGGCCCGAGGAGTTAACCATGGAAGCAACGAACCATCATTTCGCCGAACTGTTCAAGCAACTGGGTCTGCCTGACGATGCCACCAGCATCGATCAGTTCATCACCAGCCACTCGCCGCTCAAGAGCGACATCAAGCTGGTCGATGCGCCCTTCTGGAAAGACTCGCAGCGCCAGTTTCTCAAGGACATCATCATTGAGGATGCCGATTGGGCGGTACAGTTCGATCAACTGAACGAAGCGTTGAGGCGCCCGAGGGCATAAAACGCCGAGCGGCACCTGTGGGGTGATTTCGGCGTTGCTATGCTCAGGGAAACCAAAGGGGACAGTGCAATGAAAGATCCCTATGCACCCGCGTTCTGGTGCGCCGTGATGATCCTGGGCACCCTTACTGCCGGTTACTTCTACGGTATCCGGCACTCCTATCAGCTGGCACAGGCGCTGCAGTTTCTCTACGCCGGCGCCGCGCTTGTCGTGGCGGCGGCGTTTGCAATGCTGACGTGGATTGCCTGGCAGCAGTTGCACCTGAACAGGCGAGAAGTGGTGCAGGGGCGCACGTTGGTGGCGATCTGGAATACCAAGGTTGCCCTCCGCCGGGTCGAAACCGTATTTGACCGGTATTTCTGGGGCAGTTACTGGCAACCGGGGCGCACGTTCCAAGAGGTGATGGGCGAGCTCCAGGGCACGCCACTGGAGCAGAGCCTCGATGCCCTGAAGCGCCAATGCCGCGACCTCGATCGCACGATCCACGACCACCACCACCGCTGGGTCGGCAATGCCCGCGAACTGTCCAACGTCGCCACGGCCATGGCCCGCGAGCGTTATCAGCTGGACCTGTGCGATTCACAGCAAAGCGGTGGGCACGGCACCGCCGTGCTCAACCGCGACCTGGAGGTGCTGGTGTATACCTGGTCGGCGCGTCTGCGCACGTTCGACCACCAGCTCGATGAGCTGGAGGCCAAGTACCACTGATCATTCGCCGCGAATGTACTGCTCCAGCTGCTGGATCAGGTTGGCCTGTTCGGCGATGGTTTCCTTGACCAGGTCCCCGATCGACAGCAGCCCGATCAGCTCGCCGTTCTTCACCACCGGCAGGTGGCGCAGGTGACGGTTGGTCATCAGGTTCATGCAGTACTCGAGGTTGTGCTTGGGCTCCACGGTAAAGACCGGCGCGCTCATGATCTCGCGTACCGGTGTCGCCGCCGATGAGCGGCCCTTGAGCACCAGCTTGCGCGCATAGTCGCGCTCACTGACGATGCCCACGACCTGGCCGCCCTCGATGACTGGCAGGGCACCGATGTTCACTTCTGCCAGCAACTTCACCGCATCGAGCACCGAGTCGTCCGGGCCTATGGTGTAGACCTCATGGTGCTGGCTCTTGGTTTTCAGCAGTTCTTCCACGTTCTTCATACAGGCCTCTGCGAGGGTGGGGGTGCGAGGTACGGCAAGTACCTAAAGAATCGTGCAAGGACGGCCCCACGGCAAGGAAGAAAGCGGCATGGAGGTCATTGAAAAACGTCATTGGGCGCATGACTTGAGGATGAGGCATGCTCACCAAGAGCATGTCTCGGGCTTGCGGTGATCCTGAAATCGAGCACGCCCGCGCGGCGCATCGAGCCCGACTGCCGCCAAACAGCCGGGCTGGTTGCTAAATCACGGTTCAGGTCTGCGCCTGAGCCTGTCCTGGAGTCTGGCAGAGGGATCCGGGGGAAGAAACGGACCCGCCGCCACAGGTCTTGAGTACCGTGATTGTTGGGGCGGGAGGGGGATCTGGAACACTTCGCTTCATAGTCAAATTCCTGTGCTGTGAAGCTGCGTCCGCTCGTTACCACACGAGAGGGTGGCAGCTGTACGCGGGGTGGTAAACCGGGGCACAGGTCGCCGGCAGGCACGAAGCCTCCCGCGCACAACTGCCATAAGCTGATGCTCATGGTTCCGTACCCCGGGTTACCACACCCGATCACCAAGTTGTTCGGCGACGGAAATGAGCCTAGAGGTATGAGTTTCCAAGGACAAGGTTACGACTGTCGACAGAGTTCGTAGGGTATTTCCTAGGACCTATGGACGACCAGTGTTTTTGGTTCAGTGGGGAAAAAATCAGAATATTCCTATCGGATGCTAATGCTTCCACTGTTGCGACAGAAAAAACAGAATTTCCCATCGCTTACGTCGAATCTTGAAGTCTGCCCACTGTTTACTGGCTTCAGAGCCACACAGAAACGAAAAAGCCCAGGCCATTAGGCCTGGGCTCATCGATATGGCGCACTCGGCGGGATTCGAACCCACGACCCCTGCCTTCGGAGGGCAGTACTCTATCCAGCTGAGCTACGAGTGCAATGGGGCGCAATGATACCCATCTCGACTGGCGGCGTCCATCGCATTGATCTGTGGCTGTTTTTACCCCGAAGCCGTGGACCGCATACCGCTGCCTGTGCCCCCCGCGCATGAGGCACAAGGCCGCTCCGAAACGGAGTCCGCCCGCCGGCCATATGCTTATTCACTTAAAGTATTTCCGCCGCCTTTCTTATGTTCGGTAATCTCTCGTCACAACTTGTTATAACAAGTCAGCTCACAAGCGAAGACGACCATGGCCGAACTGCTCCCCCTGTCTCCCGTCCCCCTCTACAGCCAGCTCAAGGAGCTGCTGCGCGGGCGCATTCTCGACGGGACATACCCACCCCACAGCCGCATGCCCTCGGAAAACGAGCTAGGCAAAGCCTTCAGCGTCAGCCGGATCACCGTGCGCCAGGCGCTGGGCGACCTGCAGAAAGAGGGGCTGATCTTCAAGATCCATGGCAAGGGCACCTTCGTCGCCAAGCCCAAGGCGTTCCAGAACGTCAGCACCTTGCAGGGCCTGGCCGAGTCCATGACCCAGATGGGCTACGAGGTGCTCAACCGCCTGCGCAGCTTGCGCCACGTTCCAGCCAGCGCACTGGTGGCGGCGCGCCTGCAGGTGGAGGAGGGCAGCCTGGTCACCGAGATCCGTCGAGTGCGCCTGATCAACCGCGAGCCGGTCTCGCTGGAGCTGACCTGGCTGCCCAAGGCCATCGGCGAGAAGCTGGAAAAGGCGGACCTCGCCACCCGTGACATCTTCCTGGTCCTGGAGAACGACTGCGGCATCCCGCTCGGCCATGCTGACCTGGCCATCGACGCGGTGCTGGCCGACAGCGACCTGACCCAGGCGCTGGAAGTGGAGGAGGGCTCGCCGATCATGCGCATCGAGCGCCTGACCCACGCCGCCGATGGCATGCCGGTGGATTTCGAACACCTCTACTACCGCGGCGATGCTTTTCAGTACCGCTTGCGCATCGACCGTCAGAAGGGGCCCAAGGCATGAGCATCGAACACCAGGACTACGACATCGTCGTCATCGGCGGCGGCACGGCCGGCCCCATGGCGGCGATCAAAGCCAAGGAGCAGGACAAAAGTCTGCGCGTGCTGTTGCTGGACAAGGCCAACGTCAAGCGCAGTGGCGCCATCAGCATGGGCATGGACGGCCTGAACAACGCCATCATCCCCGGCCATGCCACGCCCGAGCAGTACACCAAGGAAATCACCATCGCCAACGACGGCATCGTCAACCAGGCCGCGGTACATGCCTACGCCACCCACAGTTTCGAAACCATCGAGCAGCTCGACCGCTGGGGCGTGAAGTTCGAGAAGGACGAAACCGGCGACTACGCGGTGAAGAAAGTCCACCACATGGGCGCCTACGTGCTGCCCATGCCCGAAGGCCACGACATCAAGAAGGTGCTGTACCGCCAGCTCAAGCGCGCACGGGTCGAGATCAGCAACCGCATGGTCTGCACCCGGCTGCTGCTCGATGGCGAAGGCGCCGCGGCCGGGGTGATGGGCTTTGACTGCCGCAGCGGCGAGTTCCGGGTAATCCGCGCCAAGGCGGTAATTCTTGCCTGCGGTGCCGCCGGCCGTCTCGGCCTGCCGTCGTCAGGCTACTTGATGGGTACCTACGAGAACCCCACCAACGCCGGCGACGGCTACGCCATGGCCTACCACGCCGGCGCGGAGCTGGCGAACCTTGAGTGCTTCCAGATCAACCCGCTGATCAAGGACTACAACGGTCCGGCCTGCGCCTACGTTACCGGCCCGCTCGGCGGCTACACCGCCAACGCCAAGGGCGAGCGCTTCATCGAGTGCGACTACTGGAGCGGGCAGATGATGTGGGAGTTCCACCAGGAGCTCGAAGGCGGCAACGGACCGGTGTTCCTCAAGCTCGACCACCTGGCCGAGGAAACCATCCAGACCATCGAAGAGATCCTGCACAGCAACGAGCGCCCCAGCCGCGGCCAGTTCCACAGCAACCGCGGCACCGACTACCGCCAGCACATGGTCGAGATGCACATTTCGGAAATCGGTTTCTGCTCGGGCCACTCGGCGTCTGGCGTGTGGGTCGACGAGAAGGCGCAGACTAGCGTGAAAGGCCTGTACGCCGCCGGCGACATGGCCGCCGTGCCGCACAACTACATGCTCGGGGCCTTCACCTATGGCTGGTTCGCCGGGCGCAACGCAGCGCAGTACATCGTCGGCCGCGAGTTCGCCGAGATCGACGCCGCCCAGGTGGAGCGCGAGCGCAGCCGGGTGTTCGCGCCGCTGCACCGCGCGCATGGCCTGGCCCCCGCCCAGGTCGAGTACAAGCTGCGGCGCATGGTCAACGACTACCTGCAGCCGCCGAAAGTGACCAAGAAAATGGAGATCGGCCTGGCGCGTTTCGCCGAGATCGAACAGGACCTTGCGCAGATGAAGGCCAACAATCCTCACGAGCTGATGCGGGCGATGGAAGTCGCGGTGATCCGCGACTGCGCCGAAATGGCCGCCCGTGCCTCGCTGTTCCGCGAGGAAAGCCGCTGGGGCCTGTATCACCGCCGGGTGGACTTCCCTGAGCGCAACGATGCCGAGTGGTTTTGTCACTGCCACCTGAAGAAAGGCGAGGACGGGCGCATGACCAGTTTCAAGAAGCCGGTCGAGCCGTACCTGATTGCGCTGGATGCCGAGGAGCAGCAGGCCTATGACCGCCTGAGGGTAAAAGCCGACGCTGCGTAAGGGGTCTGCTGCGCAGCCCAATCGAGACAAGGCCGCTCCCGCGCTGGCCCGGCCATATCGATGCCTTGTGTCAGCCACCGATTCTGTGGGAGCGGCCTTGTGTCGCGATCCAGGGCAAAGCCCTGGTGAGGGTTCATCATTAACAAGCGAGCGCCAAAAGGCGCCAAGGACGCCGTGAAATGTCCCATCAACCCCAGGAAATCTTTTTCCGTAGCAGCGCGCCGGTGACCATCGACGAAGACAAGTGCATCGCCGAAAAAGGCTGCACCGTCTGTGTCGAGGTGTGCCCCATGGACCTGCTGGCCATCAACCCGGCCACCCAGAAGGCCTACATGGCCTTTGACGAATGCTGGTACTGCATGCCTTGCGAGAAGGATTGCCCGACCGGTGCGGTGAAGGTGGAGATCCCCTACCTGCTGCGCTGATCGACCCCGACAGCAACACGCCATCCGGCCGACCCCCGGACGCCTCATCCGACAGCCCCTCGTTTCCCACCACCCAGCCACGTGGCGGAGACGATACCTATAACCGTGATTCGAGGGGATACACCATGCGCCTTACTGCAACCGTGGCCGGCCTCGCGCTGGCGATCTTCAGCCTGTCCGCGTCGGCCCAGACCATCCGCGTCGCCATCGGCACCCAGGACACCACCATCAACTGCGCCACCGGCGGCCTGCTGATCCGCGAGTTGGGCCTGCTCGACAAATACCTGCCACGCGACGGCAAGTACCAGGACGCCGACTACAAGATCGAGTGGAAGAACTTCACCAGCGGCGCGCCGCTGACCAACGAGATGGTCGCCGGCAAGCTGGACTTCGGCGCCATGGCCGACTTCCCCGGCGCCTTCAATGGCGTGGCGCACCTGGATGCGGGCAAGCAGAGCCTGTTCATCAGCGTGCTGTCCGGCAGTATCCAAGGCAGCGGCAACGGCATCGTGGTACCGGCGAACTCCAGCGTGCAGTCGCTGGCCGAACTCAAGGGCAAGACCATTTCCGTGCCGTTCGCCTCGACCGCCCACGGCATGCTCCTGCGCGCTCTCGCCGCCCAAGGCTGGGACCCGCAGAAGGACGTGCGGATCATCGCCCAGGCGCCGGAAATCGCCGGTTCCGCGTTACGTAGCAACCGCATCGAGGCGCATGCCGACTTCGTGCCCTTCGCCGAGCTGTTCCCCAACCGTGGCTTTGCCCGCAAGATCTACGACGGCTCCCAGGCCCAGGCCCCGACCCTGCATGGCGCGCTGGTGGATGCACAGTACGCCAGGCAGTACCCGGAAGTGGTCACCGCCTACCTGCGCGCGAGCCTTGAGGCCGACCGCCTGCTGGCCGCCGAGCCTGAGAAATACAGCGAACTGATCGAGAAGGTCACCGGCATCGAGGCCGAGGTCAACTACCTGTTCCACGGCCCGCTCGGCCTGCAGACCCGCGACCTGACCTGGAAGCCCGAGTACCGCCAGGCGCTGGCCACCTCCATCGAGACGCTCAAGCTGTTGAAGAAGACCGACCGCGGCCTGGACACGACGAAGTTCATCGACGACCAGTACATCCGCGTCGCCTTCGTCCAGGCCGGCCTGGACTACGACAAGGCCCTGAAGGACTACGCGCCGCTGCCCCTGAAAGCCAACGACGCGCTGACTGGCGAGCCGATCACCGATTTCAGCCGGCTGGCGCAGATCTGGGTGCGCGGCGAGGGCAAGGTGCGTCACTACGCGTCGCCGCAAGCCGCGCTCAGCGCCCTGGCCCAGCTCGAACAGGAGGGCAAGGACATTCGCGCGATCTACGCCCAGGCGGCCGACACCGGCATCAAGCTGCTGGCCAACCAGGCCTGGTTCGTGCGCAACGCCCAGGGCGAACTGGCGGCCTTCCTGCTCAAGGACCAGGCCGAACACTACGCCAAGCAACACGGCGGCACTGCCCTGGACTTCGTCAGCGCCAACCAGAAGCTGGTGGCCCAGCACTGATCAGGCCGTCCTTGCCTGCGCGCAAGGGCATGCCATGGAGACCTTCGATGACTACCACCGTGTACCGCTGGCCCCTGCGCCTGGCCTCGCTGACCGCCTGTCTGCTGTTCTGGCAGGTGGCCGCCACCACGCGCCTGAACCTGGGCCTGTTGACCTTCACCTACGTGCCCTCCCCGGCAGCGGTGCTGGAGGCCGCCTGGCGGTTATTGCATTCCAGCGAGCTGCTGGCGCATTTGTCCAGCAGCCTGTCACGGGTGTTCGCAGGCTATCTGGCCGCGGCGCTGCTCGGGGTGCTGCTGGGGCTGCTGATCGGCCGCTCGAGATGGGCCGAGTACAGCCTGCTGCCGCCGCTGGAAGTGTTGCGGCCGATCCCGGCGGTGGCATGGATCCCCTTGGCCATCCTGATGTTCCCCTCATCCGAGCTGTCCATGGTGTTCATCACCTTCACCGGCGCGCTGTTTCCCATCCTGCTCAACACCGTGCACGGCGTGGAGGCGGTGGATCCACGGCTGATCGCCTCGGCGCGCAGCCTGGGCGCTGGCCGGCTGGCGATCCTGCGCGAAGTGATTCTACCGGGCGCTGCGCCGAGCATCGTCACGGGGCTGGCCATTGGCATGGGCACCTCGTGGTTCTGCCTGGTCACCGCCGAGATGATTTCCGGGCAGTTCGGTATCGGCTACTACACCTGGGAGTCGTACACCTTGCAAAACTACCCGGACATCATCGTCGGCATGCTGTTGATCGGAACGCTCGGCATGGGCAGCAGCGCCCTGGTCAAGCGCCTGGGCGCCCTGGCGACCCCCTGGTACCGCACAGGGAGGACCTCGTGATGAGCCGTTATCAACCGGGCCCCACGGCAGGCAATATCGATGCGCGCGGGCTGTCCATCCGTCTCGGCCACGGGCGTGAGGCCTTCGAGGCCGTACAGGCCCTGGATTTTTCCATCGCCGCGGGCGAGTTCGTGTGCATCCTGGGGCCGTCCGGTTGTGGCAAGTCGACCTTGCTCGGTGCCCTGGCCGGCCACCTGATGCCTGCCGCTGGGCTGCTGGAGGTAGATGGCAAGGCCATCGGCGGGCCGTCGCCGGAGCGTGGCATGGTGTTCCAGCACCACACCCTGTTGCCCTGGCGCAGCGTGCTCGACAATGTGGCCTTCGGCCTGAAGATGCAGGGCGAGGGCAAGGTCGAGCGCCGCCGTCGGGCCGCCGAGTTCCTGCAACTGGTGGGCCTGGGCGATTTCGCCGGCCGTTGGCCCAGCCAACTGTCGGGCGGCATGCAGCAACGCGCGGAGATTGCCCGCGTGCTGATCAATCGCCCGCGCCTGCTGCTGATGGACGAACCCTTCGGCGCCCTCGACGCGCAGACCCGCTCGCGCATGCAGGAGCTGCTGCTGGATATCTGGACGCGCATCCGCACCACCGTGGTGTTCGTCACCCATGACATCGACGAAGCGCTGTTCCTCGCCGACCGCATCCTGGTGATGAGCCTGCGCCCGGGCCGCTTCATCGAAGACCTGCGCCTGACCTTCCCACGGCCGCGACGCGCCAGCCTGCTGACCAGCCCCGAATTCACCCACCTCAAGCGGCACTGCCTGGAGCTGCTGCGCCACGAAGAAGGCCGCGAGCTGCCACGCCTGACCCCACTGGGGTTGCCCTCCGACCCTCCGCCATTGCGAATAGCCCTATGACCAACCGTGCAACCGATAACCCCGACATTCTCGAACTGCTGCCACGCCTGACCGATGGCGACGCCGGCGTGCGGCGCATCGCCCTGATCGAACTGGCCGACCTGGAGGAGCCGGACAGCCTGCCCTGGCTGACCGATGCCCTGCTGGTGGATCCGGCACCGCAGGTACGCGCCGAGGCCGCGCGATTGCTGGAAGCCTGGGAAGCGCCGGACGTGGTGCAGGCGCTCTGCGCCGCCCTTGCCGATCCCGCCGAGCCGGTACGCGTGGCCGCGGCCCAGAGCCTGAGCGAGCTCAAGAGCCAGGAAGCGGGGCAACTGATCCTGCCCTGGACCAGCCACGCCGATGCCTTCGTCCGCAGCAGTGCCTTGCGGGCCTTGCGCGAGCTGCGTCTGGAGGAGGCAGTAGGCCCGGCGCTGTTGGCACTGGATGATCCTCAGGCCTCGGTGCGGCGCGAGGCCGTGGGCATTCTCGGTTGGCTCAAGCATGTGCCCGCGCTGCCGGCCCTGGCCAGGCTCGCCAGCCAGGAGCTAGACACCGAGGTGCGCCGCGCCGCCATTGGCGCCCTGGGCCTGGCCCGCGATGCCAGCGTGCTGCCGGCCTTGCGCGCGGCACTGGCGGACGAGGCCTGGCAGGTGCGCGAAGAGGCGGCCACTACCCTGGGCAAGGTCGGCCTTGGCGAGGCAGGCCCGGCCTTGATCCTGGCGCTGGATGACAGCTACTGGCAGGTGCGCCTGCGTGCCGCGCGTGCGCTCGGGCGGCTGCGCTATCGCCAGGCACTGGCCGCACTGGCCGCGCTGCTCGGCCACGGCATTGCCAACCTGCGCAAGGAAGCCGCGCTGGCTCTTGGAGAACTGGGCGACGCCGGTGCGTTGCCAGCGCTGCAGCAGGCCGAGGGCGATGCCGATCCGGAGGTGCGCAAGGCGGTGCGTATCGCCCTGGCGCAACTGCAGGGCGCAGCGTGATGGATGCCCCTGTCGCGGTGCGCAACCTTCGCAGCCAGGCGCAGCTGAGCGTGCAGTGGGCCGGCGCCGAGCAGCGCCTCAGCCATGCCCGCCTGCGCGGTGCTTGCCCCTGCTCGCAATGCAAGGCCGCGCGGTTGCGCGGGGCCATCCCCGTGCTGGCTGCCGATGTGCGCTTGGAGCGCATCGTATTGCAAGGCTACGGCGTGCAGCTGGTGTTCAGTGATGGGCACGATCGGGGTATCTACCCCTGGGCCTACCTGCGCGGCTTGGCCTGACGGGTAGCGCCTCAAGTGCGGGTGCTGGCCCCGCACAATGGTCTGACCCGCGCGATTGACCCGGCACGGGCTCACTGCGCGATGAGTTCGGGCCGCATGCCCTCCACCCGCTGCACCGTTGGCGGCAGGTAGTTGCCGTCACCGGTGATCTGGTGCAGCAGCTTCTCGCGCAGGCTGTGCAATGCCACGCTGGTGCGCTGGCGTGGGTGGGGCAGGTCGATGTCCACCACCGACTTGATCCGTCCCGGCCGTGGTTCCAGCACCACCACGCGGTCGGCCAGGTAGGTGGCCTCCTCGGCATCATGGGTGACCAACAGCGTGGTGACCCCCGAACGTTCCCGAATCGCCAGCAGCTCGTCCTGCAACTGCTGGCGGGTCAGCGCATCGAGCGCGCCGAACGGCTCGTCCAGCAACAGGATGCGCGGACTGGCCACCAGCCCGCGGGCGATCGCCACGCGCTGAGCCATGCCCCCGGACAACTGGTGCGGATAGGCCAACTCGAAGCCGCTCAGCCCCACCAACTGCACGAACTCATGGACCTTGTGGGCTCGCTCGCCCTGGGTGAGCGGCTCGTTGACCAAGCCCAGGCCGATGTTCTGTGCCACCGTCAGCCAAGGGAACAGGCGGTGTTCCTGGAACACGATACCGCGCTCGCCACCGATGCCGCTGACCGGCTTGCCATCGACGCGGATGCTGCCGCTGTAGTCGGTATCCAGGCCCACCAGCAAGCGCAGCAGGGTGGACTTGCCGCAGCCGCTGGAGCCGACGATGGCGATGAATTCGCCTTCGTTGATCGCCAGGCTGAAATCGTGGATGGCCTCGAAGGCCTGGCCGTCCACCGAGAAGACCTTGCCGACCCGATCGAAGCTTACCAAGGGTGGCGACGGGTCGGGCTGGTTGGCCGCTTGCAGGGCCGAAGTGTTGAAGGCATTCATGCTTGTCTCCAGCGCGTGACGCGCGTTTCAAGGCGTTGTCCAAGGTGGCCGAGCAGGGCGCCGATCAGCCCGATGAGGACCATGGCGGCCATCACCTGGTCCATGCGGAACAGTTGCTGCGCGCCGATCATCAGGCTGGCGATGCCACCGTCCGATGGCATGAAGTATTCGGCGCCGATGGTGCCCAGCCAGGCGTAGATCAATGACAGGCGCAGGCCGGCGAAGATCGCCGGGGCGGCGCCCGGCAGCACCAGCAGGCGCAGGCGGTAGGAAAGGTCCAGACGCAGGGCTTGGGCGGCTTCGCCCAGCTGCGGCGACAGGCTGGCGATGCCGCGCTGGGTGGCGATGAACAGCGGAAAGAACGCCGCCAGGCTGACGAACACCACCTTGGCCCCTTCGCCCAGGCCGAACCAGGCGGTAAGCAGGGGTACCCAGGCGAAGATCGCCACCTGGCGCAGCGCCGACAGGCTTGGCCCGAGTACCCGCTCTGCCAGGCCCGACAGCCCCAATAGCAGGCCCAGCAGAAAGCCTGCGCCACCGCCCAGCAGCAGGCCTGCCAGGGTCCGTTGCAAGCTCAGGCGCAGGGCCACGGGCAGGGAGCCGTCGCTCACCCCTGCGGCCAGGCTACGTAGCACTTCGAGCGGCGAGGTGAGGATATTGCCGTCGATCCAGCCCAAGCTGTTGCATGCCTGCCACAGCAGCAACAGCGCCAACGGCAGCAGCACGCCGTGCAGGCGCTGCCAGCCAGGGGCGCGAGCGCGTTGGCGCTGCTCGCCAGTGGCTGGCTGCGGCCAGAACAGCAGGCGTTTTTCGACTATCGAGAAGCCGCGGTCCATGAAGGCGCCGACCAGGCCGATCAGCAGGATGCAGAGGAACACCAGGTCGAGCATGAACAGTTGCCGGCCCCAGACCATCAGGTAGCCCAGCCCTTCACTGGAAGCCAGCAGCTCCACCGCCAGCAGCGAAGTCCAGCCCGCGGCCAGGGCCAGCCGCACACCGGCGAGGAAGGCGGGCAAGGCCGCGGGCAGCAGCAGTCGCCGGAACACCAGGTGGCGGGGCAGGCGCAAGGCGGCAGCGGCTTCGCGCAGCTTGGGCTGGGCATCGCGCACGCCCACCAGGGTGTGCAGGGTCACCGGCACCACCACGGCCTTGACCAGCACCACCAGCTTGAGCAGTTCACCGATGCCGAAAAACAGCATGAACAGGGGAATCCAGGCCAACGTAGGAATTTGCGCCAGGGCCACGAAGGTCGGATAGACCAGGGCTTCGGCGCGCTTCGAGGCGCCTAGCCAGCTGCCCAGCAACAGGCCGCTGGCGATCCCTGCCAGCAGGCCTGTCACCAGCCGCTGCAGGCTTATCCATAGATGGCCCCAGAGCTCGCCCGAGCCGAACTCAACCGCGCTCTGCCAGACCAGCGACGGCGCTGGCAGGATCTGCTCGCTCATCCAATGCAAATGGCTGGCGGTGACCCAGAGCAGGGCCAGCGCGATGGGCAACAGCCAGGGCAGCAGCCGCTGCGCGTGCAGCCGCAGGCGGGGCAGCTCAGGGATGGCGCGCCCTGAGGTCAGGATTCGGCTCATCGGGCATCTCTCGAAGTCTGGTTTTTAGGTTATTCATTTATGGAATAAAAAATTCCCACTAATGAATTCAAGAGATAAGAGCACGCCGTGACGATGCACTGGAAGCCCTTGGCCGTTGCGTTTGCCTCATATTTTTCATGCGTGTTTTGCATGCAGGGCTGCGCGGTACGTGCTGGCTGGTTTATTCGAAACAGTTATTAAAAAATGAATTTTTAATCTTTGTTGGTAATGACAGGACCGGCCTACGTTCAGCTCATAGCGCCGGTGATCGCCGGTGGCAGCCTGCCAAGGAGCCTCCCATGAAAATCCTGTTCAACCCTGTGCACCGAGCCTTCGCGTCTACGGTAATAGCTGGCCTGCTGGGCGTGTTGTCGTTGACGGCCCAGGCGGCGCCAGCGGGCCAGCCCGAAGCGATCCGCATTGCCGTGCCCGACCTCAGCGCCGGCAGCCAGCCCAGTGCCGGTGGCGTGGTGGACGTGTTGCGCAGCCAGCAGCTGCTGGAAAAAGAGTTTGCCAAGGACGGTATCCGCATCGACTGGCACTTCTTCAAGGGAGCCGGACCTGTGATCAACGAAGCCTTGGCCAACGGCCAGGCCGACTTTGCCTACCTGGGCGACCTGGCCGCCATCGTCGGCAAGGCCAGCGGTCTGGATACCCGCGTGCTGTCCGCGGGGGTGCGTGGCGTCAAGAGCTACCTGGGCGTGGTACCGGGCTCTGGTATCAACAACCTGCATGACCTCAAGGGCAAGCGCGTCGCGGTGTTCCGTGGAACCGCCAACCAGCTGTCGTTTGCCAGCGCGCTGGCCAGCCAGGGCTTGAGCGAGCGTGACCTGAAGGTGATCAACCTGGACTTCAATGCCGCCAATGCCGCCATCGCCGCCAAGCAGATCGACGCGACCTGGGGCCTGTCCAGCCTGTTGGCGCTGCGCGAGCGGGGCCTGGTGGAGCTGCCGGTGAACTCCCGCGACCTCGAGGGCGCGGGCAGTACCCAAGCGGTGCTGCTTGGCACCGGCGACTTCATCCGCCAGCACCCCGAGCTGGTCGGGCGCCTGGTCAAGGTTCAGCAGCAGGCGGTGAAATGGCTGCGCGACGAGCACAACCGCGATGCCTACGTGGCGCTGGTCTCGAACCTGGCCAACTACCCCAAGGTGATCCTGCGTGACGACCTGGCCAAGGAAGACCTGGCCCATTACTTCGACCCGCGCCTGGACGCCGAATTCGTCGGCCTGCTGCAGCAGGGCGTCGACCTGGCGGCCAAGGAGCGCCTGATTCGCCGCGGCTTCCAGGTGAGCGACTGGATCGAGCCGCGCTTTCTCGATGCCGCCTTGCACGGCGAGCAGGCCGTGCAGGCCGCGCGCTGACACCTGACCGATTTCGTTCCCATCCCCTGACTGTGAGGACCACAGCATGAGCACTGCCGCACTGGCGACCCCGCCACATACCGTTTCGCTCGACATCCAGCCGATTGCCGGACGCATCGGCGCCGAGATTCGCGGCATCAGGTTGTCCGCCGACCTGGATGCCGCCACTGTCGATGCCATCCAGGCCGCCCTGGTCGAGCACAAGGTGATCTTCTTCCGTGGCCAGGGACATCTGGACGATGCCGGCCAGGAAGCCTTCGCCAAGCTGCTCGGTGACCCGGTTGCCCATCCCACCGTGCCGGTGCATGAAGGCAGCAGTTTTCTCCTTCAGCTCGACGGCGCCGAGGGCCAGCGGGCCAACTCCTGGCACACGGATGTCACCTTCGTCGATGCCTACCCCAAGGCCTCGGTGCTGCGCAGCGTGGTGGCTCCGACCTCGGGCGGCGACACGGTGTGGGCCAACACGGCCAGCGCCTACCAGGAGCTGTCCGAACCCCTTCGCGAGCTCGCCGACAAGCTCTGGGCCGTGCACAGCAATGAGTACGACTACGCCAGCATTCGCCCGGACGTCAGTGCCGAGAAGCAGGAGCGCTACCGCAAGGTATTCACCTCGACTGTGTACGAAACCGAGCACCCGGTGGTGCGCATACACCCGATCAGCGGCGAACGCAGCCTGTTGCTGGGGCACTTCGTCAAGCGCATCAAAGGGTATTCACAGTCGGATTCCGCCCACCTGTTCGCCGTGTTGCAGAGCCACGTTACCCGCCTGGAGAACACCGTGCGTTGGCGCTGGCAGGCTGGCGACGTCGCCATCTGGGACAACCGCTCGACCCAGCACTACGCTGTGGATGACTACGGCACCCAACCCCGCACCGTCCGCCGCGTGACCCTGGCCGGCGAAGTGCCGGTGGGGGTGCAGGGGCAACTGAGCCGGACTACCCGCAAGGGCTAGGCACAGACAGCCCATGGCTTATGAGCGCGGGCTCGTCGGGGCGCCGAACCGTCCTGAACAAGAGCCCTATACCGAGGTGTCAGACCCATTCGCGGGCAAGCCCGCTCCTCATAGAACAAACGCTAACTCAGCTGAACCTTGTAGGAGCCCGCCTAGCCCGCTGGGCTGCGCTGTCGCGCAGAGAACAAGGTCTGCAGCGCGGCGGCCACCCAAGGAGCTGGCTTGTCCTGCGATCGGCCGCGAAGCGGCCGTAAAGCCAGCCATCTCGATCTGTCTGGTGCAGCGCGG
>JAEWGL010000017.1 GCA_023388335.1 Pseudomonadota bacterium | reverse complement strand
GCCCTGTACCAGCGCTTCGGCGTGTTCGCAGGCTTCGTCGTCGAAGGCCTGCGCGGCGACAGCCAGCGCGATCGTTTCGAGAGCAGCAACGTGCGTTTCATTGCCGAAGCCGTGGGCCTGGAAAGTCTGCGCAACGTCACGGCCTTCGAAGACCCGCACATGCGTCGGCGCAATGGCCGCCTGGTACGCATGAACAGCGAATTCATGGCCATCACCACGCGCTTCAACGCCTTGCACCAGTTGCTCGAGCGCTTGCGCGCAAAGGGCCCGCTGCAGATCGTCGGCGCCATCGAGCCAGGCCTCAAGACCCTGATCGAACTGCTCCAGCCCTATGTCGGGCGAGCCCTGACCGATGCCGATGCCCTGCGCCTGACCCTGGAGCTGGCCGCCTACAAGGAGGGCCTGCCGGGCCAGGTACGCGGCCTGCGCGCCGCCTACGTCGAGACGGGACCGAGCGAATCCGACCTGCTCGACTTCCACACCGCCTACGAGCTGCTGTACCGCTTCGTCGACGACATGCACGACTACGCCCAGACCCACGCTTCGCTCTCGGCGCACACCCATGAGCGCGAGCAGTGGGCTGAACCCTACGTGGCGCAGACCAACTGGCTGGTATCGCTGGCGGCCGGCGTGCGCGCTTCGGTGGTGCTGTTGCTGCTGGGGAGCTACTGGATCCTCACCGACTGGCCCAGCGGCGCGATGATGACCCTGATCGCCACGGTCACGGTCGGTCTCTCGGCAGCCTCGCCCAACCCCCGGCGCATGTCCTTCCAGATGGCCTGCGGCACGCTGTTGGGCGCCTTCGTCGGCTTCTTCGAGACCTTCTTCGTGTTCCCCTGGATCGACGGCTTCCCGTTGCTCTGCATGGTGCTGGCGCCGGTGTTCGTGCTCGGCGCGTTCCTCTCCTCGCGGCCGGCCTACGCCGGCTACGGCCTCGGCCTGCTGGTGTTCTTCGCCATCGGCTCGGTGCCGAACAACCTGACCGTCTACGATCCCTACAGCTTCATCAACGACTACATCGGCATGGTCCTGGGCATGCTGGTGTGCGCCGCCGCCGGGGCGATCATCCTCCCGCCCAACAGCCGCTGGCTGTGGAGTCGCCTGGAACAGGACCTGCGCGATCAGGTGCTGTTCGCCATCAGCGGGCGCCTGCGTGGCCTGGGCTCAGCCTTCGAAAGCCGTACCCGCGACCTGCTGCACCAGGCCTATGGCCTGGCCGCCGGTCAGCCGCGGGTGCAGAGCAACCTGCTGCGCTGGATGTTCGTGGTGCTGGAGGTCGGCCATGCGACCATCGAGTTGCGCAAGGAGCAGGCGCTGCTGCCGGTGCATCCTTGCTATGCCCAGTCGCAGCCCTGGCGTCAGGCCATCCGCGTGATGGGACGGGCCCTGGCGCGGCTGTTCCTGCAGCCGAGCGCGAGCAACCATGAGCGCGCCCTGGTGGCGGTGGATCATGCTATCGGCCGCGTGCAGGCCACCGACGAGCCTTTTGCCCGGCACTTCGACACCTCGGCCCTGCGCCGGGTGCAGAGCTACCTGCATTTCATCCGTACTTCCCTGCTCGACCCACAGTCGCCGCTGGCCGCCCTGGCCCCGGCGCAAGGACTGCCCCATGCCCCGTGAGATCGCCTTCCATGGCGTGTACATGCCGACCATGACCTTGATGTTCCTGTTCGCCGCCGGCCTTGCCTGGGGCCTGGACCGTTTTATTGCCAGCCATGACGGCTACCGCTTCTTCTGGCACCCGGCGCTGCTGCGCCTGAGTCTGTTCGTTTGCCTCTTTGGCGCCATGGCGCTGTCTGTCTACCGGTGAGTCCCACGTCGATGAAAAAGTTCTTCAGCCTGATCGCCACCCTGCTCGTGCTGGCCGCCGCCGTGGTGATCGGTCGACAGCTGTGGTTGCACTACATGACCACTCCCTGGACCCGCGATGGCCGGGTGCGCGCCGACATCATCAATGTCGCCGCCGACGTGCCGGGTTACGTGGTCGACGTGCCGGTGCGCGACAACCAGCGGGTGAAAAAGGGCGACCTGTTGATCCAGATCGACCCCGAGCACTATGCGCTGGCGGTCAAGCAGGCCCAGGCCCTGGTCGCCTCGCGCAAGGCCACCTGGGACATGCGCAAGGTCAATGCCCACCGGCGTGCCGACCTGGACAACCTGGTGATTTCCAAAGAGAGCCGCGAAGACGCCAGCAACATCGCAAGCTCGGCCTTGGCCGATTATCAGCAGGCCCAGGCCGCGCTCGCCGCCGCCGAGCTCGATCTCAAACGCACCCGCATCCTCGCCACCGTCGACGGCTACGTGACCAACCTCAACGTGCACAAGGGCGACTACGCACGCACCGGCGAGGCGAAGATGGCAGTGGTGGACGAGCACTCGTTCTGGGTCTATGGCTTCTTCGAAGAGACCAAGCTGCCGCACGTAAAGGTGGGCGACCCGGCCGAGCTGCAGATGATGAGCGGTGAACGCCTCAGCGGCCATGTCGAAAGCATCGCCCGCGGCATCTACGACCGCGACAACCCCGAAAGCCGAGAATTGATCGCCGACGTCAACCCGACCTTCAACTGGGTGCGCCTGGCCCAGCGCGTGCCCGTGCGGATTCATATCGACGACGTGCCGCAGGATTTTTTACTGGCCGCGGGCACCACCTGTACCGTGGTGGTCAAACCAACAGCGCGCTGACCCCAGCCTAGGTCATAGCGGCAACCGCAGCTCCCACAGGCATTACCTTACGACGCAATCAGACGAACAGCCCTAGCCTGCCGCACACACCAACACCGGACACTCCACCTGATCGATCACCTTCGCGCTGATCGAGGGATCCAGCAAGCGCCCCAGCCGCGACAGGTGGCGGTGGCCCATGATGATCAGCTCGCAGCCAAGCTCGGCGGCCTGGCCGACGATGGCAGCGACCGGCTCGGCGGCCACCAGCGTGCCTTCGCAGTCGAAGCCGTGTTCGCGCAAGGTGCGCACGGCCTGCAGCATCGCGGCGTCTGCCACGCGCTGCTCTTCGCTCGCCGCCGGGTATTCCTCGCGTTCGTCCTGACGCAGAGGCGCGAGGTGGTCGTGCACGGCGTAGGTCGAGTCGATGGCCAGGAGCACGTGCAACTGGTGAGTCCCCGGCTGACAATAACGCCGGGCCAGCTCGAGCAGGCCGTGGCAAGCGGGGGAGGCATCGATGGCGATCAGTACGTTGCTGGGCATGCGGTCTCCTTGAATGCCAGATCAATCCGACATTCTTGGCCATGCCCACCCACGAATAAATGGTCTGGAATGCACTCTGTAGTTGTGCCGGGCGCAACCCAGGCAAGCTGGTAAGCTTTGCCGACCACTCCTCCCGCACATGGAAGCCTGGCAATGCAGCTCCCGGATATGAACCTGTTGGTCGCCCTCGACGCCTTGCTCGACGAGGGCAGTGTGGTCGGCGCCGCGCAGCGCATGAACCTGAGCCCGGCGGCCATGAGCCGGACGTTGAGCCGGATCCGCGACGCCATGGGCGATCCGATCCTGGTGCGCGCCGGGCGTGGCCTGGTACCGACGCCGCGGGCCCTGGCCCTGCGCGAGCAGGTGCGGGCGCTGGTCGAGCAGGCCGGGCAGGTGTTCCGCAATGGGCCAGAGGTCGATCTGGCCAACCTCGATCGTGCATTCAATATCCGCACCAATGATCTGTTCATCGCCCTGTACGGCGCGCAGCTGCTGCGCATGATGCACGAGCAGGCGCCGCGCACGGTGCTGCGCTTCGTGCCCGAGACCGGGGGCGACGATGACGCTGTGCTGCGCGACGGGCGCACCGACCTGATCATCAGCTCGACCATCGACCTGGGCCCGGAGATCAAGGTGCAAAGCCTGTTCAACACGGTCTACGTCGGCCTGGCGCGCCGAGATCATCCTATCTTCGAGGAGCAGATCACCCCCGAGCGCTTTGCCGCCTACCCACAGATCAGCGTGTCTCGGCGGGGCCGGGCCAATGGGCCGATCGATGCCGAGCTGGCCAATTACAAGGTGCAGCGCCGTGTGGCCTTGATTACGCCGAGCTTCCACTCGGCGATGTTCTCGCTGCCCGACTCCGACCTGCTGCTGCCGATGCCGGCCAATATCCTCAATAGCGTGGCCAAGCTCGGCTTGCCGCTGCGCTCGTTCCAGATTCCCCTGCCTATGGAACGGGTCACGGTGATGCAGGCCTGGCACCCGCGCTACCACAATGATCCTGCCCACCGCTGGCTGCGGCAGACGCTGAAAGCCTGTTGCAGCGTCGACCCCTGACGCCGATTGCGTTTGCTGCAACAGTAAACTGCCGATATGTCAGTTTTCGTCAGCATTCAAGCTTTCTAAACTTGCTCCGGTAAATTTGTTGCCGGAGATTTCATCGCATGAGTTCGTTGCCCGCGCCCACCGCTGCGCTCGCTGCCGCCCCCGTGGCCGGCCCGCCCGCGCAGACGGCCTTTGGTCTGCGCGTGGTGGTCGGGCTGTTCGGCGTGCTGCTGGCGGTGCTCTGCGCCGGCCTTAACGAGACGGTGACCAAGCTCTCACTCGCGGACATTCGCGGTGCCATGGGCATTGGCGCCGACGAAGGGGCCTGGCTGCTGGCGGTCTACTCGGCGGCCTCGGTATCGGCCATGGCCTTTTCGCCGTGGCTGGCGACGACCTTTTCCCTGCGCCGCTTCACCCTCTGCGCTATCGGCGCGTTCGCCGTGCTCGGCCTGGTCCAGCCGTTTGCGCCGGACCTGCACAGCCTGATGCTGCTGCGCGTGCTGCAAGGCCTGGCCTCGGGCGCCTTGCCGCCGATGCTGATGAGCGTGGCGCTGCGCTTCCTGCCGCCGGGGATCAAGGTCTACGGCCTGGCCTGCTATACCCTGACCGCCACCTTGGGACCCAACCTGGCCACGCCCCTGGCCGGCCTCTGGACCGAGTATGTCGGCTGGCAATGGGCGTTCTGGCAGATCATCCTGCCGTCGTTGCTGGCCATGTTCTGTGTCGGCTGGGGCCTGCCCCAGGACCCGCTGCGCCTGGAGCGCTTCAAGCAGTTCGACTGGCGCGGCGTGGTGCTCGGCCTGCCGGCGATCAGTGCGCTGGTGATCGGCCTGAGCCTGGGCGATCGCTGGGGCTGGTTCGATTCGCCGCTGATCTGCTGGCTGCTTGGCGGCGGCGCGCTGTTGCTGGTGCTGTTCCTGTACAACGAGTGGTCCGAGCCGCTGCCGTTCTTCCAGCTGCGCCTGCTGGGTCGACGCAATCTCAGTTTTGCCTTGCTGACCCTGGCCGGGGTGCTGATCGTGCTGTCGGCGGCGAGCAGCATTCCTTCGGGCTACCTGGCGCAGATCCAGGGCTATCGGCCGGCCCAGACCAGCCCGCTGATGCTGCTGGTGGCCATGCCGCAATTGGTGTCACTGCCGCTGGTAGCGGCGTTGTGCAACCTTCGTGCGGTGGATTGCCGTTGGGTACTGGCCGTCGGCCTGTCGATGCTGGCGCTGAGCTGCATCGGCGGCAACCACCTGACCTCGGCCTGGATCCGCGACAACTTCTACCTGCTGCAACTGCTCCAGGTGTTCGGCCAACCAATGGCCGTGCTGCCGCTGCTGATGCTGTCTACCAACGGCATGAGCCCGCAGGACGGGCCATTCGCCTCGGCCTGGTTCAACACAGTCAAGGGCCTGGCGGCGGTGATCGCGGCGGGCCTTTTGGATGTGCTGGGCACCCTGCGCCGGCATTTTCATTCCAACCACCTGGTGGACAGCCTGGGCAACGCGCCGCTGGTCGATGACCGCGCCCCTGACCTGGCCCACCGAATCCACGAACAGGCCCTGGTTCTCACCTCGGCCGACCTGTACCTGATTATGGCGTGCATCGCCGTGGCGCTGATCTGCCTGATTCCCTTCGTGCCTACCCGGGTCTACCCACCGCGCGCGGTGGCCTGAGCCCTGGATGAATTCGAGATTGCTGAAATGACCAACCACCGTAAAACCCTTCTGATCGGCTCGGTGCTCGCCGTCGCCGTGCTGGCCGGCCTGTTCGGCCCGTGGCTGCTGGGTAGCAACCATGAGCAGAGCACCAACGACGCCTATGTCACGGCCGACTACACCGTAGTGGCGCCCAAGGTCGCAGGCTTCATCAACGAGGTGCTGGTGCAGGACAACCAGCAGGTCAAGGCCGGCCAATTGCTGGCCTTGATCGACGAGCGCGACTACCAGGCCGCTCTCGACGCTGCCCAGGCACAGTTGCTGGTAACCAAGGCGCAGAGCGCGGACGCCCGCGCCACCCTCGACCGTCAGACGGCGATCATCGCCCAGTCCCAGGCCGCCGTCAGCGCCGCCCAGGCCGAACTGGCCTTCGCCAACCATGAATTGACCCGTTACAGCCGCCTGGCCGAGCAGGGCGCCGGCACCGTGCAGAACGCCCAGCAGGCGCGCAGCCGCGTCGACCAGGCCCGCGCGCGCCTGGCCAACAGCCAGGCGGCGCTGCTGGCGGCGCGCAAGCAGGTCGACATCCTCGACGCTCAGGTCGCCAGCGCTGACGGCCAACTCAAGCGCGCAGAGGCGGGCCTGGAGCGGGCGTGCCTGGACCTGTCCTACACGCGCATCGTCGCGCCCGTGGACGGCATGGTCGGCGAGCGCGCGCTGCGCGTCGGTGCCTATGTCAATCCCGGCGCGCGCCTGCTCTCGGTGGTACCCCTGGCCCAGGCCTACGTGGTGGGCAACTTCCAGGAAACCCAGCTGACCCATGTCCAGCCCGGCCAGGCGGTGAGCATCAGCGTCGACACCTTTTCCGGCGAAACCCTGCATGGCCATGTCGAAAGCATCGCCCCGGCCACCGGCGTGACCTTCGCCGCGGTCAAGCCGGACAACGCCACCGGCAACTTTACCAAGGTGGTGCAGCGCATTCCGGTGAAGATCGTCTTCGACGCCGACCAGCCGCTGCTCGACCGCCTGCGCGTCGGCATGTCGGTGGAAGCGACCATCGACACCCACGGCGACCGTCTCTCTGGCAAAGAGGTCAGCGTCCGATGAAGCCGGTATCGCGTTTGAGCCCCGTGCTCCTTGCCGTGCTGCTAGGCGGCTGTACGCTGGGGCCGGATTTCCAGCGCCCTGACAGCCAGGCGCCGCAGGCCTGGGCAGCGGTGCAGGGCGAGACCGCAACCAGCCAACCTGTGGCCGAGCCTCTGGAGCTGCGCTGGTGGGACAGTTTCCACGACGCAAAACTGAGCGCCCTGATCCAGCGCGTTGCCGAGCGCAACCTTGATTTGCAGATGGCCAGCGCGCGCCTGCTGCAGAGCCGCGCGCTGCGCAGCACCGTGGCCGCTGACGAGGCGCCGTCGGTGGAGGTGAACGCCGGTTACAGCCGCGCGCGCAACAGTGCTGAAGGCTTGAGCGACCCGTCCGGAAACTCCGGAAAGTCGGCGTTCAATCTCTGGCAGGGTGATCTGGTGGCCGGTTGGGAACTGGACCTGTGGGGCCGGGTGCGCCGTCAGGTGGAGGCCGCCGATGCCACCGTGCAAGTGGCCGAGAATGATCGACGCGGCGTGCTGCTGGCATTGCTGTCCGAGACGGCGGGCAACTACATCCAGTTGCGCGCCGTGCAGCACACACTTGACGTCACCCAGGACAACCTCAAGGTTGCCCAGCACAGCTTGAAGTTGTCCCAGGATCGCCAGGCCGAAGGCGTCGCGACCCGTCTCGATGTGGCCCAGGCGAGTGCTCAAGTGGCCTCGATCCAAGCGCGCCTGCCAACCCTGGAGGCGCGTCGCGATGACCTGATCAACGCCCTCAGCCTGCTCGCTGCCGAGCCGCCACGTAGCCTGCAGAGTGAGCTGCTGCAGACGGGCGAGCTACCGGCACCGCAGCAGAAATTCGCTATCGGCGTGCCGTCGGAGCTGGCCGAGCGCCGTCCCGATATCCGCCAGGCCGAAGCCCGCCTGCATGCGGCGACGGCCAGCATTGGCGTGGCCAAGGCCGATTTCTATCCGAGCATTCGGCTCTCTGGCAGCCTGGGCTTGCAGGCCATGCAGCTGTCCGATTTCGGTGCCTGGGATTCGCGGCGCTTTGCCTTTGGCCCGCAATTGTCGCTGCCGATTTTCGAAGGCGGGCGGTTGAAGGGCACGCTGCAATTGCGCGAGGCCCAGCAGCAGGAGGCGGCGCTGAATTATCGCAAGGTGGTGCTCGGTGCCTGGCATGAGATCGACGATGTGCTACGCCTGTACAACGCCAGTCAGTTGCGTCGCGATCATCTTGCCGAGGCGGTGCGGGAGAACCGGATTGCCTTGGAAACTGCCCAGCGGCAGTACGTTGAAGGGGCGGTGGACTTTCTCAATGTGCTGACGGTGCAGTCGGCGCTGTTGGCCAGTCAAGAGCAGTGGATCGACAGTTCGGCGGCGGTTTCGCAGGCCATGGTGGGGCTGTACAAGGCGTTGGGTGGTGGGTGGCAGGCGTTCGATGAGCAGCCGCCGAGGGTATAGGGGCCGCCTTGCGGTCCTTCGCGGGTTTACCCGCGAAGGGCTGCGCAGCAGCCGCAAAGATGTCTTGATCAAGCGAGGAGGCACAGATGCACATTTCCCTGAACGGCAAGCGCGCCATCATCAGCGGCTCTACCGCCGGCATCGGCCTGGCCATCGCCATCGGCCTTGTCCAAGCCGGTGCCGAAGTGGTGCTCAACGGCCGCACCCAGGCGCGGGTCGACGAAGCGCTCAAACGGGTGCGGGACACACTCCCAGCCGCCCGCATCATCGGCATCGCCGCCGACCTCAGCACCCAGGAAGGCGCCCAGGCGCTGTTCGAGCGGGTGCCGCACACCGATATCCTGGTCAACAACCTGGGCATCTTCGAACCCAAGCCGTTCTTCGAGATCGAGGATGAAGACTGGCAGCGCTTCTTCGACGTCAATGTGCTGAGCGCGGTGCGGCTGTCGCGCCACTACGCCCAGGGCATGACGCAGCGTAAATGGGGACGAGTGATCTTCCTGTCCAGTGAATCGGCGCTGCAGATCCCAACCGAGATGATTCACTACGGCATGACCAAGACCGCGCTACTGGCGGTGTCCCGTGGCCTGGCCGAGACATTGGCGGGTACGGGGGTGACGGTCAATTCGGTATTGCCGGGGCCAACGCGCTCGGAAGGCGTGGGTGAGTTCTTTGCCAAGCTGGCCGAGGAACAGGGTGTTTCGACGGATGAGCTGGAAGCCAACTTCCTTGACGAGCATCGGCCGACGTCATTGATCAAGCGCTTGGCGACGGTTGAAGAGGTGGCGAACATGGTGGTGTACCTGGCTTCGATCCAGGCCAGTGCCACGACTGGAGCGGCCCTGCGAGTCGATGGTGGCGTGTTGCGCTCGATTGCTTGAGTTGTTGGCGTCTGTACCGGCCTCTTCGCGGCGGTCCGGCGTCCCGGCAAGCCC
>JAEWGL010000176.1 GCA_023388335.1 Pseudomonadota bacterium | reverse complement strand
TTGATTTAGCTGAACCCTGTGGGAGCGGGCTTGCCCGCGAACACCGGCGAAGCCGGTGCCATACACCGCGGTGCCTGCTTCGCGGGCAAGTCGGAGCGCCGAACCGCCGCCCCCACAGAGTATTGCGACGCGCTTGCAGGCTTTGTTCTCTGCGCGACAGCGCAGCCCAGCGGGCTGAGTGGGCTCCAGGCTGCGCGTGAGTGCAGCCCAGCGGGCTGGGCGATCTCCTATGGGGCCTTGTAGACCTCCCGCGTACCGGCCGAGCAGGTACGCAGGTCAGACCGCCATGGCGACATCAGCCTGCCGATATGCCAGCATGCCCAACAACCCGCTGATCCGCGCGCAGTCACTCTCCCGCCGCACCTCGGCAAACAGCGCCATTGCTTGCGGATAGCTGCGGGTGAGCATGCCCAGCCACTGCTTCATCCGGCCCGGCGCATAACGCGGCGATAGCTTGGCCTGGGCCTGGCGCCAGAATTCCTGCAGCAGCGGCAGCAAGGCCGCCCACTCCAGCGCCTGGTACTCGCGCCCTTCACGAGCCGCGGCGATCTGCAGCGCCAGGTCGGGCCGCGACACCAGCCCGCGCCCCAGCATGATGTGTTCAGCGCCACTGACGGCGCGACAGCGCTGCCAGTCTTCGACGGTCCAGATCTCGCCGTTGGCGAACACCGGCACCTTGACCACTTCCTGCACCCGCGCCACCCATTCCCAGTGCGCTGGTGGCTTGTAGCCATCGACCTTGGTCCGCGCATGCACCACCAGGTGCTCGGCGCCGCCCTCGGCCAGCGCCGTGCCGCACTCCAGGGCGCCGTCCGGGCTGTCGAAGCCCAGGCGCATCTTGGCGGTCACCGGAATATGCGCCGGTACCGCGCGGCGCACTTCGCGCACGATCGCATGCAGCAGTTCCGGCTCCTTGAGCAGCACCGCCCCGCCGCGCGACTTGTTCACGGTCTTGGCTGGGCAGCCGAAGTTCAGGTCGATCACCGGCGCGCCCAGTTCGCAGGCCAGCACCGCGTTGTCGGCCAGGCAGGCAGGGTCCGAGCCCAGCAACTGCACGCGCATGGGCACCCCAGCCGCCGTCCGCGCGCCATGGCGCAGCTCCGGCGCCAGCTTGTCGAACTGCGCCTGAGGCAGCAGTTGGTCACAGACCCGAATGAACTCGGTCACGCACCAGTCGATGCCACCGACCCGGGTCAGGACGTCGCGCAGGATGTTGTCGACCAGCCCCTCCATGGGGGCCAGGGCAATTTGCATGGATGGTGTCTCGAAGGAAAAGTGCGGCAGTCTAGCAAAAATCAGGTTCTTCATGGATTGCAGGGGAACTTCGATCACACTATCTGCGGCCCAGGATCCTGTGCGGGCTTGCCCGCGAAGCGCCGCGCGGGCGGCGCTCGATTTAAAGAGCGATAAAACGCTCAAGCCAAGCACCCAGCAGCACCCCGACCCATCTAAACACACCCCCTCAGCCGCGCTTAAAATCAGCGCCCCGTCAGGCGCCAATCAGCGCCGGACCATACCCTTGAACAAACTCTACCGGCATGCGCCGTGGCTTGCCGGTGGACAATTCGATGCAAGCGAAGGTGGTCTGGGCGCGCAGCAGCGTGACGCCGTCGCTGGGGCGCTTGAGCTGGAAGCGGCGGGTCATGCGCAGGCGCTGGTCCCAGTCGATGATCCAGGTGGCCAACTGCAGCTCGTCATCCAGGTAGCCCGCGGCGAGGTAGTCGATCTCGTGGCGGACCACGGCCATGGCGCGGTCCAGGCGCCGGTATTCGGTCAGGTCCAGTCCCAGGCGCTGGGAGTGGCGCCAGGCACAGCGCTCCAGCCAGGTGACATAGACGGCGTTGTTGGCGTGACCGAGGCCGTCGATGTCTTCGGCGCCGACGCGAAGGTCGATGATGAATGGCGTTGCCAGGTCCCAGCTCATGCCCGCTCCCTTTTGTGATGAACGGGCAGAGTGTAACGGATGCTCAGGCCGATTGCCGCGCCGGCACCGCAGCGCGCTCGAGGAGTTCGAGCACCGCCAGGCTCAGTCGGGGATCGGCCAATACACGCTGATGGCCGCCCTCCTCCAGCAGCAGCAGGCGGCTGTCGAACCAGGCCTTGTGGATGATCGGCGCCTCACTGGCCGGCACCAACGGGTCGTCGCTGGCATGCACCACCAGGCCGGGGACATCGAGCTGATAGCCGCTGACATCCAGGCGGGCGATCTGCACCCCGACATCACGCTCGATCTGGCGAATAAACGCTGCACGTGCCCGCGCTGGCAAGCCCAGGCGGCGGGCGAAGCCTCGCAGTACGCCGAGCAACTGGGCTGGAGCGGCGATGCTGATGGCCGCTTCCGTGCGTAATCCCCACTGCAGCGCCAGCAGCACGCTGGCGCCGCCCATGGAGTGACCGATCACCGCGCGCAGTGGTGGCAACTCGGCAGCCGCTTCCAGCAGAGCACGGGCAAACAGCACCACATGTGCTTGCTCGCCAGGCGAACGGCCATGGGCCGGGCCTTCCAGCGAAACCACAGTGTGACCGGTCTCGACCAAGGCTTCGATCAGCGCGGCGAACTGGGTGGGTCGCCCCTCCCAGCCGTGCATCAACAGCACCGTCGGCCCCTGCCCCCAGCGCAAGGCCGACAGCCCGAAGCGCAACGTGATCCGCTCGGCCCGAGCCAGCAACGGCAGTTCCCACTGCTTGGGCGGCAGGTTGCGCGGGGTCATGAAGGCCCGGCGCATCTTGCTCGCGACATACTCGGGGGCCAGGCGACCGAGGGTGCCATTGACGCCACGTATCCAGCTCAGGGTAGTCATCGCCTTGCTCCAGGGTTCAGGTTGCTCAGATCACCGCCGACTTGGCGGCACGCAGGATTCTGTCGGACAGCTCGGTGCCACCCAGGGCCCTGGCCAGGGCGAGGCCTCCGACCATCAGGGCGAGGTCGGCCAGGACCTTGTCGATGTCTTCGGGGCGCTCGGCCAGTTGTGCGCTCATCAGGTCGATATGCTCGGCCAGGACCTCGCGAAAGACCTCTGGCAGGCGCTGCATCTCGCTCAGGGCGCTGGGCAGGGGGCAGGCCGGCTCATCGCTGGCATCGCGGTGCTTGCGCGACAGGTAGAATGCCGCGACCAGCGCTCGGCGCGCCGCGCCGTCGAGGCTGGGATCGACCTGGGCCAGCAACCCCCGACGCTCACCCAGCAGTTGTCGGAAGGCCTCGAGCATCAGCGCATCCTTGCTGTCGAAATGCGCGTAGAACCCCCCTACCGTCAGGCCCGCAGCGCTCATCACCTGATTCACGCTGGGCTCGGCGGGCCCCTGTTGGATCAAGGCGTTGCAGGCTGCTTCGAGAATGCGTTCGCGGGTCTTGCTCTTCTTGTCGCTCATCGCCCACCTCATAAAATATTACGATCGAAATATTATACTCATAATATTTATAGACAAGCGAAATCGCCACCCGTTGGTCGCAGGAGAGAAAAGCGTGTTGGAGGGGAAAAAACAAAAGGCCCATTCAATAATCGAATGAGCCTTTATAATCCCGCAAATGCGGGTAAAAAAATGGCGTCCCCTAGGGGACTCGAACCCCTGTT
>JAEWGL010000174.1 GCA_023388335.1 Pseudomonadota bacterium | reverse complement strand
TTGATTTAGCTGAACCCTGTGGGAGCGGGCTTGCCCGCGAACACCGGCGAAGCCGGTGCCATACACCGCGGTGCCTGCTTCGCGGGCAAGTCGGAGCGCCGAACCGCCGCCCCCACAGAGTATTGCGCCGCGCTTGCAGGCTTTGTTCTCTGCGCGACAGCGCAGCCCAGCGGGCTGGGCGATCCCGCAGGGTTTAGCGTCACCTCAATGTAAAACGCCGTCGATTCCGACGGCGTTTTGCTTACACGGTATGCAGATACCAGTTGTACTCGAGGTCGGAGATCGAATGCTCGAACTCCTCCAGCTCGCTCTCCTTGCACGCGACGAAGATGTCGATGTACTTCGGATCGATGTACTTGTTGAGGATCTCGCTGTCGTCCAGCTCGCGCAGGGCATCGCGCAGGTTGTTCGGCAGGCATTGATCCAGTTGCTCGTAGGCGTTGCCTTCGATCGGGGCGCCGGGCTCGACCTTGTTGGTCAGGCCATGGTGTACACCGGCCAGCACGGCGGCCATCAGCAGGTACGGGTTGGCGTCGGCGCCGGCCACGCGATGCTCCAGGCGCACGGCATCCGGCGCGCCGGTCGGTACGCGTACAGCCACGGTGCGGTTGTCCAGGCCCCAGGTCTGCGCATTAGGCACGTAGAACTGCGCACCGAAGCGACGGTACGAGTTGACGTTCGGGCAGAGGAACGCCATGGACGCGGGCAGGGTCTCGAGCACACCGCCGACCGCGTGACGAAGCGCGGCGTTCTGCTCGGGATCCTCGCTGGTGAAGATGTTCTTGCCATCCTTGTCCAGCACGGAAATGTGTACATGCAGACCATTGCCCGCCTGGCCCGGATAGGGCTTGGCCATGAAGGTGGTGTCCATCTCATGGTCGTAGGCGATGTTCTTGATCAGGCGCTTGAGCAGCACCGCATAGTCACAGGCCTTGAGCGGGTCGGCGACGTGGTGCAGGTTGACCTCGAACTGCGCCGGGGCGCTTTCCTTGACGATGGCATCGGCAGGAATGCCCTGCTCCTTGGCACCTTCGAGGATGTCCTGGAGGCAGTCGACGTATTCGTCCAGGTCATCGATCAAGTACACCTGGGTCGATTGCGGACGCTTGCCGGAGATCGGCGAACGCGGCGGCTGTGGCCGTCCATTCACGTTCTCCTGGTCGATCAGGTAGAACTCCAGTTCGAAGGCGGCGCAGATGGTCAGGCCCATGTCGTCGAACTTGCTCACCACCTGACGCAGCACTTCACGCGGGTCGGCGAAGAACGGCTCGCCTTCGATCTCGTGCATGGTCATCAGCAGCTGCGCGGTCGGGCGCTTCTGCCAGGGCTCGTTGGAGAGCGTGTCAGGGATCGGGTAGCAGATGCGGTCGGCATCGCCGATGTCCAGGCCAAGGCCCGTGCTTTCGACGGTGGACCCATTGATGTCGAGGGCGAAGAGGGAGGCCGGCAGGTTGATGCCTTTCTCGTAAACCTTGTGGAGGCTGGTCCGTTCGATGCGTTTGCCACGCACCACACCATTCATATCTGCAATCAGAAGGTCAACGTAGAGAACCTCAGGATGTTCCTTAAGGAACGCGTTCGCTTCGTTAAGCTGAACGGCACGCGGGGGTACCGACATGATGCAACACCTTTGTTGTTAAAAATATCAATCAAGGGGGGCTTGCCAGTTCAGTCAATCCGAAAGCCTTCCTGAAGTCAAGCCAACCGCCTGATGCCCTGAAATGGCATTGCCACGGCATTTTTGCTGCAAATCGGGGCGCGCCATTATCCGCTATTTTGGGTGAGGAGGGCCATCGCGAACAGGCCGTCTTTTATTTTTTACGGAGGTGTTGTGTAAAAAAATGAACAAGGCTAAGCTCGATCACAACCCATAACAGCAATAAAACCGGGGGTTACATGTTTCGCCCGCCCATGATCGGCGCCCTAGCCGATGCCCGGCAGATCGGTCTGCATGCTGTCCACACCCGTGGCCACGCGCATGTTCGAGCGGTCACCGCAGCCAGAATGTTGCCGTCTTTCGTGCCTTCGCAGGCAGCTCGGCTTGAGCCGACCGAAATAATTGACGGCCTGCATGACCTGCCCCCTGCTGACTCACCTTCCTCCAGCACACCTCTTCACTATAGCGGGCCTGCACGCATGGCGGGCATCACTGATGCGCCAATCGCGATTCGCCTGCTCCTGTCGACGCCGCTTTGCCTTGGAATGCATTGGCATCCAGAATGTCAGGTGCTGTCCTGGACAGAACAACGCGACGCTGCGGCGGCGCACAGCGCCTGACCCCGTTGGGGCAGGTTATTACCTCCTGAGGTATTTATGAGTAGCAACCTCGACCAGCTCACCGATTGGTTGAAAGAACACAAGATCACCGAAGTCGAGTGCCTGATCAGCGACCTGACCGGGATCACCCGCGGCAAGATTTCGCCGACCAACAAGTTCATCGCCGAAAAAGGCATGCGGCTGCCAGAAAGCGTACTGCTGCAGACCGTGACCGGCGACTATGTCGACGACGACATCTATTACGAGCTGCTTGACCCGGCCGACATCGACATGATCTGCCGGCCTGACGAGAACGCGGTGTTTCTCGTCCCTTGGGCCATCGAGCCGACAGCCCAGGTGATCCACGATACCTACGACAAGATGGGCAACCCGGTCGAGCTGTCGCCGCGCAACGTGCTCAAGAAGGTCCTCAAGCTCTATGCCGAGAAAGGCTGGCAGCCCATCGTGGCGCCGGAGATGGAGTTCTACCTGACCAAGCGCTGCGAAGACCCGGACTTCCCGCTACAGCCGCCGATTGGCCGTTCGGGCCGTCCAGAGACCGGCCGCCAGTCGTTTTCCATCGAAGCGGCCAACGAGTTCGACCCATTGTTCGAAGACGTCTACGACTGGTGCGAGCTGCAGAACCTGGACCTGGACACGCTGATCCACGAGGACGGGACGGCGCAGATGGAGATCAACTTCCGTCACGGCAATGCCCTGCACCTGGCCGATCAGATCCTGGTGTTCAAGCGCACCATGCGCGAGGCCGCGCTCAAGCACAACGTGGCGGCCACCTTCATGGCCAAGCCCATGACGGGCGAGCCGGGCAGCGCCATGCACCTGCACCAGAGCATCATCGACGTGCAAACCGGCCGCAACATCTTCTCCAATGACGACGGCAGCATGAGCGAGCTGTTCCTGCACCATGTCGGTGGCCTGCAGAAGTTCATCCCTGAGGTGCTGCCGCTGTTCGCCCCCAACGTCAACTCGTTCCGGCGCTTCCTGCCCGATACCTCGGCACCGGTGAACGTCGAGTGGGGCGAGGAAAACCGCACCGTCGGGCTGCGCGTACCGGATGCCGGGCCGCAGAACCGCCGGGTCGAGAACCGCCTGCCGGGCGCCGATGCCAATCCCTACCTGGCGATTGCCGCGAGCCTGCTGTGCGGCTTCATCGGCATGGTCGAGGGCATCACCCCGAGCGCGCCGGTCCAGGGCCGTGGCTACGAGCGCCGCAACCTGCGCCTGCCGCTGACCATCGAGGATGCGCTGGAGCGCATGGAGAACTGCCGGGCGCTGGAGAAGTACCTGGGCAAGAAATTCATCGCCGGCTACGTCGCGACCAAGCGTGCCGAGCACGAGAACTTCAAACGGGTAATCAGCTCCTGGGAACGTGAGTTCCTGCTGTTTGCCGTCTGATCAACCTTGAGCCGCAGGAGCGCGGCCGTCGGATAACGGAGAAGCACATGAGCGCCAACAACCCGCAAACCCGTGAATGGCAAACCTTGAGCGGCGACCACCACCTGGCACCTTTCAGCGATTACAAGCAGCTGAAGGACAAGGGGCCGCGCATCATCACCAAGGCCCAGGGCGTGCATTTGTGGGACAGCGAGGGCCACAAGATCCTCGACGGCATGGCCGGGCTTTGGTGCGTGGCGCTCGGCTATGGCCGTGAGGAACTGGTGCAGGCGGCAGAAAAGCAGATGCGCGAGCTGCCGTACTACAACCTGTTCTTCCAGACCGCTCATCCTCCGGCACTGGAATTGGCCAAGGCCATCACCGACGTCGCGCCAGAGGGCATGAGCCATGTGTTCTTCACAGGTTCCGGCTCCGAAGGCAATGACACCGTGCTGCGCATGGTTCGCCACTATTGGGCGCTCAAGGGCAAGCCCGACAAGCAGGTGATCATCGGTCGGGTCAACGGCTACCACGGCTCCACCGTGGCCGGTGCCAGCCTCGGCGGCATGAGCGGCATGCACGAGCAGGGCGGCCTGCCGATCGCGGGTATCGTGCATATCCCGCAGCCGTACTGGTTTGGCGAAGGCGGCGATATGACCCCGGATGCATTCGGCGTCTGGGCGGCCGAGCAATTGGAGAAGAAAATCCTCGAGGTCGGCGAAGACCAGGTCGCGGCCTTCATCGCCGAGCCGATCCAGGGCGCTGGCGGGGTGATCATCCCGCCCGAGACCTACTGGCCGAAGATCAAGGAGATCCTTGCCAAGTACGACATCCTGTTCGTCGCCGACGAGGTGATCTGCGGGTTCGGTCGCACTGGCCAGTGGTTCGGCTCCGATTACTACGAGCTGACGCCGGACCTGATGACCATCGCCAAGGGCCTGACCTCTGGCTACATCCCCATGGGTGGTGTGATCGTCCGTGACAAGGTGGCCAGGGTGCTCAGCGAAGGCGGTGACTTCAACCACGGGTTTACCTATTCGGGCCACCCGGTGGCGGCGGCGGTGGGCCTGGAGAACTTGCGGATTCTGCGTGAGGAAAAGATCGTCGAACGCGCCAGGGCAGAAACGGCACCGTATTTGCAAAAGCGTTTGCGTGAGCTGAGCGACCATCCGCTGGTAGGCGAGGTCCGCGGCCTGGGCCTGCTCGGCGCGATCGAACTGGTCAAGGACAAGGCAAGCCGCAGCCGCCATGAAGGCAAGGGCGTGGGCATGATCTGCCGTAATTTCTGTTTCGAGAACGGCCTGGTGATGCGCGCGGTGGGCGACACCATGATCATCGCGCCGCCGCTGGTCATCAGCCATGCCGAGATCGACGAATTGGTGGAAAAGGCCCGCAAATGCCTGGACTTGACCTTCGAAGCGATCCAGTAACCAGCTGCTAGGCTAGCGTTGTGACATTAAGTGGTTACAAGGCCGTGCTTTCCTTGAAAGAGCGCCTTGTAACTTGCCAGACTAGCGGCTGTTTCAGTCGCCCAGCGCTTGCACCGTGGGACCCGGCTGCTTAACAGATGGCTAAATAAAAACTCTGGAGCATTACGCATGAAGAAAATGGGCAAGACGTTGCTGGCCGCAGCCCTGATGGGCGCCATGGCCACGGCTGTTCAAGCGAAGGACGGGGTGCTGCACGTCTACAACTGGTCCGACTACATCGCGCCGGACACTGTTGCCAAGTTTGAAAAGCAGAGCGGCATCAAGGTCGTCTACGACGTGTTCGACAGCAACGAGACCCTGGAAGCCAAGTTGCTGGCAGGCAAGTCCGGCTATGACGTGGTCGTGCCGTCCAACAACTTCCTGGCCAAGCAGATCAAGGCCGGCGTCTACCAGGAGCTGGATCGCTCCAAGCTGCCGAACTGGAAGAACCTGGACGAAGCTTTGCTCAAGGCCGTGGGTGACGCCAGCGACCCAGGCAACAAGTACGCCTTCCCCTACATGTGGGGCTCCATTGGCATCGGCTACAACCCCGAGAAGGTCAAGGCGGCGCTGGGCGTCGACAAGATCGACTCCTGGGACGCCGTGTTCAAGCCCGAGAACCTCGCCAAGCTCAAGAGCTGTGGCGTGAGTTTCCTCGACGCACCGACCGAGATGATCCCGGCCGCCTTGCACTACCTGGGCAAGCCGACCAACAGCAAGGACAAGGCTGACCTGAAGGCCGCCGAAGACCTGTTCATGAAGATCCGTCCTTCGATTGCCTACTTCCATTCGTCCAAGTACATCTCGGACCTGGCCAACGGCAACATCTGCGTCGCCGTGGGTTACTCGGGCGACCTGGAGCAGTCCAAGGAACGCGCCAAGGAGGCCGGTGACAAGGTCAAGCTGACCTACACCATTCCCAAGGAAGGCGCCGGTACCTTCTATGACATGGTTGCCATTCCGAAGGATGCCGAGAACCTCGAGGCGGCCTACAAGTTCATGGACTTCCTGCTGCAGCCAGAAATCATGGCCGAGATCACCAATGCCGTACGCTTCCCGAACGGCAACAAGGCCGCCACCGCGCTGGTGGACAAAGACATCACCAGCGATCCGAGCATCTACCCCTCGGATGACGTGAAGCAGCAGCTCTATGCGATCAGCGACCTGGATCAGACTACGCTGCGCCTGATCACCCGCAGCTGGACCAAGATCAAGTCGGGCAAGTAAGCCCGCAGTGACCCGTCTGGGCCGGGACCTGCGGCCCAGGCGAGGAAAAAGCGAATAAGTTTGCGGCATCGAGGCTGCGAAGGTAAGTTGCGCGCCGGTTTTACGGGTGCGGCAGCATCCCGCCGTTACCATGGGCACTAAAGTGAGGACCTCCCCTTGTCTATTTCTGTATTTCGCAAGGCCATGCTGGCTGGTGCGGGTCTGACGCTGGCTATCAGCGTCCAAGCGGCGCCCACGGTGCACATCTACAACTGGTCGGACTACATCGGCCCGACCACCCTCGCGGACTTCGAGAAAGAAACCGGCATCAAGCCGGTTCAGGATGTCTTCGATTCCAACGAAACCCTGGAAGGCAAGCTGCTGGCCGGTCGCTCCGGCTATGATGTGGTGGTGCCGTCCAACCATTTCCTCGGCAAGCAGATCAAGGCGGGCGCGTTCCGCAAGCTCGACCGCAGCCTGTTGCCCAACTACGCCAACCTCGACCCGGCGCTGATGAAGCGCCTGGAGAAGAACGACGCCGGCAACCAGTACGCCGTGCCTTACCTGTGGGGCACCAATGGCATCGGCTATAACGTCGAGAAGGTCAAGGCGGCCTTGGGCGTCGACACCATCGACTCCTGGGCGGTGTTGTTCGAACCTGAAAACATCAAGAAACTCTCGCAGTGCGGCGTGGCCTTCCTCGACTCGGCCGACGAAATGCTGCCGGCGGTCCTGAACTACATGGGCAAGGACCCCAACAGCACCGATCCCAAGGATTACCAGGACGCCGAGAAAAAACTCCTGGCCGTGCGCCCATACGTCACCTATTTCCACTCCTCCAAATACATCTCGGACCTGGCCAATGGCGACATCTGCGTCGCCGCGGGCTTCTCCGGCGATGTCTTCCAGGCCAAGGCCCGCGCTGAAGAAGCCGGCAAGGGCGTGAACCTGGCCTACGCCATTCCCGAGGAAGGCGGCAACCTCTGGTTCGACGTGCTGGCAATCCCCGAGGATGCGAGCAACGTCAAGGAGGCCCACGCCTTCATCAACTATTTGCTGAAACCTGAGGTGATCGCCCAGGTCAGTGATTACGTCGGTTACGCCAACCCGAACCCCAAGGCTGGCGACCTGATGGACCAGGCCGTGAGGACTGACGCCGCGGTTTACCCACCGCAGGAAGTGCTGGACAAGATGTTCGTCAACGCCGAGTTGCCACCCAAGGTGCAACGTTTGATGACCCGCAGCTGGACCAAGGTCAAGTCGGGCAAGTAACAATCCAGGCCCGCCGCGCTAGGGCGGGCGCAAAAATCTTGTTGGGAGTTTCACTCATGGCAGTTGCCTCCGGTGCCTATAAGAAAGCCCTCGAGGGCGAGCAGCAGCCCAAGCAGGTGCTGGTCAAGATCGACAGGGTCACGAAGAAGTTCGACGAAACGGTCGCCGTGGACGATGTGTCCCTGGAAATCCGCAAGGGCGAGATCTTCGCCCTGCTGGGTGGCTCGGGTTCGGGCAAGTCCACCCTGCTGCGCATGCTCGCCGGTTTCGAGCGTCCGACCGAAGGGCGGATCTACCTCGATGGCGTCGACATCACCGACATGCCGCCCTATGAGCGGCCAATCAACATGATGTTCCAGTCCTATGCGCTGTTCCCGCACATGACCGTGGCGCAGAACATCGCCTTTGGCCTGCAGCAGGACCGCATGCCCAAGGACCAGATCGATGCCCGCGTCGGCGAGATGCTCAAGCTGGTGCACATGACCCAGTACGCCAAGCGCAAGCCGCATCAGCTCTCCGGCGGCCAGCGCCAGCGGGTCGCCCTGGCCCGCTCCCTGGCCAAGAGTCCCAAGCTGCTGCTGCTCGACGAGCCGATGGGCGCGCTGGACAAAAAGCTGCGTTCGCAGATGCAACTGGAACTGGTCGAGATCATCGAGCGGGTCGGCGTGACCTGCGTGATGGTGACCCACGACCAGGAAGAGGCCATGACCATGGCCCAGCGCATCGCCATCATGCACCTGGGCTGGATCGCCCAGATCGGCTCCCCGGTGGACGTCTACGAGACCCCGACCAGCCGCCTGGTCTGCGAGTTCATCGGCAACGTCAACCTGTTCGAAGGTGATGTGGTCGACGACGCCGAAGGCCACGCGCTGATCGCCAGCCCCGAGCTTGAGCGCCACATCTACGTCGGCCACGGGATCACCACCTCGGTCGAGGACAAGCACATCACTTATGCGCTGCGTCCGGAGAAGCTGCTGGTCACCACCGAGCAGCCATCTCACGAGCACAACTGGTCGCGCGGCAAGGTCCACGATATCGCCTACCTGGGCGGCCACTCGGTGTTCTACGTGGAGCTGCCGAGCGGCAAGGTGGTCCAGTCGTTCGTCGCCAACGCCGAACGCCAGGGCGCCCGGCCAACCTGGGGTGACCAGGTCTACGTGTGGTGGGAAGACGACAGCGGCGTGGTACTGCGGTCATGAAAATCCGCAAGCTCAAGCGAGCGTTCCAGCGCCTGATACCAGAGGGCCGGCACCTGGTGATCGGCGTGCCGTTCATCTGGCTGTTCCTGTTCTTCATGCTGCCGTTCTTCATCGTTCTGAAGATCAGCTTCGCCGAAGCCGACGTGGCGATCCCGCCGTACACCGAGATCTACAGCTATGTCGAAGACAAGCTGCAAGTGGTGCTCAACCTGGCCAACTACGGCCTGCTGACCGAAGATGAACTGTACATCTCAGCCTATCTGGGCTCGTTGAAAATAGCCTTCTTCAGCACCCTGCTGTGCCTGCTGATCGGCTACCCGATGGCCTATGCCATCGCCAACGCGCGCAAGGAAAGCCAGACCGTGCTGTTGCTGCTGATCATGATGCCGACCTGGACGGCGATCCTGATCCGCGTCTACGCCTGGATGGGGATCCTCAGCAACAACGGCCTGCTCAACAGCTTCCTGATGTGGCTCGGGCTGATCGATCAGCCGCTGCAGATCCTCAACACCAACCTGGCGGTCTATATCGGCGTGGTCTATTCGTACCTGCCGTTCATGATCCTGCCGCTGTTCGCCAACCTGGTGAAGCACGACCAGAGCCTGCTCGAGGCAGCGTCAGACCTGGGCTCCAGCACCTTCAACAGCTTCTGGAAGATCACCGTGCCGCTGTCGAAGAACGGCATCATCGCCGGCTGCATGCTGGTATTCATCCCGGTAGTGGGCGAGTTCGTCATTCCTGAACTGCTCGGCGGTCCGGAGACCCTGATGATCGGCAAGGTGCTGTGGCAAGAGTTCTTCAACAACCGCGACTGGCCGGTTGCCTCCGCGCTGGCGGTGGTGATGCTGGCGATCCTGATCGTGCCCATCCTGCTGTTCAACCGTAGTCAGGCCAAAGAGATGGAGAGCAGGGCATGAAGCGCTTCGGTTTTTCCAACCTGATGCTGATCCTCGGCTTGCTGTTCATCTACCTGCCGATGCTGATCCTGGTGATCTACTCGTTCAACGCCTCCAAGCTGGTGACGGTGTGGGGCGGCTGGTCGGTCAAGTGGTACGTCGGCCTGCTCGACAACACCCAGCTGATGGGCTCGGTGATGCGCTCGCTGGAGATTGCCTGCTACACCGCGGTGGCCGCCGTGGCGCTGGGCACTCTGGCGGCCTTCGTGTTGACCCGCGTTACCCGCTTCAAGGGTCGCACACTGTTCGGTGGGCTGGTCACCGCGCCCCTGGTCATGCCCGAGGTGATCACCGGTCTGTCGCTGCTGCTGCTGTTCGTGGCCATGGCGCAGATGATCGGCTGGCCACAGGAGCGCGGCATCGTCACCATCTGGATCGCCCACACCACGTTCTGCGCCGCCTACGTGGCGGTAGTGGTCTCGGCGCGCCTGCGCGAGCTGGACTTGTCCATCGAGGAAGCGGCCATGGACCTGGGGGCCAAGCCGTGGAAGGTGTTCTTCCTGATCACCATCCCGATGATCGCGCCGTCGCTGGCGGCGGGTGCCATGATGTCGTTCGCCTTGTCGCTGGATGACCTGGTGCTGGCCAGCTTCGTCTCGGGTCCAGGCTCGACCACCTTGCCGATGGAAGTGTTCTCGGCCGTGCGCCTGGGCGTGAAGCCTGAGATCAACGCGGTGGCCAGCCTGATCCTGCTGTCGGTGTCGCTGGTGACCTTCCTGGTCTGGTACTTCAGCCGTCGTGCCGAAGAGCGTCGCCGCCGGGCGATCCAGCAGGCCATCGAGGAAAGCGCCGCGGGGAACTGGAAGCCACCGCAGGTGCCAGGTACAGCCCCGGCCCCCGCGTCCATCTGATCCATCCGGGGCTGCGCAGCAGCCCCCATCCAGCTCATACATTCCCTTCTTGTGTGCCCCCCACGGAACCCTGATCTACGCTAACAGTCGCATTCCTCAATAGTCCAGGCACAAGCAAGGAGCGCACATGACGGTAACGCGTCCGTTAAAGGTCGTTTGCCTGGGGTTGCTGCTCATGTTGTCGGGCTGTGGGGATGACAAGCCAGCGCCAGCCGACCTGCCCAGGGTTGGGGTGGTACGTGTCGAGTCCAGCGATTTCGCCGCCCCTGTCACGCTGACCGGCGACGTCCAGGCTCGGGTCCAGACCGACCTATCGTTCCGCGTGAGTGGCAAGATCATCTCCCGCGCGGTGGATGTCGGCGACCACGTCAAGGCCAGCCAGGTACTGGCCCGCCTCGATCCCAAGGACCTGCAGAACAACGTCGATTCAGCCAAGGCCGAGGTCTTTGCCGAACAGGCGCGGGTGACCCAGACCCGCGCGGCGTTTGTCCGCCAGCAGAAGCTCCTGCCCAAGGGCTACACCAGCCAGAGCGAGTACGATTCGGCCGAGGCCGCGCTGCGCAGTAGCCAGAGCGCGCTCAAGGCGGCCCAGGCGCAATTGGCCAATGCCAGGGAGCAGTTGGGCTACACCGCCCTGGTCTCGCAAGCCGATGGGGTGATCACCGCGCGCCAGGCCGAGGTCGGCCAAGTGGTGCAGGCGACCATGCCCATCTTCAGCCTGGCCCGCGATGGCGACCGTGACGCTGTGTTCAATGTCTATGAATCCCTACTGGTGGCACCGCCCAGCGACAAGAAGGTGATCGTCAGCCTGCTCGACAATCCCAAGGTCCAGGCCGAGGGTCAGGTCCGCGAAATCACCCCGACCGTGTCGGCCCAGAGCGGCACGGTGCAGGTAAAGGTTGCCCTGCGTAATGTGCCCCCGGGCATGGAGCTGGGTTCGCCGGTTACCGCCACTGCCAGCGCCCAGGGCAAGCCGAGTGTCGAGCTGCCTTGGTCGGCCCTGACCAAGGCCCTGCACGACCCGGCCGTGTGGGTGGTGGGCGAGGGTAACAAGGTCGAGCTGCGTCCGGTGCGGGTCTCGCGTTACCTCACCGGCAAGGTGGTGGTCAGCGAGGGCCTGCAGGGAGGCGAGCAGGTGGTGGTCAGCGGCGGTCAACTGTTGCATCCCGGCATGCAGGTCGACAGGGTTACCCCGCAAGATGGCGCAGGTGCGCCATGAGGCGCCTGGTCCTGATGCTGTCCGCCGGCCTGCTGTTGGGCGGCTGCGGTAGCGACGAGGAAAAGCCCGAGCCGGTGCGGCCGGTGCTTTCGACCGTGGTCCAGCCCCAGGTGCAGGCCCAGCTGGGGCGGTTTGCCGGGAGCATCCAGGCGCGCTACGAAAGCACCCTGGGTTTTCGCGTGTCCGGACGCATAGCCCGGCGCTGGGTCGATGTCGGCAGCCAGGTCAAGCCGGGCGATATCCTCGCCAGCCTTGACCCGACCGACCAGCGCAACCAGCTGCGCGCCGCCGAAGGCGATCTGGCCCGGGTCCAGGCGCAATGGATCAACGCCCAGGCCAATGCCCGTCGTCAGCAGCAACTGTACGACCGCGGCGTGGGCGCACAGGCCCAGCTGGACATCGCCCAGACCGACCTGAAGACCACCGGCGCTTCGCTGGAGCAAGCCCGTTCCGCCGTCAGCCAGGCCCGTGACCAGCTCGGCTACAGCGAGCTGCGCACCGATCACCAGGCGGTGGTCACCGCGTGGCGCGCCGAGGCCGGGCAAACCGTCAGCGTCGGCCAGGAAGTGGTGACCCTGGCGCGGCCGGACGTCAAGGAGGCGGTCATCGACCTGCCATCCTACCTGGCCGAGCAACTCACGCCCGGCCTCACCTTCACCGTCGCTTCGCAGCTGGAGCCTGACATCAACACCACCGGGACCCTGCGCGAGCTCGAACCCCAGGCCGACGCCACCACCCGCACGCGCCGCGCCCGGCTGAGCCTGGCCAGCACGCCCGAGGCCTTTCACCTGGGCACGGCCATCAGCGTGACCCTGACCTCGACGGTATCGCCGCGCAGCGAGCTGCCCCGCACGGCGCTGCTCGAGCGCGACGGCAAGACTCAGGTGTGGGTGGTGGACGCGCAGCAGAGCACCGTGGCGACCCGCGACGTGACCCTGCTCGAACGCACCGCGGACAGCATCATCCTGGCCTCCGGGGTGCAGCCCGGCGAGCGCGTGGTCACCGCCGGGGTGAACAGCCTTAAACCTGGGCAGAAGGTCATCGTCATTGAGGAAGATCCACGATGAAAGGAAGCTTCAACCTCTCGGAGTGGGCGCTCAAGCACCAATCCTTCGTCTGGTACCTGATGTTCGTCGGCTTGCTGATGGGCGTGTTCTCGTACATGAACCTTGGGCGTGAGGAAGACCCTTCCTTCACCATCAAGACCATGGTCATCCAGACCCGCTGGCCCGGGGCGACCCAGGACGAGACCCTGTACCAGGTCACCGACCGCATCGAGAAGAAACTCGAGGAGCTCGACTCGCTCGACTATGTCAAAAGCTATACCCGGCCAGGCGAGTCCACGGTCTATGTCTACCTGCGCGACACCACCAAGGCCCAGGATATTCCGCAAATCTGGTATCAGGTGCGCAAGAAGATCCAGGACATCCGCGGCGAGTTTCCCCAAGGTATCCAGGGCCCAGGTTTCAACGACGAATTTGGCGACGTATTTGGCTCCATCTATGCGTTTACCGCCGACGGCCTGACCCTGCGCCAGTTGCGCGACTACGTCGAGCAGGTACGCGCCGAGGTGCGTGAGGTGCCCAACCTGGGCAAGGTGGAGATGGTCGGCACCCAGGATGAGGTGCTCTACCTGAAGTTCTCGACGCGCAAGCTGGCGGCGCTTGGCATCGACCAACGACAGGTACTGCAGGCCCTGCAATCACAGAACGCAGTGACCCCGGCCGGGGTGATCGAGGCCGGACCCGAGCGTATTTCCGTGCGCACCACCGGCCAGTTCGCCTCGGAGAAAGACCTGCAAGCGGTCAACCTGCGGATCAATGACCGCTTCTTCCGCCTCGCCGATATCGCCACCATCGAGCGCGGCTACGCCGACCCGCCCGCACCGATGTTCCGCTACAACGGCCAGACCGCCATTGGTCTTGCCATCGGCATGAAGGACGGTGGCAACATCCAGACGTTCGGTGCCCAGCTCAAGGAGAAGATGGACAGCATCGTCGCCGAGCTGCCGGTCGGTGTCGGGGTGCACACCGTGTCCGACCAGGCCCTGGTGGTCAAGGAGGCGGTCGGCGGCTTTACCAGCGCGCTGTTCGAGGCGGTGATCATCGTGCTGGTGGTCAGCTTCATCAGCCTGGGGGTTCGCGCCGGCCTGGTGGTGGCGTGCTCCATTCCGCTGGTGCTGGCGATGGTCTTCGTGTTCATGGAATACAGCGGCATCACCATGCAGCGGATTTCCCTGGGCGCGTTGATCATTGCCCTAGGCCTGTTGGTGGATGACGCGATGATTACCGTGGAGATGATGGTCACGCGCCTGGAAATGGGCGACAGCAAGGAGGATGCGGCCACCTTCGCCTATACCTCCACGGCCTTCCCGATGCTCACCGGTACCCTGGTGACCGTCGCCGGTTTCGTGCCCATCGGCCTGAACGCCAGTTCGGCGGGTGAATACACCTTCACCTTGTTCGCGGTCATCGCCGTTGCGCTGATCGTGTCCTGGGTGGTGGCGGTATTCTTCGCCCCGGTGCTGGGCGTGCATATCCTCAGCGCCAAGGTCAAGGCGCACGGCGAAGAGCCCGGACGCGTCGGCAGGACCTTCGAGCACAGCCTGGAGTGGTGCATGCGCCACCGCTGGCTGACCATCATCGGTACCGTGTTGCTGTTCGCCCTGGCGGTGTTCAGCATGCGGTTCGTGCAGAACCAGTTCTTCCCGGCCTCGGACCGGCCGGAGATCCTCGTCGACCTCAACCTGCCGCAGAACGCCTCTATCCACGAGACCCGCCGCGTGGTCGATCGCCTTGAGGCCACGCTCAAGGATGACCCGGACATCGAGCACTGGAGCACCTACATCGGCCAGGGCGCGATCCGCTTCTACCTGCCGCTCGACCAGCAGTTGCAGAACCCCTACTACGCGCAGCTGGTGATCGTCAGCAAGGGCCTGGAGTCCCGCGGCGAGCTGATGGCGCGCCTGCAGAAACGTCTGCACGAGGACTTCGTCGGCATCGGCAGCAATGTGCAGTCGCTGGAAATGGGCCCGCCCGTGGGCCGGCCGATCCAGTACCGGGTCAGCGGCAAGGACATCGACCAGGTGCGCAAGCACGCCATCGAGCTGGCGACCTTGCTCGATGGCAATGCGCATATCGGCGAGATGATCTACGACTGGAACGAGCCGGGCAAGGTGCTACGCATCGAGATCGCCCAGGACAAGGCGCGCCAGCTCGGGCTGTCGTCCGAGGACGTGGCCAACGTGATGAACAGTATCGTCAGCGGTGCGCCGGTGACCCAGGTCAACGACAACATCTACCTGGTCGACGTCATTGCCCGCGCCGTGGACAGCGAACGCGGCTCGCCCGAGACCCTGCAGAACCTGCAGATCGTCAGCCCCAACGGCACCTCGATCCCGCTGCTGGCGTTTGCCACCGTGCGCTATGAGCTGGAGCAGCCGCTGGTCTGGCGGCGCGACCGCAAGCCGACCATCACCATCAAGGCCTCGGTCAACGGCGAGATCCAGCCCACCGACCTGGTGGCCCAGCTCAAGCCGGCGATCGACGAGTTCGCTGGCAAGTTGCCGCCTGGGTATCAGGTGGCGACCGGTGGTACTGTGGAGGAGAGCGGCAAGGCCCAGGGCCCGATTGCCAAAGTAGTGCCGCTGATGCTGTTCCTCATGGCGACCTTCCTGATGATTCAGCTGCACAGTGTGCAGAAGCTGTTCCTGGTGGCTAGCGTGGCGCCATTGGGGTTGATCGGCGTGGTCGTGGCGCTGGTGCCGACCGGCACGCCCATGGGCTTCGTGGCGATTCTCGGGATTCTTGCCCTGATCGGCATCATCATCCGCAACTCGGTGATCCTCGTGACCCAGATCGACGCCTTCGAGGGGCAGGGCTATTCGCCTTGGGACGCCGTGTTGGAAGCCACCAATCATCGCCGCCGCCCCATCCTGCTGACCGCCGCCGCCGCCAGCCTCGGCATGATCCCCATCGCCCGCGAAGTCTTCTGGGGCCCGATGGCCTACGCCATGATCGGCGGTATCATCAGCGCCACCTTGCTGACCTTGCTGTTCCTACCGGCGTTGTATGTGACCTGGTACAAGATCAAGGCGCCGCAGGGGTAGGGGGTTGTAGAGCGCGGGCCGGCGCGGTATCTGGGAACTGCGGCGCTCGCTGCCCTCTCCCAGGGGGAGAGGGAGTTCAACCGCGTTGCAGCCTGCTGATGCAATCGCCCCGCGCCGCAATCGGTCCCCTCTCCCTCTGGGAGAGGGTTAGGGTGAGGGGCCCAGAGGCGGCCGGATATCTGGGAACTGCGGCGCTCGCTGCCCTCGCCTCAGCCCTCTCCCCAGGGGGAGAGGGAGTTCAACCGAGTTACAGCCTGCTGATGCAATCGCTCAACGCCACAATCGGACCCCTCTCCCTTTGGGAGAGGGTTAGGGTGAGGGCCACAGAGGCGACCCAATATCTGGGAACTGCGGCGCTCGCTGCCCTCACCCCAGCCCTCTCCCAGGGGGAGAGGGAGTTCAACCGCGTTGCAGCCTGCTGATGCCATCGTCCAGTGCCGCAATCGGTCCCCTCTCCCTCTGGGAGAGGGTTAGGGTGAGGGTGCCCCGAGACGACCCGATATCTGGGAACTGCGGCGCTCGCTACCCTCACCCCCAACCCTCTCTCAAGAAGAGAGAGAGCAACCGCGTAGAAATGCACCACCGATCACCGCTTGTTCAGCCCCTTCGCCAACCGATCCCCTCCCACCTGGATCACTGCGACCAGCGCGACCAGCATGGCGATCACGGTGAGCATGATCTGGCTGTCGAAACGCTGGTAGCCATAGCGGTAGGCGATGTCGCCCAGTCCGCCGGCACCGATGGCGCCGGCCATGGCCGAGGAATTGATGAGGGTGACCAGGGTGATGGTGAAGCCGCCGACGATGCCCGGCAGGGCTTCGGGCAACAAGACATGCCAGACGATGTGCCAGCGCCTGCAACCCATGGCCTGGGCCGCTTCGATCAGGCCGTGGTCGACCTCGCGCAGGCTGACTTCGGCAATGCGCGCGAAAAAGGGCGTGGCGGCAATGGTCAGGGGTACCACGGCCGCCCACACGCCATAGGTGGTGCCCACCACCAGGCGGGTGAAGGGAATCAGAGCGACCATCAGGATCAGGAAGGGGATCGAACGGAACAGGTTGACGAAGGCACCCAATACCCGGTTCAGCACCGCAGCCTGGTAGATCCCGCCCTTGTCGCTGGTGACCAGCAACACCGCCATCGGAACCCCGACCACCAAGGCGATCAGCGAGGACACGCCGACCATCAGCAAGGTATCGAGCAGCCCCTGCAGCAAGCGATCAATCCACATAACCCAGCACCTCCACATCATTGGCCCAGGCACGGACACGTTGCAGCACCTCTGCCTGGGTATGCGGTGAATCCTTCACCGACAGGATCAATTGCCCCACCGCGCGCCCTCCGATGGTCTCGACACCGCCCTGCAGCAGCTGAACGCGCCCACCCAGGGCCCAGAACAGCGCGGACAGCTCCGGCGCATCACGGTCCTCCCCGGTCACGCCGAGCTTGAGCACCAGCGCCGACCCACGCGTACCCGGCGCAGGCAGCAAGCGGGCTTGCAAGGCGGTAGGCAAGCTCGGTTGCAGCGGCGCCAGCAAGGTCTTGCTGACTGCGTGCCGGGGGGCACCGAATACCTGCCAGACCGCGCCCTGCTCCACCACCTGGCCGCGCTCGATCACCACCACCCGATGGCAGATATCGCGGATCACCGCCATCTCATGGGTGATCAGTACGATAGTCAGCCCCAGCCGCTGGTTGATGTCACGCAGCAGCTCGAGGATCGAGGCGGTGGTTTCCGGGTCCAGCGCCGAGGTGGCCTCGTCGCACAGGAGGATCTCGGGATCGTGTACCAGCGCCCGGGCGATGCCGACGCGCTGCTTTTGCCCACCAGAGAGCTGCGCCGGGTACACGTGATGCTTGTCCTGCAGGCCCACCAGCTCCAGCAGCTCGCGCACCTTGCGCTGGCGCTGGGCCTTGGCCACGCCGGCGACCTTGAGCGGCAGCTCGACGTTCTGCCAGACGGTCTTGGCCGACATCAGGTTGAAGTGCTGGAAGATCATGCCGATGCGCCGGCGCAGTTGCACCAGGCGATCCTCGTCGAGCGGGGCAATGTCCACCTGGTCGATGAGCACGCGCCCCTGGGTCGGCTGCTCCAGCCGGTTGATGGTGCGAATCAGCGAAGACTTGCCGGCGCCGCTGCGGCCGATGATGCCGAAGATCTCGCCGCGCTGGATGTTCAGGTCGATGCCTTGCAGGGCCGGCTCGGCCTGCCCTGGGTAGGTCTTGCCCAAGCCGATGAAACGCACGTGGGCGTTGCTCAGCTCGGGCCGCAACTGCTGTTCGCGCGCCGGTGGCGGGGCGGCGGCGGTGGTCGCCCGGTGGGCGCTAGCGCTGCTCATCTCAACGCTCCCAGCCGCGTTGGTAGAGGGTGCCGTGAGCCTTGTCGAGGGCGGCGCGCACGGCCGGCGAATGCTGGTAGATGTCGATGAAGCGGGCCAGGCGCGCATCGTCCTTGCTCTGCGGGCGGATGACGAACTGGATCACGTACTCCTTGTTCTCCAGGCCGTCGAACAGCAGCGCCGAGGTGGCGTCGAAGCTGTTGGCCAGGCGGATGTAGGCGGGGTAGCCCTGGACCAGGTCGGCGTCATCGTAGGCGCGCACCAGTTGCACGGCCTCGACCTGAAGCATTTTCAGGCGCTTGGGGTTGGCGACGATGTCGTCTTCGGTGGCCTTGTAGCCCACCCCCGGCTTGAGGGTGATCAGGCCAGCCTTGGCCAGCAGCTGCAGACCACGGCCGCTGTTGATCGGGTCGTTGGCGATGGCCACGCTGGCGCCTTCGGGCAGGGCGTCGAAGCGCTTGTACTTTTTCGAGTACAGGCCGACGTTGTTGATGATCCCCGGCGCATAGGGCACCAGGTCGAAGCCGGCGGCGGCCTTGGCATTCTCGAGGAAGGGAATGTGCTGGAAGTAGTTCACGTCGATGTCGCCGCTGGCCAGGCTGACGTTGGGCGCGATCCAGTCGCTGAACTCGATCAGTTCGACCGCCAGGCCTTGCTTCTGCGCTTCTTCCACCGCCGTTTCCAGCGGGATGGCAAAGGCGGAGGTGGTGCCGATCTTCAAGGGCTCATCGGCGTGTGCAGCGCCGAACAGGCCGAGGGTCAGGGCTACGGCCGCGACGGGCCGGAACAGGGTCTTAAGCATGGTGCGGGGCTCCAGTCGGGGCGTCGGTTCGGTAGGCGGCGCCGGGGTGATCGGCAGGCAGGTGGGGGTGGCCGCTGGCGAACAGCTTTTCGCGCAGGCTGCCGGTGTCGTAGGCGGTCTTGTAGGCGCCGCGTTCCTGCAGCTCGGGGATCACCAGGTCGATGAAGTCGACATAGCTCTCCGGCGCCACCGTGCGGGTCAGGTTGAAGCCGTCCAGCCCGGTCTCGTCGATCCAGGCTTCCAGTTCGTCGGCCACCTGGGTGGGTGAGCCGACCAAGGTCACGTAACGGCCGCCCAGGGCATGCTGGTCGAGCAGGGTGCGACGGGTGTGCTCGCTGTTCTGCAGCTGGCGGGTGGCGGACTGGATGGCGTTGCCCTGGGTGAAGGGGATCGGCTCGTCCAGCGCGAAGGCCGCGAAGTCGATGCCGGTGGAACTGGCGAAATGCGCGACGCCTGCTTCCGGGCTGGCATAGCGCAAGTACTCGGCGTGCTTGGCCTGGGCCTGCTGCTCGGTGCGGGCGACGACCACGGTGATGCCCATGAACACCTTGATCGACGCGGGGTCACGTCCGGCGGCCCGGGCCGCGGCGCGCACTTTGTCGACCTGGGCCCGGGTCGCGGCCTTGTTCTGGCCACTGATGAACACGCATTCGGCGTGTTGGCCGGCGAAGGCCAGGCCGCGCGACGAGCTGCCGGCCTGGAACAGCACCGGTGTGCGCTGGGGCGAAGGCTCGCACAGGTGATAACCCTCGACCTTGTAGAACTCGCCCTGGTGCTGGACCTTGTGCACCTTGTCGGGCTGGGCATAGATGCGCCGCTGACGGTCGTTGAGCACGGCGTCGTCGTCCCAGCTGCCTTCGAGCAGCTTGTACAGCACCTGAAGGTATTCGTCGGCCTGGTCGTAGCGTCGGTCGTGCTCGGGTTGCTGCTCAAGGCCCATGGCGCGGGCGGCGCTGTCCAGGTAACCGGTGACGATGTTCCAGCCGACCCGGCCGTTGCTCAAGTGGTCGAGGGTCGACAGGCGTCGGGCGAACAGGTACGGCGCCTCGTAGGTGAGGTTGGCGGTCAGGCCGAAGCCCAAGTGCCGGGTCACCGCCGCCATCGCCGAGACCAACAGCAAGGGGTCGTTGACCGGCAACTGGATGGCCTCCTTGAGCGGCACTTCGACCGATTGCCGATAGACGTCATAGGTGCCGACGATATCGGCGATGAACAGCCCGTCGAACAGGCCGCGCTCGAGCAGGCGGGCCAGCTCGGTCCAGTATTCCAGGGTCTTGTACTGGGTCGAGTTGTCCCGTGGATGGGTCCACAGGCCATGGTTGATGTGCCCGATGCAGTTCATGTTGAAGGCATTGAGCAGGATCTTTTTCTTCGCCATCAAATAGTGCCCCGGCGTGATGGATGCTCATCGTTGAGGTAGTAGTTGCCGATCGCGTGATACTTCCAGCGCACCGGGTCGTGCAGCGTGTGCACCCGGGCATTGCGCCAGTGGCGATCAAGGCCGTGCTCGGCGAGCGTGGCCTGGCTGCCGGCCAGTTCGAACAGGGTGCTGCTGGCGGCCAAGGCGATCTCGGTGCTGATTGCACGGGCCTCGGCCACGGCGATGGAGGCGGCGGCGACGCTGTCGGCCGTGCTGTCTTCACGGGCACGGTCAAGGAATTCGCCGGCACGTTCGAGCAGGGCTTCGCAGGCGTGCAGGCGGATTGCCAGATGGCCGACGCTTTTGAGGGTCAGCGGATCGTCACTGGCCTTGTCCAGGCCGGAATCGACCCAGGGGCGACTGCGCGTGCGCACGAAATGCAGGGCATCGTCGAAGGCGGCGCGGGCAATGCCGGTGTCGATGGCGGCGTGAAGGATCTGCGCCAGCGGCCCCACCGTGGTCGGCCGCTCGAAGGCGCTCTGGAAGGCGATCACGTCCTCGGCGCTGACCGCGACGTTATCGAACACCACCGAACCGCTGCCGGTGGTGCGCTGGCCGAAGCCGCTCCAGTCGTCAATCACCTGCAGGCCGTGGCTATCGGCTGGCACGAAGGCCAGGTGCTGCACGCCCTGCTCATCGATCACCGAGGTCGGGATGCGTTGCGCGTAGAGCGCACCGGTGGCGTAGAACTTGCGGCCATCGATGCGGTAGACATCGCCGTCGCGGCGCAGGCGGGTGGTGCGGTCGTGGGCGGTCTTGGTGCCCAGCTCGGCCAGGGCATTGCCAAAGCGCCGGCCGGCCAGCACCTCGCCGAACAGACGCTGCTGCTGCGCCGGGCTGCCGTTGACCCGCAGCACCTCCAAGGCATAAAAATGGTTCTGCGGAATCTGGCCGAGGGAGGCATCGGCCTGGGCGATGCGGGCGATGACCTTGGCCAGGGTGACGTTGGTTACGCCCGCGCCGCCATGCGCTTTCGGCACGCTGATGCCCCACAGGCCCGAGCGCGAGAACAGCTCGAGCTCCGGGTGCGGCAGGCGGCGTTCGCGGTCGCGCAGGATGCTGTCCTGGCGCAGTTGCTGGGCGACGTCCTCGGCGATGGCCAAGGCCTGGGCGTCACTGGGGATGACCGCCACCCGGTCATAGTGGTTGGATAACGCATTCATGTGTGGCTCCAGTCGCGGGCAAACCCGCGCCTACAAGGGTCAGATCCAGGAGTGACGGGCAGGGCGTTTGCCGTTCAGGTACCAGGCGCCGACGGCGTGGTACTTCCAGCGCACCGGGTCATGCAGGGTGTGGACCCGGGCGTTGCGCCAATGCCGGTCAAGGTTGAACTCGGCAAGGGTGGCGCGGCTGCCAGAAAGCTCGAACAGCTTCTCGCTGGCCAGCAGGGCGATCTCGGTGGTCAGCACCTTGGCCTCGGCCACGGCAATCGAGGCGCGGGCGGCGGCGTCGGCGTCGATCGGCGCGGCGCTGACCTCATCCAGCACTCGCGCGGCCCGTTGCAATAGCGCTTGGGCCGCATGCAGCTCCAGCTTCAGGCGGCCGATGTCGGCGATCACGTAAGGATCGTCGCTGGCGCGCTCGACCTTGGCCTCGATCCAGGGCCGGGACTTCTCGCGGATGAAGGCGATGCTGTCGTCGATCGCGGCTTCGGCGATACCGGCATCGATGGCGGCCTGGATCAATTGCGAGGCGGCGCCCTGGATGTTCGGCGCATCGCCCTGGCGCCAGTTGTCGACCACCAGCTCGGCGTCCACCGGGACCTGGTCGAGCAGCACCGTGCCGCTGGCGGTGGTGCGCTGGCCGAAGCCGGACCAGTCGTCGACGATGCGCAGCCCGGGGCTGCCACGGCGCACGAACGCCAGGCGCTGGCGGCCCTCGTCGTCCAGGGCCTTGACCGCCACCCAGTGGGCGAACAGCGCACCCGTGGAGTAGAACTTCTGGCCGCTGATCCGGTACTGCTCGCCGTCGCGGGTGATCCGCGCCTTGAGCGTGAGGGTGTCCTTGGTGCCGCGCTCCGGGCCGGCATTGCCGATGCGCCAGCCATCGAGCACGGACTGGAACAGCACGGCCTTTTGCGCTTCGCTCGCGGTGACGCGCAGCAGTTGCAGCATGCCGAACTGGTTCTGCGGGATCTGCCCCAGCGCCGGGTCGGCGGCGCTGATCAGGCGGAAGACCTCAGCGAGGGTGACGAAGGAGACGTCCGGGCCGCCATAGGCGCGGGGAATGCTGATGCTACCCAGGCCGCTACGGGTGAACTGCTCGATTTCGGCCCACGGCAGCTTGCGTTGCTGGTCGCGGCGGGCCGCCTGCTCACGCGCGACGCTGGCCAGCTCGCGGGCAGCTTGCAGGGCTTCGGCGTCGTTGCGCAGGACCTTGGCCGGGAGCAGCAACGGCGAGCTGTCCAGGTCGCTGTGGAGGACTGTTTCTGCCAGGCTGGGCATCAGTGCCGCTCCTTGGCTGCACTCAATGCCCTGGCTGGGGTGATTGTGTTCCTGACCATACCTAACCTCACGTAATGAAAGTGTCGCTGCAGCTGATCGCGACGAACATGCGTTGGTCCGGTGGTCCGGTCTATATACCCTATGCACTTATAAAAACTAAATAAACTAACTTTTAGGAATAATCATAGAAGAACTGGCAAGTCGCTTTCCGGCCCGCGCAGGGCTGGCTGCGCGGGCTGGAGCGATTCAAAGGGAAGGAGGGTGCCGTCGAGCGATCAGGCGGGCGAAGCGTCGCCGTCAAGGAATTTGCTGAGGAATTGCCGGGTACGCTCTTCACGCGGATGAGCGAACAGGGCCTTGGCCTCGCCCTGTTCAACGATCACGCCCTTGTCGAAGAAGATCACCCGGTTGGCCACGTCGCGGGCAAAGCTCATCTCATGGGTGACGATGATCATGGTCCGCTTCTCTTGCGCCAGGCCTCGGATGGTGGCCAGCACCTCGCCGACCAGTTCCGGGTCCAGGGCCGATGTCGGCTCGTCGAAGAGGATCACGGCAGGCTCCATGGCCAAGGCCCGGGCGATGGCCACCCGCTGCTGCTGGCCACCGGACAGCCGCCGTGGGTAGGCATCCTCCTTGCCAGACAGCCCCACCTTGGCCAGCAGCTTGCGGCCCAGGGCCACGGCCTGGTCGCGTGGGGTCTTCTTGACGATCACCGGACCCTCGATGACGTTCTCCAGGGCGGTGCGGTGCGGAAACAGGTTGAAGTTCTGGAACACGAAGCCGACCTGCTGGCGCAGGCGGCGGATCGCGCCTTGCTGGGCGTTGAGCGGACGGTCGCCATCGATGCTGATGTCACCGACGCGGATACGTCCGCCGCTGGGGGTTTCGAGCAGGTTCAGGCAGCGTAGAAAGGTGGTCTTGCCCGAGCCACTGGGGCCGATGATGGCGATCACTTCGCCGGCCGCGACCGTCAGGTCGATGCCGTCGAGCACGGTCTGGCCGTTGAACTGCTTGCTCAGGTGCTCTACTACGATCATGGCCTCACTGCTCCTGGTCATGCCGGTTGACCCGCGCCTCGAGGCGGTTCTGCAGATGCGCGAGGATGCTGGCCAGGACCCAGTAGATCAGGGCGGCGGCCAGGTACATGGTGAAGACCTCGAAGGTCCGGGCGGTGATCAGTTGCGCCTGGCGGAACAGCTCAGGTACTTGGATGGTGGCAGCCAGGGCGGTGTCCTTGACCAGCGAAATGAAGCTGTTGCCCAGCGGCGGCAGGGCGGTGCGCGCTGCTTGCGGCAGGATTGCCCGGCGCATCGCCTGGCCGCGGGTCATGCCGATGCTGGCGGCGGCCTCCCACTGCCCACGCTCGATCGAACCGATGGCGGCGCGCAGGATTTCGCAGGTGTAGGCCGCCATGTTCAACGAGAAGCCGATCAGCGCCGCAGGCAGCGGATCGAGCTCCAGGCCGATCTGGGGCAGGCCATAGTAGATCACGAACAGCTGCACCAGCAGCGGCGTGCCGCGGAAGAACGACACGTAGACCCGCGCCAGCCAATTGATCGGCCAGAACCGCGACAGGCGCATCAACGCCAGGGCGAAGCCCAGCAGCAGGCCGAAGAACATCCCACCCACACTGAGGACGACCGTGAAGTACGCGCCCTTGAGCAGGAAGGGCGCGGAGTCGATGGCCAGTTGCAGGCTTTCTCCAATCATCGAGTGACGTCGGCCTGGAAGTACTTCTCGGAAAGCTTGGTCAGCGTGCCGTCAGCACGCAGCTTGTCCAGTGCCTTGTTGATCGCCTCGAGCAGCTCCGGCTCGCCCTTGCGCACCGCGATGCCAGACTCCTGGCGCGAGAACGCTTCGCCCGTCACCGCGGTGTCCTTGGCTTTCTGCGCGTATTCCAGGGCTGCCAGGCGGTCGATCAGGATGGCGTCGATGCGTCCGACGCGCAGGTCCTGGAACTTGGAAGGGTCGTCGTTATAGGTGCGCACGTCCGCCTTGGGCACTTCCTGCTTCACCCACTGCTCATAGTTGGTGCCCAGACCCACGCCGACTTTCTTGCCGGCCAGGTCATCCGCCCCGTTGATCTTGAGGGCTTGCAGGTTCTTTTTCAGCACCAGGGCCTGAATGCCGGAAACGGTATAGGGCTTTGAGAAGTCGTAGGCCTTCTTGCGCTCTTCGGAGATCGTCACCTGGTTGACCACCACGTCCAGGCGCTTGGACTGCAGGGCGGCGAGGATGCCATCCCACGGGGTCGGCTGCAGCTTGACCTTGACGCCCAGCTCCTTGGCCAGGGCTTCGGACAATTCCACCTCGAAACCGGCCAGCTTGCCGCTTTCATCGACAAAGCTGAACGGTGGGTAAGTGCCTTCGAGGCCAACGTTGATCACGCCCTTTTCCTGGATGGTCTTGAGCTGCTCCCCGGCGAAGGCCTGGCTGAGCAATCCGGCGCCCAGCAGCAAGGCAAGGCTGGCGTTGAGGAGGGGTTTGGCGAATTTCGTCATGGCAGGCCCGCGCTTGTTGTGGAAGTAGGTGGGTGGCGACTATAGGGACGAGTTCATAGGCTTAGAAATAATAAAAAATTATTTTCTTATTTCTTTATTGCCTATATCAGGCAGCTATCAGCTTTAGATATTAGGTCAAGAATTCGACCCACGTGGTCGCCTTATGCCGCGCTTAGCGCGCGATGGAATAAACCGTGGGTATTTGCAGGGGCCAGATTTGCCGTAGAGTGAAGTGAAACGGCGGCGCCGGAGCTGTTCTGGTGTGAATGCCTTGGCCAAGTACCGAGAGGAGAAGACGGTGAGCGAACATCCAGCATCCGGGCATTGGCAGTTGCAGGGCATCGTCAGTGGCCTGCGCAGCGCCCGCGAACAATGGCGGACCCGTAACGGTCGCAGCAGCGGCGAACAAGGCGGCCGTGAGCTGCCGTCGCGCGAAGCCATGCGCCAGATCCTCGAGCAGCTGTGCGGCGCCCTGTTTCCCATGCGCCTGGGGCCGGTCGACCTGCGTGAGGAGAGCGAGGACTTCTACGTCGGCCACACCCTCGATGCGGCGCTGACCGCGTTGCTGGCCCAGGCACGTCTGGAGCTGCGCTATGCAGCGCGCCAGGGCAAGGCCGATGAGGGCGACGCGGATGCCCGGGCCCTGCGCCTGATCCAGGGCTTCGCCATGGCCCTGCCTGGCCTGCGCAGCCTGCTCGACACCGATGTGCTGGCAGCCTTCCACGGTGACCCGGCGGCGCGCAGTGTCGATGAAGTGCTGCTGTGCTACCCGGGTATCCTGGCCGTCATCCATCATCGTCTGGCCCATCACCTGTACCGGGCTGGCCTGCCGCTGCTGGCGCGGATCAGTTCCGAGCTGGCCCACTCGGCCACCGGCATCGACATCCACCCCGGCGCACAGATCGGCCCGAGCTTCTTCATCGACCATGGCACTGGCGTGGTGATCGGCGAGACGGCGATCATCGGCGAGCGCGTGCGCATCTACCAAGCCGTGACCCTGGGCGCCAAGCGCTTCCCGGCGGATGAATCCGGGCAACTGCAAAAAGGCCATCCGCGCCATCCGATCGTCGAAGACGACGTAGTGATCTATGCCGGTGCGACCATCCTTGGGCGGATCACCATCGGCAAGGGCTCGACCATTGGCGGCAATGTCTGGCTGACCCGCAGCGTAGCCCCGGGCAGCAACCTGACCCAGGCCAATCTGCAGCATGATGACGGCACCCAGAAGTAGTCCCGCCGACAGTACCTGGAGAAAGGCAGCCTGACCCCGTAGTGCATGGCAAGGGCTATGCCCGTGTTCGCGGCGGTCCGGCGTCCCGGCAAGACCGTTAGGTGAGGTGCGCCGGAAGACAGGCTCTATGCCCACAGCGCCGTCCCAGGGTTGGAAAAGTGCCTGAACATCCGCCGTTGCTGCCGCAAATCGGCGACAGCCATCCAGCCCTTCGGTTCGCATTGCACCCCCCATCCATGTTTAACTTGAACGCTTGTTCAAGTTAAAACGGTGGTCCGCTGCCGGTGTTCAACAGGAGGAAACCCTTTGTCGAACCCGTTCAATCCCAACCTTCCCTCAACGAGTGAGGTGTACCTGCAATGAGTACACCCGACGCCGTCACCCACGGCAAGATTGGCATGAACCCGCCCGTGTTCTACTTCGCGGCAAGCTTCATCCTCATATTCGGCCTGATCGTCATCATCAACCCGCAAGCGGCGGGTGACTGGTTGCTCGCCGCGCAGAACTGGGCGGCCAACACGGTCGGCTGGTACTACATGCTGGCGATGACGCTGTACCTGGTCTTCGTGGTGGTCACCGCCTTGTCCGGCTACGGCAAGATCAAGCTCGGTGCCGACCACGACGAACCCGAGTTCAGCTACCTGTCATGGGCCGGCATGCTGTTCGCCGCTGGCATCAGCATCACCCTGTTCTTCTTTTGCGTCTCCGAACCCCTGACCCACATGCTCCAGCCGCCCCAGGGCGAGGCGGGCACGGCAGAGGCCGGGCGCCAGGCGATGCAGCTGCTGTTCCTGCACTGGGGCTTGCATGGTTGGGGCGTGTTCGCCTTCGTCGGCATGGCCCTGGCCTATTTCGCCTATCGCCACAACCTGCCGCTGGCGCTGCGCTCGGCGCTCTACCCGCTGATCGGCAAACGCATCAACGGGCCGATCGGCTATGCGGTGGACGGCTTTGGCATCATCGCCACGGTGTTCGGCCTGGGTGCCGACATGGGCTTTGGCGTGCTTCACCTCAATGCCGGCCTGGATTACCTGTTCGGCATTTCCCATTCCCACTGGGTGCAGCTGACGCTGATCGTGCTGATGATGGGCGCGGCGGTGGCCGTGGCGGTCGCCGGCGTCGAGAAGGGCGTGCGAGTCATGTCCGACATCAACCTGTTCCTGGCCTGCGCGTTGCTGTTGTTCGTGTTGTTCGCTGGCCCCACCCAGCACCTGCTCAACACCTTGATCCAGAACCTCGGGGACTACTTCGGCGCCTTGCCGAGCAAGAGCTTCGATGTCTATGCCTACAATGACGCCAAGGGCTGGCTGGGCGGCTGGACCGTGTTCTACTGGGCCTGGTGGATTGCCTGGGCGCCCTTTGTCGGCCTGTTCATCGCGCGGATTTCCCGCGGTCGCACCATCCGTGAGTTCGTCTTCGGTGTGCTGTTGATTCCCCTGGGCTTCACGTTGGCGTGGATGTCGATCTTCGGCAACAGCGCCCTGAACCAAGTGCTCGAACATGGCATGACCGCCCTGGGTCAGTCAGCCCTGGACAACCCGTCGATGACTCTCTACCTGCTGCTCGAGACCTACCCCTGGAGCCAGGCGGTGATCGCCGTCACGGTGTTCATCAGCTTTGTCTTCTTCGTCACCTCGGCCGACTCCGGCACCGTGGTGCTGTCGACGCTCTCGGCGCGCGGCGGTACCCCGGACGAAGACGGCCCGAACTGGCTGCGGGTGTTCTGGGGCGCGATGACCGCGCTGATCACCAGTGGCTTGTTGTTCGCCGGCAGCATCGACTCGCTCAAGTCAGCGGTGGTGCTGACCTCGCTGCCGTTCTCGGTGATCCTGCTGGCGATGATGTGGGGGCTGCACAAGGCGTTCTACCTGGAGTCGCAGCGGCAGATCGCGCAGATGCATTCGCTGGCGCCCTTCGCCAATGCCCGGCGCGGTCGTGGTGGCTGGCGCCAGCGCCTGAGCCAGGCTGTGCACTTTCCGTCACGCGACGAGGTGTACCGCTTCATGGACACCGTGGTGCGCCCGGCGATCGGCGAGGTGACCGAGGTCTTCGAACAGAAGGGCCTGACGTTGATCACTCAGGAAGACCCGAGCCACGACAACGTTAGCCTGAAGATCGGCCATGGTGAAGAGCAGCCGTTCATCTACCAGGTGCAGATGCGCGGTTATTTCACCCCGTCCTTCGCCCTTGGAGGGCTCGGCACCCAGGACCTGAAGAACCGCCGCTACTACCGCGCCGAGGTGCACCTGAGCGAGGGCAGCCAGGACTATGACCTGGTGGGCTACAGCAAGGAGCAGATCATCAACGACATCCTCGACCAGTACGAGCGGCACATGCAGTTCCTGCATCTGGTGAGGTAAGCCTGTCGGGGCCCCTTCGCCGTGAGGCGGCCCTGTTCTGTCCAGCAGCTGTTCTAGAACGGCGCATCGCCCAAGATCGTCGCCCGGTGCATCACGCGCCGCTGCGGGCGGTAGTCATCCACCGCGTAATGCTGGGTCACGCGGTTGTCCCAGAAGGCCACGTCATTCTCCTGCCAACGCCAGCGAATGCTGAACTCCGGCCGTGTGGCGTGGGCGAACAGCAGTTTGAGCAAGGCTTCGCTCTCGTGTTCGTTCAGTTCGTTGATGCGTGTGGTGAACCCTTCGTTGACGAACAGCGCCTTGCGCCCGCTCACCGGATGAGTGCGCACCACCGGGTGCGACAGCGGTGGATTGTTGCGGCGGGTCGTCTCCCAGCGCTGCAGGTCTTCTGGGGTGGTGCCAAAACGCTCCAGTGGGAACGACTTGGTGAAATCATGGGTGGCGGTGAGGCCGTCGAGCAATTGGCGCAGCGGCGCCGACAGCGCCTCGAAGGCGGCGATGCCGCTGGCCCACAGGGTGTCGCCCCCATAGACCGGCAACTGCTTGGCGCTCAGTACCGCGCCCAGCGCGGGAGTTGGCAGGAAGGTCACGTCGGTGTGCCACACGGCATTGTCGCGCACGTCGGTCACGGCGGTGTCGAGGATCAGTACCTGGGGCGTCTCTGGGACGTTGGGGTAGATCGGGTGGACATGCAGATCACCGAATCGGGCGGCGAAGTTGGCCTGCTGCGCCGGGTTCAGCGGCTGGTCGCGGAAGAACAGCACCTGGTGCTTGAGCAACGCCTGTTCGATGGCGTCGCGGTCTGGCGCGCTGAGCTCGCGGCTCAAATCGATGCCACTGATCTGGGCGCCAAGCGCCGGGCTGAGGGGAGTAACGGTCAGGCTCATGTCGGTCTCTTGAGTGGCGCCGACGTGTCGGCGTGGTCAGTCGGAATCAGTGGCTTTGCCCATGCCAGGGCACCAGCTTGCGTTGCAGGGCGCGCAGGCCCATCTCCAGCGAGAAGGCGATCAGGGCAATCAGCAGGATGCCCAGCACCACCACGTCGGTGACCAGGAACTGCGCCGCCGACTGCACCATGAAACCCAGGCCACTGGTGGCGGCGATCAGCTCGGCGGCCACCAGGGTCGACCAGCCGACGCCCAGGCCGATACGGATGCCGGTGAGGATGTCGGGCAGGGCGCTGGGCAGGATCACGTGGCGGATCAGCTGGAATCGCGTGGCCCCCAGCGACTGCGCGGCGCGCAGCTTTGCCGGATCGACGGTGCGCACGCCAGTGGCGGTGGCAATGGCGATGGGCGCGAAGATCGCGAGGAAGATCAGTAGCACCTTCGACAGCTCGCCGATACCGCACCAGATGACGATCAACGGCAGGTAGGCCAGCGGTGGAATCGGCCGGTAGAACTCGATCAGTGGATCGAGGATGCCACGGGCGATACGGTTGTAGCCGATGGCGATGCCCACCGGTATCGCGGTCAGGATCGCCGCGCCCAGGGCCACGCCGATGCGTCCGAGGCTGGCGCCCAAATGCTGCCACAGGCTCGCGTCCATGTAGCCTTGGGTGAGCAGCACCCAGGCCTTGGCCAGGATCTCGCCAGGCGAGGGCAGGAACAGCGGCTCGATCCAGTCGGCCGCGGTCACCAGCCACCAGGCCAGGAGCAGGACAGCCAGGGTCAGGGCACTGATCCAGCGCGTGCCCAGGGACCGCTTGGCCTTGAGGGCGGGCGCTTGTGGGCTGGTGCGCTTGCTGGCGATCGGAAGGTCCAGGCTGCTCATGCGGACTCCTGCCGCTGGGCGGCGCTGCGTTGGGAAAACACCCGCGCCAGAACGTGCTCGCGGGTTTCGATGAAGCGCGGATCGGACTTGATCGCCCGGGCGGACTCGCCAGCGGCGTAGCGTTGACCGAAGTCCAGCTGCAGGCGCTCGACGATCTGTCCCGGGTTAGGCGCCAGCAGCACCAGTTCGCTGGCCAGGAATACCGCTTCCTCGATGTCGTGGGTGATCAGGAACACCGGTTTGGCGGTGCGCTGCCAGACCTGCAGCAGCAGCGCCTGCATCTGTTCGCGGGTGAAGGCGTCGAGGGCGCCGAAAGGCTCGTCCATCAGCAGTACCCGCGGATCGGCCGCCAGGGCGCGGGCCAGGCCCACGCGCTGTTTCTGGCCGCCCGAGAGTTGCCAGATGCGCCGCTTGCCGAAGCCGCTCAGGTCGACCAGTGCGAGCATCTCGCGGGCCTTCTGCTCGCGCTGGCTCCGTGGCACGCCGGCCAGCTCCAGGCCGAAGGCGACGTTGCCCAGCACGTCCTGCCAAGGCAGCAGGGCATCATCCTGGAACACCACGCCGCGCTCGGCGCCGGGGCCTTGCACGGGTACGCCATCCAAGGTGATGCGTCCGCTGCTGGGCGCGACGAACCCGGCAATCAGGTTGAGCAGCGAGGTCTTGCCGCTGCCCGATGGCCCTAGGGCCACCAGCAACTGGCGCGGGCCCAGGCTCAGGGTAATGTCGGCCAGCACCGGTTCGGCGGCGCCGGGGTACTGTGCGCTGATACGCTCCAGTTCAAGCAAGGCCATGACAGGCTCCGATCAGTTGGCGATGTAGTGGGCGCTGACGTAGGGCGAATAGTCCGGCAGTACGGCCTCGACCTTGCCTTGCTGCTTGAGGAAGGTCGCCGTATCGGTCAGGGCCTGGGTGGTCGGTGCGCCGAGTGCGCTGACCTGCTCGGCGGCCAGCGGGTAGACGTTGCCTTCGAGCAGGACCGGGATATCGGCAGGCTTGGCACCGGAGAGCTTGGCCAGCTTGCTGATGTTGCCCTGATTGGCCAGCCAGGCTTTCGGGTCGTTACGGTAGTCGGCGTAGGCGTCGAGGGTGACCTTGGCGAACGATTTGACGATGTCTGGGTGCTTGGCGGCGAAGTCCTTGCGCACGATCCAGGCATCGAAGGTCGGCGCGCCTTTTTGCGCCAGATCGCCGGAGGTAACCAGCACCTTGCCGTTTTCCTTGGCCACGCCCAGGGCTGGATCCCAGACGTAGGTGGCGTCGATGTCGCCACGCTTCCAGGCGGCAATGATCGCCGGTGGCGCGAGGTTGAGGATCTGCACCTTGGACGGGTCGATGTTCCACTGCTTCAGGGCGGCCAGCAGGCTGTAGTGGCCGGTGGAAACGAATGGCACCGCGACCTTCTTGCCGATCAGGTCCTGCGGCGATTGGATGCTGTCACGCACGACCAGGGCCTCCCCGGCGCCGATCTGGGTGGCGATGAGGAAGGTTTCCACCGGCAGCTTGCGGGTAGCGGCGGCGGCCAGCGGGCTGGAGCCGAGGTAGCCGATCTGCACGTCGCCGGAGGCCACGGCGGTAATCACGTCGGCGCCATTGTCGAACTTGCGCCAGTCGATACTGGCATTACTGGCCTTTTCGTAGCGGCCATCGGCCTGGGCCACCTTGGCCGGGTCGACGGTTGTCTGGTAGGCCACGCTCAGGTCGGCTGCCTGGGCAAGCCAGCTGGCGCCGGCCAGTGACAGGGCGCCGATCAGGCGCAATGGTGCGTGCGCAATCATGGGGGAACTCCTCGTCAGGCAGTCGGATTGAGTGATGGCGAGAAGACTAGATGATCTAAGAAATGTAAAATAAATAACTTTTTTGCATTAGCTTAGGAGCCAAATGCGCTACTGACCACTGCCGCAGCCCTGCCTGAGCGGGTTCAGAAGCGAAATGTCGAATCGAGTGCTAGGCTCAGGCGCGCAGAGCAAACTCGCAGGAAATGGCGGTTGTGAGCAACGGTTTGCAAATAACCTAAAGGAATGGTGGGGCGCGGTCGATACAACCTGTGGCATTAAAGGCTCAGGCCTTATTCCTCATTAATCTGAGAAATTCGTCAATCAGTCGTTTTGGATTTATAGGATTGTCATTATTCTGTAGTCCAGGTGATGTATTAGACCAAAGTAGTGAAATGAACGGTTACGATTGACTTGTCGCTCACACCTTGGCGCTAATCGCCCATCAACGAACGAGCGGGGCAACAGATCCCGCCTTCAGCGACACACAAGAATTAGAACGTAGAGGAGCAAAACATGTACAAGTCCAGCCTGGCTCTGGCCGTGGCACTGGGGGTTCTCGCCCAACAAGCAGGCGCCGCCGGTTTCGTCGAGGACAGCAAGCTGTCCCTGAGCTCGCGCACCATGTATTTCAACAACGATACCCGTGAAAACGGCGGTCTTGACCAACGTGAAAGCGGTCAGGGCTTCAAGCTCGACTACCTGTCTGGTTTTACTGAGGGCACCGTTGGCTTTGGTGTGGATGTCCAAGCATTGTGGGGTATTCATCTCGACGGCGGACGTGGCCACCGCCAAAACGCCGACAACTCGTTCTTCCCGAGTGATTCGGACGGTTCTGCGGTTCACGACTGGTCTCGCGTCGGCGGCAACGTCAAGGCGCGCATCTCCAAGACCGAGGCGCACTTCGGTAGCGCGCTGGCTCCGGCTCTGCCGATCCTGGTTTCCAACGACGGTCGTCTGCTGCCGCAGACCTTCGAAGGCGGCACCATCCAGTCGAAAGAGATCGACAGCCTGACCCTCAATGCCGGTCAACTGACCCACGCGATGGGCCGTGCCTCGAGCAACCGCACTGGTCTTTCCGTTGCTGGCGCCTTCCGTGACAGCAACAAGTTCCAGTTCGCCGGTGGCGACTGGAAGGTCACCAAAGACCTGACCCTGCAGTACTACTACTCGAACCTGGAAGACTTCTACAAGCAGCACTTCCTGGGCCTGACCCACGTCTTCCCGATCGCCGAAGACCAGTCGTTCAAGACCGACCTGCGCTACTTCGACAGCCGCAGCGATGGCAAGAACGGTGACACCGGTTACACCTTCAACAACAACGGCGGTTATGCCGACAGCACCGGCAAGGTCGACAACAAGACCTGGAGTGCCATGTTCACCTATAGCCTGGGTGGGCACGCGCTGATGCTCGGTCACCAGCAGGTGGGTGACGACGGCGGCTTCGTCTGGCTGAACCAGGGCAACGTGCGCAAGGATGGCAGCACCTCACCTCTGGAAGGTGCAGGGGGCGCCAGCTTCTACCTGTTCACCGATAGCATGATCAACCAGTTCGCGCGTGCGGGCGAGAACACCACCTTCGGTCAGTACTCCTACGACTTCGCTCGTCTGGGCGTGCCAGGCTTGAAGGCATCGGTTGCTTACCTGCGTGGCGATGACATTCGCAATATCAGCGGCAGCGGCAGCTATAAAGAGTGGGAACGCGACGCGCGTATTGACTACGTGATCCAGGAAGGCCCGCTCAAGGGTCTGGGTACCAGCCTGCGTCACGGTGTCTATCGCGGCAGCGGCGAAAGCATCAACGATGCCGATCAGACCCGTCTGATCTTCAACTACACTTACAACTTCATGTAAGCGTTATTGAGAAAAGAGCCTCGCTTGGTGCGAGGCTTTTTTTTGCCTGCAAGCGCGTATGCGATCTGGTTATAAATAAATCGATATTTATTCTTTTTATTTTTTAGTGGATGCAGGCACATTGAACCCATAACGCAGACACAGGAGCCGCACCATGAGCCTCAAACTCGGCGACATCGCCCCCGACTTCGAACAGGATTCCAGCGCTGGCAAGATCCGCTTCCACGAGTGGCTGGGCAACAGCTGGGGCGTGTTGTTCTCCCACCCTGCCGACTTCACCCCTGTATGCACCACGGAGCTGGGCCTGACCGCCAAGCTCAAGGAAGACTTCGCCAGCCGCGGCGTCAAGGCCATCGCCCTGTCGGTCGACCCGGTCGACTCTCACCACCGCTGGATCGATGACATCAACGAAACCCAGAACACCGTAGTCAACTTCCCGATCATCGCCGATGCCGACCGCAAGGTATCGGATCTCTACGACCTGATCCATCCCAACGCCAACGACACCCTCACCGTACGCTCCCTGTTCGTGATCGACCCGAACAAGAAAGTTCGCCTGACCATCACCTATCCGGCCAGCACCGGGCGTAATTTCAACGAGATCCTGCGGGTGATCGACTCGCTGCAGCTGACCGACAACCACAAGGTAGCCACCCCCGCCAACTGGCAGGATGGCGATGAAGTGGTGATCGTGCCGTCGCTCAAGGACGAGGAAGAGATCAAGCAACGCTTCCCCAAAGGCTACCGCGCGGTGAAACCCTACCTGCGCCTGACGCCTCAACCTAATCGCTGAATGCTTGTTGCATTGCTCTTAGCCATAGCAGGGATCTTCGGGCCGTTTCGACGGCCCTTTTTTATGGGTGGGTGACATGTGGGCGTCACTGTCTTCGCTGTGTCAGCGCCGCGCAGGCGGCGCTCGATTTCAAGAACACAAAGAACCAGAAATGCTATAGACGTAAAAAGAATAAACAAATGAAAAAATATGATTTCTAGGTATATGCGCTGACTGTTACTGTCACTCCATCCAGCGAGCAATCACCTCGCGGCCCGATTCGAAACAAAGGAAGTGCTTCATGCTGGTTGTGTCTCTTGGCGGTAGCCCAAGTACCCGTTCACGCTCAGGCGTGTTGCTCGAGCGTTCGCGGCAGTGGCTGCAGGCCCAGGGTGTAGAAGTGGTGACCTTCCAGGTCCGCGACTTTCCGGCCGAAGACCTGCTCCATGCGCGGTTCGACAGCCCAAAGGTGCAGCACTTTCAACAGTTGGTGGAGCAGGCAGACGGTCTCGTCGTCGCCACGCCGGTGTACAAGGCCTCGTTCGCCGGCGCCCTGAAAACCCTGCTCGACCTGCTGCCCGAACGGGCTCTGGAACACAAAGTGGTCCTGCCGATCGCCACCGGCGGCAGCATCGCCCACATGCTCGCGGTGGACTACGCGCTCAAGCCGGTGCTGTCGGCACTCAAGGCACAGGAAACGCTGCAGGGGATCTTTGCTGACGACAGCCAGATCGCCTACGGCGAAGGATCGAACCCAGCGCAGCTCGCTGCGACGCTGGAGCAACGCCTGCAGGACTCGCTGGAACTGTTTCACAGCGCCCTGGCCCGACGGCCCAAGCCCGTGGCCCCTGGCGAGCTCAACGAACGCCTGCTCAGCGCCCGCTGGAGCATCTGAGCCGGCGACAACGCTTCACCGAACTTACCACCTTACTCGCCCGCCAACGGGCAAGCAGGTGCAGCCAAAACCTCATTCGCACTGGAGAGCGCCATGCGCACAATCTTCTTGCGTCGTGGTCTGGTCGCCCTGTTTGCGGCGGCTGTGTCCTTCGGCGCCATTACCCAAGCCCAGGCCGGGAGCCTGCGTATCGGTTATCAGAAATACGGCACCCTGGTGCTGCTCAAGGCCAAAGGCTCGCTGGAGAAGCGCCTGGCCGAGCAGGGTATCCAGGTGCAATGGACCGAGTTTCCCGGCGGCCCGCAGTTGCTCGAAGGACTCAATGTCGGCTCGATCGATTTTGGCGTGACCGGTGAAACTCCGCCCGTCTTCGCCCAGGCCGCTGGCGCCGACCTGCTCTACGTTGCCTACGAGCCGCCAGCGCCGCACAGCGAGGCGATCCTGGTGCCCAAGGGCTCGCCGATCAAGTCGGTGAAGGAGCTCAAGGGCAAGAAGGTCGCGCTGAACAAAGGCTCCAACGTCCACTACCTGCTGGTCCGCGCCCTCGAAGACGCCGGCCTCAAGTACAGCGACATCCAGCCTGTCTACCTGCCGCCCTCCGATGCCCGCGCCGCCTTCGAGCGGGGCAGCGTCGATGCCTGGGTGATCTGGGACCCGTACCAGGCTGCCGCCGAGCAACAGCTGCAAGCGCGCACCCTGCGTGACGGCAAGGACCTGGTCGACAACCATCAGTTCTACCTGGCCACCCGCGACTACGCCACCCAGCATCCGACCGTGATCGACACCTTGGTCGAGGAAGTGCGCGCGGTGGGCGAATGGTCCCAGGCCAACCCGCAGCAGGTCACCGACCAGGTGGCGCCGCTGCTCGGCTTGCCGGCCGATATCACCCTGACCTCGGTCAAGCGCCAGGGCTATGGCGCTGCCCCGCTCACGCCGGAAGTGATCACTGCGCAGCAGAAGATCGCCGACACCTTCCAGGCCCTGAAGCTGATCCCCAAGCCCTTGAGCATCAAGGACGTGATCTGGACACCCCCGGCCAAGGTCGCCAGCGCGCCTTGACGATTTGCCTGTGCCGGGGCGCCGCCCCGGTCTGAGCCACCCTTGAAGGAGACAACTCCAATGAGCCTTAACGTATTCTGGTTTCTTCCCACCCATGGCGACGGCAAGTACCTGGGCACCACCGAAGGCGCCCGCGCGGTCGATCATGGCTACCTGCAGCAGATCGCCCAGGCCGCCGACCGCCTGGGCTTCGGTGGCGTGCTGATCCCCACTGGCCGTTCGTGCGAGGATTCCTGGCTGGTGGCGGCCTCGCTGATTCCGGTGACTCAGCGTCTGAAATTCCTTGTCGCCCTGCGGCCGGGGATCATCTCGCCGACCGTCGCGGCGCGTCAGGCGGCGACCCTTGATCGTCTGTCCGGCGGTCGTGCGCTGTTCAACCTGGTGACCGGTGGCGACCCGGAAGAACTGTCCGGTGACGGCCTGTTCCTCAGCCACGAGGAGCGCTACCAGGCTTCGGTGGAATTCACCCGTATCTGGCGCCGGGTACTGGAAGGCGAGGTCGTCGACTATGACGGCCAGCATATCCAGGTCAAGGGCGCCAAGCTGCTCTACCCGCCGGTCCAGCAACCGCGCCCGCCGTTGTACTTCGGCGGCTCCTCGGAAGCGGCGCAGGACCTGGCCGCCGAACAGGTCGAGTTGTACCTGACCTGGGGCGAGCCACCGGCGGCCGTGGCCGAGAAAATCGAACAGGTGCGCGCCAAGGCAGCCAAGCAGGGCCGTACCGTGCGCTTCGGCATTCGCCTGCACGTGATCGTGCGCGAAACCAACGCCGAGGCCTGGCAGGCCGCCGAGCGCCTGATCTCGCACCTGGACGACGACACCATCGAACGCGCCCAGGCTTCGCTGGCACGCTTCGATTCGGTCGGCCAGCAACGCATGGCCGCCCTGCATGGCGGCAACCGTGACCAGTTGGAAGTCAGCCCCAATCTTTGGGCCGGCGTCGGCCTGGTACGCGGCGGCGCGGGCACGGCGCTGGTCGGCGATGGCCCGACCGTGGCGGCGCGGGTCAAGGAATACGCAGACCTTGGCATCGACACCTTTATCTTCTCCGGTTATCCCCACCTGGAAGAGTCGTACCGCGTCGCCGAGCTGCTGTTCCCGCACCTGGACATCCAGCGTCCCGAGCAACCGCAGGGCGCGAACTACGTGAGTCCGTTCGGCGAGATGGTGGCCAACGACATCCTGCCTAAATCCGCGGCGCAGCGTTGAGGATCGGGGCATGAGTCGTCCTACTTCATCCCCCTGGGCCCGGCGCCTGGCGCCCTGGGTCCTGCCGGTATTGCTGCTGTCGGTGTGGCAACTGGCGGTCAGCGCTGGTTGGCTGTCGACCCGCATCCTGCCAGCGCCGAGCGCGGTGGTGACTGCCGGCGTCGAACTGGTGCGCAGCGGCGAGATCTGGACGCACCTAGCGATCAGCGGGTGGCGCGCCGCGCTGGGCTTCCTGATCGGTGGCAGCATCGGTCTGGTGCTGGGTTTCATTACCGGTCTCTCCAAGTGGGGCGAGCGCCTGCTGGACAGCTCGGTGCAGATGATTCGCAACGTGCCGCACCTGGCGCTGATCCCGCTGGTCATCCTGTGGTTCGGCATCGACGAGTCGGCGAAGATCTTCCTGGTCGCGCTGGGCACGCTGTTCCCGATCTACCTGAACACCTACCACGGCATCCGCAACGTCGATCCGGCGCTGGTGGAGATGGCGCGCAGCTACGGCCTGTCGGGCTTTGGGCTGTTCCGCCAAGTGATCCTGCCCGGCGCCTTGCCGTCGATCCTGGTCGGCGTGCGGTTTGCCCTGGGCTTCATGTGGCTGACCCTGATCGTCGCCGAGACCATCTCGGCCAACGCCGGCATCGGTTACCTGGCGATGAATGCCCGTGAGTTCCTGCAGACCGACGTGGTGGTCCTGGCCATCGTTCTTTATGCGGTGCTCGGCAAGCTCGCCGACCTTGCGGCCCGTGGCCTGGAACGTGTCTGGCTGCGCTGGCATCCGGCCTATCAAACCGTGAAGAGGGAAGGCACATGACCTTGCTCAAGGAACAGCCGCCGCGCCTATTGCGTGGTATCCCCCTGGCGGCCCAGCACCTGCACAAGGCTTTTGGCCAGCGCGAAGTGCTCAAGGGTATCGATCTGCACATTCCAGCCGGGCAGTTCGTCGCCATCGTCGGCCGTAGCGGTTGCGGCAAGAGCACCTTGCTGCGCTTGCTGGCAGGGCTCGACCAGCCCACCGGTGGCCGGTTGCTGGCAGGTGCCGCCCCCTTGGACGAGGCTCGCGAGGACACCCGCCTGATGTTTCAGGACGCCCGTCTGCTGCCTTGGAAGAAGGTGATCGACAACGTCGGCCTGGGCCTGTCGGGCGACTGGCGGCCTCGTGCCTTGGAAGCCCTGGAGGCGGTCGGCCTGGCCGAGCGTGGCAACGAATGGCCGGCGGCACTGTCCGGCGGCCAGAAGCAGCGCGTGGCCCTGGCCCGCGCCCTGATCCACCAGCCGCGCCTGCTGTTGCTCGATGAGCCGCTTGGCGCGCTGGACGCCCTGACCCGCATCGAGATGCAGCAACTGATCGAGCGTCTGTGGCGCACGCATGGCTTCACCGTGTTGCTGGTGACCCATGACGTCAACGAAGCGGTCGCCGTTGCCGACCGGGTGATTCTCATCGAGGAAGGTGAAGTCGGCCTGGACCTGCTGGTCGACCTGCCACGGCCCCGGGCGCGTGGTTCACACCGCTTCGCCGCCCTGGAAACCGAAGTTCTCAACCGTGTTCTGTCCGTCCCGGGCACGCCGCCCGAGCCGGAGCCCGTAGCCCCTCTGCCCACGCAACTGCGTTGGGCGCATTGAACCCATCGAGCCAGAAGGAATACCGCCATGACCATCAAAGCGATCAATGTCCGCAACCAGTTCAAAGGCACCGTGAAAGAAATCCTGGAAGGCCCCGTGCTCTCGGAAATCGACGTGCAGACCGCCTCCGGCGTCGTCACCTCGGTAATCACCACCCGCTCCGTGCGCGAGTTGGAACTGCAGGTAGGCAGTGAGGTGATTGCCTTCGTGAAATCCACCGAGGTATCCATCGCCAAGTTGTGATGGCCTCTGGGGGCGCTCTGCGCCCATTCGCGGCGCAAGGCCGCTCCTATGGGTTACAGCGCCATCTCAACTTGCGCGGCCCGGTAGGAGCCCACTCAGCCCGCTGGGCTGCGCTGTCGCGCAGAGAACAAAGCCTGCAAGCGCGTCGCAATGCTCTGTGGGGGCGGCGGTTCGGCGCTCCGACTTGCCCGCGAAGCAGGCACCGCGGTGTATGGCACCGGCTTCGCCGGTGTTCGCGGGCAAGCCCGCTCCCACAGGGTTCAGCTAAATCAATGAGTTA
>JAEWGL010000158.1 GCA_023388335.1 Pseudomonadota bacterium | reverse complement strand
ACTGGCACCTTCGCGGGCCAGTCGGGGCGCTGAACCGCCGTTCCCACAGGGTTTTGCAGTGATTCAAAAATACATAAGACAGATAAAAGGAAAAACCCTGTGGCCGCCGATCTCCAAGACAGCCGCTCCGCTCGCTTTGCCCTGCGTTGCTCGAACTGGGCCGAACGCTGGTTCCCCGACTCCTGGGTCTTCGCCGCCCTGGCCGTGGTGTTGGTCAGCCTGGGCGCCCTGGCCATGGGCGCCAAGCCCACCGACACCGCCACGGCCTTTGGCGACGGTTTCTGGAGCCTGATTCCCTTCACCATGCAGATGGCCTTCGTGGTCATCGGCGGCTACGTGGTTGCCAGTTCGCCGCCCGCCGTACGCCTGATCGACCGCCTGGCGCGGATACCGAAGAACGGCCGCTCGGCGGTGTGCTGGGTCGCGTTGATTTCCATGGTCGCTTCCTTGCTCAACTGGGGCCTGTCGCTGGTCTTCGGCGGCCTGCTGGTGCGCGCCCTGGCCCGTCGCCAGGACCTGAAGATGGACTACCGCGCCGCCGGCGCCGCTGCCTACCTGGGCCTGGGCGCGGTATGGGCCCTGGGCCTGTCGTCGTCGGCCGCCCAGCTGCAAGCCAACCCGGCCAGCCTGCCACCGTCGATCCTGTCGATCACCGGGGTGATTCCTTTCACTGAAACCATCTTCCTCTGGCAATCCGGCGTGATGCTGGCGGCGCTGGTGGTCATCTCGCTGATCGTCGCCTACGCCACCGCGCCGGGCCCCAACAGTGCCCGCAGCGCCGAAGACTGTGGCGTCGACCCAAGCTTCAGCGCACCGCCACCGCCACAGCGCACCCGTCCGGGCGAATGGCTGGAGTACAGCCCGATCCTGACCCTGCTGCTGGTGCTCCTGGCCGCCGGCTGGCTGTACCACGAGTTCTCCACCAAGCCGGCGATCACCGCCATTTCCGGCCTCAACACCTACAACTTCCTGTTCATCATGCTCGGCGCCTTGTTGCACTGGCGCCCGCGCAGCTTCCTCGATGCCGTGGCGCGTGCCGTGCCGACCACCACCGGCGTGCTGATCCAGTTCCCGTTGTACGGCTCGATCGCCGCCATCCTCACCCAGGTCAAAGGCGGCGACGCGCAGACCCTGGCTCACCACATCTCTACCTTCTTCGTGCAGATCGCCTCCCATGACACCTATGCCGTGCTCATGGGCGTGTACTCCGCCGTGCTGGGCTTCTTCATCCCCTCCGGCGGCGGCAAGTGGATCATCGAAGCGCCCTACGTCATGCTGGTGGCCAATGACCTGCAGTACCACCTGGGCTGGGCCGTGCAGATCTACAACGCCGCCGAGGCCCTGCCGAACCTCATCAACCCGTTCTACATGTTGCCACTGCTCGGCGTACTTGGCCTCAAGGCCCGCGACCTGATCGGCTTCTCCTTCGTGCAGCTGCTGGTGCATGTGCCCTTGGTGCTGTTTCTGCTGTGGGCGCTGGGAACGACCTTGCAGTACACCCCGCCCGTGATGCCCTGAGCAATCTTCAAACCCTGAGAAGGCGGTCTTGTGACCGCCTTTTTAATTTTTGATATAAAAATCGATAATCATTCGCGTTCAATAATATTTTTCATTAAGCTGCCGCGCATTGCCAGAAATGGATTTTTCACACCAGTGCAAGGAAAAGGCAGCAATGTTCGCGTCCATCAACCCTTCCATGGCCCTGTCCCTGGGCCTGTACGCCACCGTCCTAAGCCCGCTGTCCCTGGCTGAGCAGACCCCATCGAGGTCCGAGGGCGGTGTCCTGGAACTGGGCTCCATCGAGATCCTCGCCCAAGGCCTAGGCCCAACTACAGAGAACACCGGTGCCTACACCACCGGTAGCATGAGCACCGCGACACGGCTGAACCTGTCTATCAAGGAGACGCCGCAATCGGTGTCGGTAGTGACCCGCCAGCAGCTGGACGACTTCAAGCTGAACAGCCTGTCCGAGACCATGGCCCACGTGACCGGGGTCACGGTGCAGCGTAACGACTCGGAACGTCCGGCGTATTATTCGCGGGGCTACGCGATCAACAACTTCCAGATCGACGGGATGCTCAACACCTTCTCGGGGCTGAAGTCGGATTCGGACACCATCATCTACGACCGCATCGAGGTCGTGCGCGGGGCCACCGGACTGACCACGGGGGCGGGCGACCCCTCCGGGACCATCGCCATGATGCGCAAGCGCCCCACCCACGAGCTGGCGATCCGTACCGGCATCAGCGGCGGTACCTACGACAACTACTTCAGCTACCTCGACGCGGGCGGCCCGCTAGGCTTCGACGGCCGCTTGCGCGGGCGCACGATGCTGGCCTACCGCGACAGCAAGTCGTACATGGACCACTACCAGTCCCAGCGCGAAGTGGCTTACGGCATCCTTGAGGCAGACCTGACCGACAGCACCGTGCTGGCCGTCGGCTACGACTACCAGAACAAGCACGTGCAGGGCTCCTCCTGGGGCACGGTGCCGTACTGGAATGCCGACGGCAGCAAGGCCAACCTGCCGCGCTCGACCAACCTGGCGGCGCCCTGGTCGTCCTGGCCGCTGAAGGACCAGACGGTGTTCGTTACCCTGGACCAGCAACTGAGCAACGACTGGCTGTTCAAGGCGGCCTACACCCATCGCCAGAGCGACTCCGACGGCAAGGTCTACTACGGCGGCAACGGTTTTCCGGACAGCGACGGCAGCGGCATGACGGCCTGGTTCAGTCACTTCGCCGGCGTGGAGAAAATGGACGCCATCGATTTCAATGTGGCGGGGCCTTATCAGCTGTTTGGGCGCAGCCATGACTTCATGATGGGTTACGGCGAGTCGGAGCGGCGTAACACGGCGCCGTACTTCTACCGGCGCAACGCTGCAAACGGATACAACAGCATCCCCGACTGGAGGGACCTGAGCGCGGTCGCCAAGTTCTACGATGTCGACAGCGGTCTTGACGATTCGCGCAGCAGCAACGAGCAGAAGGCGGGCTACATTGCCACGCGCCTCAACCCGACCGACCGCCTGCACCTGGTGCTCGGCAGCCGCTATGGCAGTTGGAAGGCCGAAAGCCGTTCATGGGCATACGACGCCGACCTGAACACTACCGCCGAGTCCTCCAGCAGTCAGACCCAGAACGATCAATGGACCCCTTATGCCGGGGTGCTCTACGACCTGACCGAGCAGTACACGGTCTATGTCAGCTACACCGACATCTTCAACCCCCAGACGCGCATGGATGTGAACAAGCAGTATCTGGAGCCTATCGTTGGCAAGGTGTATGAAGTGGGCCTGAAGGGCAGCCTGTTCGACGAGCGTGCCAACCTGAGCACGGCGATCTACCGCAGCAAACAGGACAACGTGGCGGAAATCGATGACTCGGTGCCTCGCGGGCCCAATGGCGAACAGTACTATCGCTCCGGTGGCAAAGGCGTGGTCGTGGAGGGCTTCGAGGCGGAAATCGCTGGCGAAATACGGCCTGACTGGCAGGTCAGCCTGGGTTACAGCTATACCCATGCGGCCGCTGGCGACAAGCAGCGCAAGAACACCGAACAGCCACTGAACCTTGTGCGCTTTTCCAGCACCTACAAGCTCACCCCAGCGCTGACCGTCGGCGGCAGTTTGGACTGGCAGAGCAACACCTTCGCCCTGGGTAATCGCCCCGTGGGGCGCGACGACAACGGCGAGCTCATCACCGTCAAGGACAGCATGAGCCAGCGCGCCTTCTCCGTGGTCGGCCTGATGGGCCGGTATCAGTTCGACGATCATCTGTCGGCGTCGCTGAACGTGAAGAACCTGTTCGATGAGCACTACTACAATAACGTCGGGTTCTATAACGGCGTGTACAACGGCGAGCCGCGCACGCTGATGGTGAGCCTGGACTGGAAGCTTTGAGCGAAGGTTGAGGGCATCTTCCGACAGCGGTGGGAGAGGCCAGGGCGATGATCGACTGTCGCAGCCCTGGCTTGAGCCAGCATTACCGTTGCAAATGGAAGTAGCCGGTGGATTGAATAAAAAACCCCGGCGAAATCTGCTACAGCTTTTGTAATAGTTTCTCGCTGTCAGAAAAACCTGGTGAAGTTGTAGGATCTTCATCCCAAATTGATATCAGGTCCCCATGAGCACCTTCTCGGAGCCTCCCAGTTGTTGGCCCTTGCGGCCGTCCTGCCCGCGTCTGCTTGACGCTTCGTACATGAGTACCCATCCATGGAATGGCTAGCCGACCCCACGGCCTGGCTGGGCCTGGCCACGCTCATCGTTCTCGAACTGGTACTGGGTATCGACAACCTGGTGTTCATCGCCATCCTGGCCGACAAGCTGCCGCCTCACCAGCGCGACCGCGCCCGGGTGATCGGCCTGACCTTGGCCCTGGTGATGCGCCTGGGCCTGCTGGCCAGCATCTCGTGGATGGTCACCCTGACCGCGCCGCTGTTCGAGGTGTTGGGCAAGAGCTTCTCCGGCCGTGATCTGATCATGCTGTTCGGTGGTGTATTCCTGTTGTTCAAGGCGACCATGGAGCTTCACGAACGCCTGGAAGGCCATGTGGCCCAAGCCACCGGCGTCGTGCGCCATGCCGCCTTCTGGCCTATCGTGGCGCAGATCGTGGTGCTTGACGCGGTGTTCTCGCTGGATGCGGTGATCACCGCAGTGGGTATGGTCGAGCACCTGTCGGTGATGATGATTGCGGTGATCTTCTCGATAGGCATCATGATCATCGCCAGCAAGCCGCTGACCCGCTTCGTCAACGCCCATCCGACGGTGATCATGCTGTGCCTGGGTTTCCTGATGATGATCGGCTTCAGCCTGACCGCCGAAGGCCTGGGCTTCCATATCCCCAAAGGCTACCTCTACGCGGCCATCGGTTTCTCGATCCTGATCGAGGCGTTCAACCAGCTGGCCCGCGCCCGTCGCAAACGCAGCCTGCAACAGCATCGTCCATTGCGTGA
>JAEWGL010000002.1 GCA_023388335.1 Pseudomonadota bacterium | reverse complement strand
TATTAATACAATTATCTACTTAAGTTCGAAGGCATCGTACACAACGGCATTGCCCAGGCGCATGGCGCTGCCCACGCCCACCGTGCGGTTGAGCCATGCGTATTGAGGCGCCGAGGTTTCGAAGCGCAATGTGATGCGGAACTGGTATTGGCTGGGATCGACATCTTCGCCGGCGGCAACTTTTTTCATTACCTCCGGGGGGCCGAAGCGGTAGCCCTCAGTGCGCAGGTAGATCAACGCACCGTCGTCCGTTTGCAGCAAGTAACGGGTGTCGATGATGGCCACCCCCTCCGCGGTAACCACTTGCCAGTCCGCGCCATTGTTGAGGATGGCGCCCTTGAGCCGGGCACCCTCGAAATGCCCACCGGTGATGGGGATGATTCGCCGTTTGCCCTGCCCGCTGGTAGTGCCCAGCTCCCAGATCGGCGCCACCAGGTCGACATTAAAGCGCGCCAGCGGCTCGAGCTTGAGCGGCGGCGGTTCATAATTCGCGGCCTGGGCCAGAGCAGCGCAACCGCTCAGCAGCATGACAGCGAGTACTTTGCGCAGATTCATGGCGCGACCCCTCCCGAAGCAGCGGCCCCGGTTTGCGGCGCGCGGCGTCCCAGCAGCGCCATCGCGGCCACGGCTGCCACCACCAATCCCGGCGAGGCGGCCAGCAACAAGCCCCCGACTCCCGCCCCGGCTGCGAGGATCTGTCCTGCCGCCAATGGTCCGGCCATGGACCCCAGGCGGCCCACCGCCACCGATGCACCCACACCCGTGGCACGCACCTGTGTTGGATAGAGCGTCGGTGCCAATGCGTAAAGCACCAACTGACCTCCGATGGCGCAATAACCGGCGGTAAAGCCCGCCAGCAGGATCAAGCCGAAGCTGGTGGACAGGCCAAGGCCTGCCAACGAGGCGAGCATACCCGCGTAGGCAATGCACACCGCGCGCCCGGCGTGGCCACGGTCCATCATGCGTCCGGTCAGGAATGAACCCGCCGCGCCGCCCAAGTTGAACAGGATCTGCACCACGCCGGCCTGCGGCCGCGTATAGCCTTGGCCAATCAACAGCGAGGGCAGCCAGTTGAGTAGCATGTACAGCACGGTCAGGGTGAAGAAACACGCCAGCCATAGGAGTAGCGTACGGCTCGCCTGGCCGGGGCCGAACAGTTGCGCTGCCAGCCCGTTTTGCGCACCAGGTGCCGTGGCCCGGGCACGAAACGCCTGGGATTCAGGCAGCCAGACCATCAGCACGAATGCAATCGCAATGGGCGCGAAACCGCCCACGTAGAACACCGCGCGCCACCCCTCGCCCAAGCCCGCCATGCCGATCACCGAAGCGATGGCACCGCCCAAAGGCACGCCGCAGTAGGTCAGGCTGACCGCTGTACTGCGCAAGCGCTCGTGGGCGGCTTCACTGGCCATGGCGATGAGGATCGGCAATGCCGCGCCCAGGCCAAGGCCCGTCATCAGCCGCGCGACCAGTAGCGATGGATAGTCCCAGGCATGGGCGGTGCCCAATGAGAACACCCCGAACAGCAACACTGCCATGATCAGGATGCGTTTGCGTCCCATGCGGTCAGCCAACCAACCCCCGACAAAGGCGCCAGGCAGCAAGCCGAGCAAACCGGCACTGAACACCCAGCCCAGCATTGCGGGGGTCAAGGCGAATTCCTTGGCCATGTGCGGCGCGGCAATACCGGTTGCTTGCAGGTCGAGCCCTTCGAGCAGGGCCACGAGGAAACACAAGCCGATAGTCAGTACCGGCCGGTGCGGATGTGCGATTGAACCACTCATGTGCAGCCCTCTTGTTGTTATGCGTAGGAAAATCAGAGCCTGAAGGTCGCGCGCACGGACACGAACGAGGAGTCGTCGCCTCCGGCATCCCGGATGGCGGCGCCGATGTCGTAGTACTTCAGATCCAGGTCGAGCGTCAGGTTCGGCGTGGCCAGCCAACGGGTATTGGCGCGGTAGATAGTGCCCACGTGGCGGCCGGTGCCGCGGGTGTTGGCGAGCATGCTCATGCCAGGCATGTATACGCCGTCGTCAGTGTTCTGCTTCCACACTTCGAAGATACCGGGCTCAAAGCGCAGGGTGCGCCAAGGTGAAAAGCCGAACGTCGGGCCAATGACGATGACGTTGCTCAAGGTGGTCAGGCTGGCCTCGCCATACACGCCGTTGCGTGGGTACAAGGGGTCGAACGTGCCGACTTTGCCATCGCTTACATCGCTGTCGCCGCTGGCCGCGTCCAGGCGCATGGCCAGCCGTGGGTTCCACGGGTGGGTGAACGTGTACCCCGTGTCGCTGGACATCGCCCAGGCACGAATGGAGGCGTCGCCCAGATGCCCGATCTGGCCGGCCAGGTCCCAGCTCCAATCGAGGGCCTGATAGCGACCGAACAACCGGGTGCCGAACGTATAGCGCTTCTCATCACCGGTCTCGCCCGCCAGAGCGCGGTCGTCGGTTTCCAGGCCGAAGGCGAACAGGTCCATGTTCCACGCCTGGGTCAGTGGCAGGGTCGCGTACAAACCGTAGAACTTGACCGCATTGTTGCTGCCATCATCCCAGCTGTCTTCGCCGGTCTCGGTGGGCCGTACCGCGAACGCATCCAGCTTGCGCCCGTCCTTGAGATTGAGGCTGGCGCGCAAGCCATCGAAACTCTGGCGAATGTTGGGGACATCGCGATAGGTCACGAACACCTGATTGCCAAAACCCATTTCTTGGCGGCCGACGCGGGTCGTGTAGCGCCCACCGGCAAAGTCATAGTTCAGATCGATAAAAGCTTGGCGCACTTCGTTGCGGCTTTGGTCATTGGGCGAGTACAGATCCTTGCCGAACGCGCGCGTATTCTCCACCTGTACGAAGGTGCGCACCGCGTCGTCGAACAGGTGCAGGTCGGCATGGGCTTGCAGCCGCTGCATCAGGTAGGAATCGTCGTTGAGCCCGCGCAAGCCGAAGAACGGTTTATCCAGTGCATCGGCGCGATACCGCGCTTCTGCGCCGAGTTGCAACCACGCGCGTTCAGACAGGCGATGGTAGCGCAGGCCGTCGAAGGGATCCGTGGCTTTGCTCGGGTCGTCTAGAAAGCGGTAATCCTCGACCCAGCGCGGCGCGCCGGGCCGCCCCGGCCGGTTGTCTTCCAAAGGGCTCGCCGCCTGTGAAAGCTGGGCGATTGATAACAGCGCGAGGGGCAGCCATGCCCCCGTCAACGGCTTGATCATCAGAATATCCTTTCTTGTTGTTGTGAAAATGGATAACTCTGTTAATGATTATTTTAGTTAACCATGACGCCGTCAATAGGGCCCGAGAAATATAACCCTGGGCCGCGCGCGATCACTGTTCGGTGATCGAACACTTTCAGATCATCGAGTTAGAGGTATTGGCTGAGTGGGCATCGCAAGAAGCGTTTCAGCTTAACGCCATGGCTCTTCTGTTCCTTGACAAGATGATTAAATATAAAAATGATATGGATACCTTCGACCTACAATAATAAGAGCCATTCATGAATTTTTCCAAGCATATGCTAGCCTTTTCCCTGGTTTTGCTCGGCGCAAGCCAAGCCTTCGCCGCGCCAACCATTAAAAAACCAAACATTCTGCTCGTGGTCGCGGATGACCTGGGTTTTTCCGATCTTTCTGCGCTGGGCAGTGAGATCGCTACCCCTCACTTGGACAAGCTCCTCGCCGAGGGACGCTTGATGCTGGACTTCCATGCCGCGCCCAGTTGCTCCCCCACCCGCGCCATGCTCATGTCGGGCAACGATCCGCACCTCTCCGGCCTAGGCATGATGGCCGAGTCCCGTGGGCGCCTGCCGGCTGGCAGCGAGGTGCAGCCAGGGTATGAAGGCGTGCTCGGTGCCAACGTGGCCACGCTCGCCGAACTCTTGCAGGACGCAGGTTATCGGACGTACATCGCCGGTAAATGGCATTTGGGCATGGAGCCTGCGCAGCAGCCCCAGAACCGCGGCTTTGACCAGGCGTACGTACTGCTGGAAGGCGGCGCCGCGCATTTCAAGCAAAACAACATGGGCCTACTGCCCCATTACGGCTGGACCTTCCGCCACAACGGCGAGCCTATCGAGCTGCCCAACGATTTTTACTCGACCCGCTGGTTTACCGACCGCTTGATCGATTCCATCGGCCAGGGCAAGGCGAGCCACAAGCCGTTCTTCGCCTTCGCCGCGTATACGGCACCGCACTGGCCGCTGCAAGCGCCCGATGAGTACCTGGCGCAATATCGTGGCCGCTATGACCAGGGCTATGAAGTAATCGCTCGCGAGCGACTTGAACGGCAGCGCAAGGCTGGGCTCGTGCCGACAAACTTCCCCATGGACCCGCAACTTGAAGGCGTGCCTGCCTGGACGTCGCTTAGTCCGGAGCAACGCCAACAGTCGGCACGCACCATGGAGGTCTACGCGGCGATGGTATCGGCGCTGGACGCCGAGGTTGGCCGCTTGGTGGACCACCTGCGCGACACGGGAGAACTCGACAACACACTGGTGTTGTTCATGTCCGACAATGGCCCGGAAAACGCCAACCGCGTGGACCCGGACTGGATCAAAAGCAACTTCGACAACCGCCTGGAAAACTACGGCCGGCCTAATTCGTTCCTGATGATCGGCTCGGCCTGGGCCCAGGTCAGCGCCCTACCCAGCCGCCGCTACAAAATGACCACCTACCAGGGCGGCATTCGCGTACCGGCCTTCGTCTACTATCCCGCGTCGATCAAAGCCGGGCGCAGCGAAGAACTGGCCAGCGTACGCGACATCATGCCAACGTTGCTGCAACTGGCCGGCACTTCATTGCCAGGGATCAAATACCGCGACCGAGACATCGTTCCACCACAAGGCACGTCGGCCTTGCCGTACCTCGAAGGCAAGGACACGCAGATTCATCCACGCGATGAAGCCCTGGGCTGGGAGATCAACGGTAACGCCTCGTTGCGCAAGGGCCACCTCAAGCTGCTGCTCGACCCCACCGACGCCACGCCGGCGTGGCGATTGTTCGATTTGCGCCAGGATCCAGGCGAACACCACGACTTGGCAGCACAACAACCCGATCAGGTCACCGAACTGTTGCGGGATTGGAAAGGCTACGCCCAGCGCAACAACATCATGGTCAAGCCTGATGGCCGGCCCGTGTCGCCCGCCGTGGTGAACAAGCCATGACACAAGGGATGCTCGGGGGCGCGTTACTCGCCCTCGGCGTGCTGGGCGCCACTTATGTCGCGTGGCCAGAGCCCACTGCGCCACCTCTGCTGTGTGCTGGTTACAGTGGCGTGCCCGCGCCCCGCGAGGGGCCGTGGCGAGAGGGCATGGTGCGTATACCCGGGGGTGAGTTCAGCTTCGGCTCAGACCGTTTTTACATTGAAGAAGGCCCGCCGCTCCAGGCCAAGGTCTCGACCTTCTGGATCGATGTGCACCCGGTCACCAATGCACAGTTCGCACGCTTCGTGCATGCCACCGGTTACGTGACCCAGGCCGAACGGGGCATCGACATCCAGGCGGACCCCGCCCTGCCAGACGCTCTCCGGGCGCCAGGTGCGATGGTGTTCAGGCAAGGAGCGGATGTACTGCGGCCCGGTTGGCAATTCGTCGCCGGCGCTGATTGGCGCCACCCTGAAGGGCCGGCGAGCAGTTGGTTGGGCCGCGAGAATCATCCGGTGGTGCAGGTCACCTTGAGGGATGCCCAGGCATACGCGCAATGGGCCGGGCGGGAACTGCCCACCGAGGCGCAGATGGAATACGCGATGCGCGGTGGTCTCCAAGACGCGGACTTTAGCTGGGGCGCTACCGAGCTACCCATTGGCAAACCAATGGCCAACACTTGGCAGGGCCAGTTCCCGTACCACAATCAAGCGATCGATGGTTTCACGGGCACCTCCCCGGTGGGCTGCTTCGTGGCCAATGGGTTTGGCTTGTTCGACGCTGGAGGCAATGTTTGGGAGCTGACCCGCAGCGGCTATCGTCCAGGCCATGATCAGGCGAGAGACAACGCCCTCGACCCACCGGGCCCGGCGCTGGACGACAGTTACGACCCCGCGCAACCAGGTACTCCGGTAGCGGTGATCAAAGGAGGGTCACACCTGTGCTCGGCAGATGTATGCATGCGCTACCGGCCCTCGGCACGGCAACCACAGACAGTGTATCTGGCTACGTCTCATGTGGGGTTCAGGACGGTGCGGGAGCTAGGTGAGTACTGAAGCTGCGGGCTGAGCCGCATGGGCGTACGCGTGTGCGGTTTTTTTATTCACATGGTCACTACCGACCCACGCAGGCCAGTGCTGACGACCTTGAAGAGGAGAGTCAGATGAGGAAAAGGCACCGCCCACTTCGGGTCCAATAGTACCCGCGCCCCTTTGTCCTCCCACAACGTGAAGGACCAGCCATGACCACGCTTGCTCGCCTCCCGCTTGCTCCCCAACACTACCGGCTGGCTGCAGACGGTTGCGGGTGGTGCAATCCCGGCCTATGTTCCAAGCGAGGCTTTTCCTGCGACTGACACATAACGATTCGCCGCAGGTAACCGTCCATCCAGTGCGAATTCCCGCAGCGAGGTGACGACATGCCGAACGACTCCCGCCCCGCGGTGCTCGAACTGATCGGCAATACGCCGCTGGTGCGCATCAGCCGCTTCGATACCGGTCCGTGCACGCTGTTCCTCAAGCTCGAATCGCAAAACCCCGGCGGTTCGATCAAGGATCGCATTGGCCTGGCGATGATCGACGCCGCCGAGCGCGATGGCCGCCTGCGCCCCGGTGGCACCATCGTCGAGGCCACCGCCGGCAACACCGGCCTGGGCCTGGCGCTGGTCGGTCGCGCCAAGGGGTACCGGGTGGTGCTGGTGGTGCCGGACAAGATGTCCACCGAGAAGGTCCTGCACCTCAAGGCGATGGGCGCCGAGGTGCACATCACCCGCTCCGACGTTGCCAAGGGCCATCCCGATTATTACCAAGACGTGGCTGCGCGGCTGGCGCAGGAGATTCCCGACGCCTACTTCGCCGATCAGTTCAACAACCCGGCCAACCCGTTGGCCCACGAGTGCAGCACCGCTGCGGAGATCTGGGCGCAGACCCAGCATGATCTGGATGCCATCGTCGTCGGCGTCGGCTCGGCCGGCACGCTTACCGGACTGACCCGCTTCTTTCGCCGCGTACAGCCGAACCTGGCCATGGTGCTGGCTGACCCGATCGGATCGGTGGTCGCCGAATACAGCCGCAACAGCGCCCTTGGCACCCCCGGTTCCTGGGCGGTAGAGGGCATCGGCGAAGACTTCATTCCGTCTATTGCGGACCTTTCCAGCGTGCGCCAGGCCTACTCCATCAGCGACGAGGAAAGCTTCGATCATGCCCGCCAACTGCTGCGCGCCGAAGGCATTCTCGGCGGCTCTTCGACCGGCACATTGCTGGCGGCGGCGCTGCGCTACTGCCGCGAGCAAACCGAGCCGAAGCGGGTAGTGAGCTTCGTCTGCGACACCGGCACCCGCTACCTGTCGAAGGTCTACAACGACCAGTGGATGACCGACCAGGGCTTGCTTGCGCGCAAGCGTTACGGCGATCTGCGTGACCTGATTGCGCGGCGCTTCGAAGATGGCCGGGTGATCAGCGTGGGGCCGGACGACACGTTGCTCACCGCTTTTCAGCGCATGCGCCTGGCCGATGTGTCGCAACTGCCGGTGCTGGTCAATGGACAGCGCCTGGTCGGTGTGATCGACGAGTCCGATATTCTGCTTGGCGTGCACCAGGATGCTTCGCACTTCCATATGAGCGTGGCCAGCGCGATGACCGACAAGCTGGAAACCCTGCCTCCCAGCGCCAGCCTGGCTGAACTGCAGGCCGAGCTCGACCGCGGGCTGGTGGCGATCATCGAAGACGCTTCAGGCTTCCACGGCATGATTACCCGCGTCGACATGCTCAATCACTTACGCAGGTCTCTCCCATGAGCCAGCACGATGAAACCGGCGCACCCCGCGCCTTCGCCACCCGAGTGATCCATGCCGGACAGGCGCCAGACCCTTCCACCGGGGCGCTGATGCCGCCGATCTACGCCAACTCCACCTATGCGCAGCAGAGTCCCGGTGTACACAAGGGCCTCGACTACGGGCGCTCGCACAACCCCACGCGCTGGGCGCTGGAGCGTTGCGTGGCGGACCTTGAGGGTGGTACCCAGGCCTTCGCCTTCGCCTCCGGGCTGGCGGCGATCGCCAACGTGCTCGAACTGCTCGATGCTGGCGCGCACATCGTCTCCGGCAATGACCTGTACGGCGGTACGTTCCGGCTGTTCGAGCGGGTGCGTCGGCGCAGCGCCGGGCATCGCTTCAGCTTCGTCGACCTGGCTGACCTGGCGGCGTTCGAAGCGGCGCTGCAGCAAGACACGCGGATGGTCTGGGTCGAGACACCGAGCAATCCTTTGCTCCGCCTCACTGACCTCGCCGCCGTCGCGCGCGCCTGTCGCGAGCGAGGCATCATCTGCGTGGCCGATAACACCTTCGCCAGCCCCTGGGTACAGCGTCCGTTGGAGCTGGGCTTCGACATCGTGCTGCACTCGACGACCAAGTACCTGAACGGCCACTGCGATGTGATCGGCGGCATCGCGGTGGTCGGGCAGAACGCGGAACTGGGCGAGCGCCTGGGCTTTCTGCAGAACGCGGTGGGGGCTATCGCCGGGCCGTTCGACGCGTTCCTCACCCTGCGCGGCGTGAAGACCCTGGCACTGCGAATGGAACGCCACTGCAGCAATGCGCTGGAGCTGGCGCAATGGCTGGCACGGCAGCCGCAGGTTGCGCGCGTCTATTATCCGGGCCTGGCGTCGCACCCGCAGCACGAACTGGCGCGGCGGCAGATGCGCGGCTTCGGCGGGATGATTTCCCTGGACCTGAACAGCGACCTGGCCGGCGCCAAACGCTTCCTGGAAAGTGTGCAGATCTTCGCCTTGGCCGAGAGCCTGGGCGGTGTGGAAAGCCTGATCGAACATCCCGCGATCATGACCCACGCCAGCATCCCCGCACAAACCCGCGCGCAGCTGGGCATCGGTGATGCGCTGGTGCGGTTGTCAGTGGGTGTCGAAGATGTTGAAGACCTACGCGCCGACCTGGCCCAGGCGCTGGCGCGGATTTGAGCAGTGGGTCGGTAGCTGACTGTCGTGAACGGCAGCTATCGGCCAAAGCGACCTATTGCAACACGTGCCGGACATGCCCGGGCGTCAAATCTCCTGCCCCGAATTGAGCGCGGCCTGCAAATCCACCCGCGCCTGATAGGCCTGCCGTGAGGCTTCTATGCTCTGGCGATGTCGCGCGGCCCACAACCACACCCCGCAAAAAGCCTCTCCCAGGCTCATGCCAATTTCTGTAAGTCGATATTCTACCTTCGGCGGTATTTGCGGGTAGGCCGTTCGCACGAGCAATCCATCGGCTTCCATCTGGCGCACAGTCCTGGTCAGCATCTTCTGGCTGACTCCTCCGACATGTGCCGCCAGTTGGCTAAAGCGCAAGCAGCCGTATTCGGCGAGGGCCTCGATCACGAGCATGGTCCATTTGTCGGCGACGCGACCGATGATTTCGCGCACTAGCAGATCCAGCTCGGGGTCACTCGCCTCACTGCCATGAGGCCACTGCGGGGAGCGATTGACGGGTTGCAGAGGGTCGTTCATCAGCCATGGTTTCCTGCTGGTAAGTAAGGCACTTTTTGGCGCCTACTTCCCGTTCGCGCCTGGTGACTCTATGGTAGAACAAGACGCCCCGCACTGGGCGTGACAGTCCTTTTGAGTTGACTGGAGACCGCTATGCGCACTACAGGCAATACCCTTCTGGTCACCGGTGGCGGCAGCGGTATCGGGCGCGCACTGGCTGAAGCCTTCCTGGCCCTGGGCAACGAAGTGATCATTGCCGGGCGCCGCGAGTCGGTACTCAAGCAGGTTGCCGAGGCCAATCCGGGCCTGCACGCTGTCGTGCTCGACACCAGCAGCCCGGATGACATTCAACGCGTCACGGGCGAACTGATTGCGGCCTATCCGAACCTGAATGCAGTGATCCATTGCGCGGGAATCATGCGCGGGGAATCGCTGCGCTGCGGCGCTACCGAACTCGATGCTACGGTCGCCACTAACCTGTTGGGCCCGATTCGTCTGGATGGGTTGCTGTTGCCGCACTTTCTCAAGCAGCCCCACGCCGCGATCGTTACGGTATCGTCGGGCCTTGCCTTCGTGCCGCTAGCACTCACACCTAGTTATTGTGCCACCAAGGCTGCGGTGCATCCCTACAGCCAGTCGCTGCGCTACCAGCTCAAGGACACCCAAGTAAAAGTCCACGAATTGGTGCCGCCCTATGTGCAGACCGAGTTGATGGGCGAGCGTCAGGCAAACGATCCTCACGCGATGCCGTTGAAGGACTTTATCGATGAAGTCATGGACATCTTCCAGCATTCGCCCGATGCCGATGAGATTCTGGTGGAGCGTGTCAAACCCTTGCGCTTTGCCGAGGTGAAGGGTGGGTATGCGCAATTCTTTGAACATTTCAATGACCAGATGGCGGCGGCACGGGCGGGAGAGTAAGGTCGCGGCTGATTTTGACAGGGCAGGTAAATACTTTCAGAGCCAGCGAGAGCGGACCTTGGAAAGAGTTGAAACGTCGGAAGCGCGCAGGATCACAGGCCACAGGCACCTCTGGTCGATAGATGCCCTTCGCCTGGCTTCCATCTTAATAATTTGCTCCCCGCGCTCACGTTCGACCCGCACTCATGAGCTAACCTCATAACTGCTTGCCGATTTTCCTACCTAGTAGGCATCTGCTTCCTCGCTTAGTGTTTTCACAACGGAAATGCATCAAGCCAACGGCCGCTGAGTGCAACTCTTTTCCTCACAAGCGAATGCTGTTCGCTTAAAGCAGGGGAAACCTGAAATGCAAAAGCGAAAACTCGGAAACAGCTCTCTGGAAGTGTCAGCCTTGGGGCTGGGCTGCATGGGGCTCAGCCATGGCTATGGCCCTGCAACTGATACGAACGAGGCCATCTCGCTGTTCCGCGCAGCTGTTGATAAAGGTGTCACCTTTTTCGATACCGCCGAGGTCTATGGGCCTTACCTGAACGAGCAAGTGGTGGGCCAGGCCTTGGCGCCCGTTCGTGACCAGGTGGTGATTGCCACCAAGTTCGGCTTCACCTTCGGCTCCGACAACAAGCAGCAGATCCTCAATAGCCGCCCGGAGCACATCCGGATCGCGGTCGAGGGTTCATTGCGCCGGCTTCAGACGGATATCATCGATTTGCTCTACCAGCATCGAGTCGACCCGGATGTCCCCATCGAAGATGTCGCGGGCACGGTGAAGGAGCTTATCTGGGAGGGTAAAGTAAAGCACTTCGGACTGTCCGAAGCCGGTGTGCAAACCATTCGGCGTGCCCATGCGGTGCAGCCTGTCACGGCCCTGCAGAGCGAGTATTCCCTGTGGTGGCGAGAGCCTGAACACGAACTGCTGCCAACCCTTGCGCAGTTGGGTATCGGGTTCGTGCCGTTCAGCCCGCTGGGCAAGGGTTTCCTCACCGGGGCCGTGTCGGCAGATGCCTCATTTGGCAGCGACGATTTGCGCAGCATCGTGCCGCGCTTCAGTCAGGAAGCCCTACAGGCCAATCAGGACCTGGGGGGTCTGATCCGCAAGATCGCTGCGCAGAAGTCTGCAACACCTGCCCAGATCGCCCTTGCGTGGCTGCTCGCACAAGCCCCATGGATCGTGCCTATCCCAGGAACAACCAAGCTGCACCGACTGAAAGAGAATCTCGCAGGTGCGCACATCACGCTCACTGAGGCCGACCTGCTGGCCATTGATTCGGCTTTGTCGCAGATCCGCATCCTGGGCGACCGCTATCCCGAGTCCCTCAAGGCTCGCGTCGGGCGTTAGCGGAGCGTGGCCATGAGCAACGATCACGATCCGCTGCGCCGCACGGTAGTCGCCGCACTCGCGAGCAGGTGGCGATAGCCACCAAGTTCGCCTTCGACCTGGCAACCGGCGAGCGAGGCGGCGGCACCAACAGTCAGCCGGAGCATATCCGGGCGGTGGCGGAGGCCGCGTTGAAGCGCCTGCGCACCGAATGCATCGATCTGTTTTACCAGCACCGTGTGGATCCCCTAGGAAGATGTCGCCGGCACCGTCAAGGCGTTGATCGCCGAGGGAACAAGGGGAACGCCTGCCCGAGCCAGCACTGAAGATGACCGGGCTCTGAATCTCTCTCGTCAGGCCTGCTCCGTGCGCAGAGCAGCCTTGCTGTCGACTCACCTTCCAGGAGATCCCTAGATGAAAAACCTGATCACCCCACTCGTTGCCTTGTCGCTGCTGGCCGGGGCAACCGCCGCCCAAACCGCCAATGACATCCGGATCAGCAGCGCCGGCGCTCAGCCCTCCGTACAGGGCGCCGTAGAAAATTTCACGGGCTCGGTGCGTGTGGATGGCCTGTTCAAAGGTGACCCGCCAGCTCGCATCGGCGGTGGCACGGTGACCTTCGAACCCGGCGCGCGCACGGCCTGGCATACCCATCCGCTTGGGCAGACGCTTATCGTCACCGCCGGCGTGGGCTATGTACAACAAGAGGGAGAGCCTCGTCAGGAAATCCGGCCGGGTGACATCGTCTGGATTCCACCGCAAGTCCGTCACTGGCATGGGGCCACCGCCACCACCGGCATGACCCACATGGCAATCGCCGAGGCCGAAGATGGCAAAACCGTGACTTGGGCGGAAAAAGTCTCGGCGGCAAAGTACGCAGGCGCAGCAGCCTCCGGGAACATGTAAATAAAGTATCGGGATATGTCGGTTTCTTATATAGGCACCGATACATCTCGCACTCCCCTACAGAGGCCTCATACCCCTCGAGAGAAGTCGCAGACAGCGCCGATAGTGGCGTTTGCGCGAAATTTCCAGATGAAGGTTCAACGTCATTGAGTTCCACATCGGTCGCGACATTGGCATTCATGAATTCTGCTCAGGAGTGAATGCTGGGTAATGGGCTTAATCCAGGTAGCCATCTTCCGTACGCTCCAGCGACATCAGCAGCCAAGGCCGCGGCGCCCAGCGGCATCACCGCAATGCTGTCTGCTTGCAGGCTGTGTCGAGCAATGGATGGAGCATTTATCGATGACGATTGAAACACCCGCTGCACATCGCCAGATACCCCCCTTGGCCGCTTTAATAGCTGTATGCCTGGGGTTTGGGATGGCGCCCGGTTTTGCCGCCCATAAGGCCGAGGAGTCGCCGCCCATGACCCGAACACAGCCTGCATCAGAGTCCCTGTCGCCCAAGCAACAGGCCATCCCGTTGATCGCGACCTTCATGGCCACCAGCGACATGCCCAAGCTCAACGCTGCCTTGAACCAAGGGCTGGGCGCCGGGCTGACGGTCAGCGAAACCAAGGAAATCCTGGTGCAGCTGTACGCCTATGTCGGCTTCCCGCGCAGCCTCAATGCCTTGGGTGAGTTGAGGACCGTGGTGGAGGTGCGCAAACAACGTGGTATCCAGGATGAGCCAGGCCGTGAACCCAGCCGAGCGATCCCTACCGGTGAAGCCCTGGTTGCGGCAGGAACGGCCAATCAGACCCTTATCTCAGGCGCTCCGGTCAAGGGCCCGGTGTTCGACTTCGCCCCTGTCATCAATCAGTTTTTACAGACCCACCTGTTCGGCGACATCTTCGAGCGCGACAACCTGGACTGGCAAAGCCGGGAGTTGGCCACCGTCGGCGCCTTGGCCGCCACGCCGGGCGTGGAGGCGCAGTTGCGCTCGCACATGGGTGCGAGCATGCGGGTGGGTTTGAGCGCGGCACAGTTGCGCCATGTCATCGAGGTCCTGGCCGATCACGGCGATGAACAAGCCGCCAGCCGCGCACGAACAGCCCTGACGCAGGCACTTGCGGCTTTGGAAGGCGGAGCATGAACACTGGAAAGAACCTTCTGTGCATCGCCCTGCTCAGCGCACTTGCCGCCTGCGCAATGCCTCCCGATGGCTCAAGCAGCGCCAGCGGCCCTTTACTGATTCAGGAACAAGGCAGCTTTGCCGCTGGCGGGACAATGACCACGGCAGCGGGCACCTTTGATCCGCGCAAGCCCATGGCGCCAGGGGGCCAGACCTACCACGGCGACCATGCCTATGCCTTCTACCAGGTCCCGGTCAATGCCCGAAAACTGCCCATCGTCATGTGGCACGGCGCGGGCCAGTCCTCCAAGACCTGGGAAACCACAGCCGATGGTCGCGAAGGTTTCCAGACGATATTCCTGCGCCGTCGGTTCGGTGTGTACCTGATCGACCAGCCGCGTCGTGGTGATGCCGGGCGCAGCATGGTCGAGACAATGCTCAAGCCTACGCCGGACGAGCAGCTCTGGTTCAACCAGTTCCGTATCGGCTTGTGGCCGAACTACTTCGAGGGCGTGCAAGTTGCCCGCGATGCGCAGACACGTGACCAATTCTTCCGCGCGATGACGCCGAACACCGGGCCGTTTGACATGGGCGTGGTTTCCGATGGCGTGTCGGCGGTGTTCGACAGGATCGGCCCAGGCATTCTCTTCACCCATTCGCAAGGCGGTGGGCCTGGCTGGCTGACCGCTATCAAGAACGACAAGGTCAAGGCGATCGTCGCCTTCGAGCCGGGGAGCAGCTTCGTCTTCCCGGAGGGTGAGGTGCCCGCACCCGTCTCCAGCGCGTTCGACACGGTGCAGGGTGCGGCGGTACCGATGACGCAGTTCATGGCGCTCACGCGAATTCCGATCCTTGTCCTTTACGGCGACAACATCCCGGAGCAGGCCATCGACCTGCCCGCCCAGGACAGTTGGCGTGCCCGGCTCACGATGGCCCGGGCATGGCGCGACACCGTCAATAAACATGGGGGAGATGTAAGGCTGGTTCATCTGCCGGAGATCGGCATCAAGGGCAATACCCACTTCCCCATGTCGGACTTGAACAACGTAGAGATCGCGGACCTGGTCTCCAGGTTTCTTGAACAGAAGGATCTGGACTAGCCAAATGCAACCTGTCAGCGGTCGACGGTCGGAATAGCTTCGGAACGACTGTCGGAGCGCAACGTTTCAAGTCCCAGGAGATTTCATATGCGAAACACCCTTTTGAAAGCCACACTCATGGCAGCGATGGCCGGCATCGGCGCAGGCGAGGCCGGCGCCGCGGACTACAAAAAGAACCCGTTCACCTTGGCCTATGACGGCGCGATTACCAAGAATGAGCCAGGCAAGGTCAATATCCACCCGGTCACTTACAAGCTGAATGGCCTGGATATTTCAGCCAACGTCTACACCCCTGCCAACTACGACCCGAAGAAGACCTACCCGGCCGTGGTGGTAGCGCATCCGAACGGTGGTGTGAAAGAGCAGGTTGCAGGCCTCTATGCCCAGCGCCTGGCAGAGCAAGGCTATATCACCATTACCGCAGATGCGGCATACCAGGGTGCCAGCGCAGGGCAACCGCGCAGCATCGACAAGCCTGCCTACCGTATCGAGGATATCCACGGTATGGCGGACTTCATTACCCAATATGCCGGGACCGACGACAAACGCCTGGGCCTGCTCGGTATTTGCGGTGGCGGTGGCTACTCGTTGGCGGCAGCTGAAACCGACAAGCGTTTCAAATCGATTGCAACGTTAAGCATGTTCAACTCCGGTCGGGTTCGGCGCAATGGCTACAGCGATTCGCAGCTGGACACTATTGAGCAGCGCCTGCAGCAAGCATCCGCTGCCCGCGCCCAGGAAGTCGACGGTGGGGAAGTGCTCTATTCAGGTGATGCCAACCTGACCGACGAGCAGATCGCCAAACTGCCGTTCGACCTGTACCGCCAAGGTTATGAGTACTACTGGAAGACCCACGCGCACCCCAACTCGACCTTCAAATACACCACCAGCAGCCTGCTTGACCTGGTGCGCTTCGACGCCACCGACCAGATTGAATTGATCGACCAGCCGTTGCTGATGATCGCGGGCAGCAAGGCCGACAGCCTGTACATGACCGCCGACGCATTCTCAAAGGCGACCGGTACGAAAGACAAAGAACTGTTCAAGATCGAGGGTGCGACCCATATCGAAACCTACTGGGTTCCCAAGTATGTGAACGCGGCCATTGGCAAGCTGACAACCTTCTACGCCAGAACCCTGTGATTCGGAAATGACCAGCCGGGGCCTGCTTGAATCGGATAGTCTCAAGCTTCTCATGAGAGGTTCTCACCAATGTCCCGCCCCAACCTCAACGAACTGCAAGCCTTCGTAGTCATTACCCGGGAGGGCAGTTTCACCCGCGCCGCCGCGCAGCTCGGCGTCTCGCAGTCCGCCCTGAGCCACACGATGCGGGCCTTGGAGGCTCGGCTAGGGGTGAGACTGCTGACCCGAACCACGCGCAGCATTTCAACAACCGAAGCAGGCCAGCGGCTGTACCTCTCCATGGCGCCTCGCTTCGAAGAAATCGAACAAGAGTTGGCGGCCGTCAGTGAGTTTCGTGATACCCCGGCGGGGACGGTACGTATTTCGGCCTCAGAACATGCGGCGAACAATATCCTTTGGCCCAGGCTGTTGAAGGTGCTTCCGGACTACCCGGACATCCATATCGAAATAACCGTGGACTATGCACTTTCGGACATCGTCGCTCAGCGTTATGACGCCGGGGTACGTCTGGGCGAACAAGTCGGCAAGGACATGATCGCCGTTCCGATCGGTCCTTCATTGCGCATGGCGGTAGTGGGCTCCCCTCAATACTTCAGTCAACGCCCTGCGCCTCAGTCCCCTGGCGACCTCGCAGCCCATAACTGCATCAACCTGCGCTTACCCACGCATGGGAGCCTGCTTCAATGGGATTTCGAGAAAGAAGGCCATGAGCTGAAAGCGCGGGTCGAAGGACAATGGACATTCAACAGTAGCTTCCCGATCCTTCGGGCCGCTGTCGCGGGGTGTGGCCTAGGGTTTCTGCCGGAAGATATGGTCGGCAAGGAGCTTGCCGACGGATCCCTTGTACGCGTGCTCGAGGACTGGTGCCAACCCTTTGCTGGCTACCATCTCTACTACCCCAATCGCCGCGAGCATTCCTCAGCGTTTAGGGTAGTCATCGATGCATTGCGCCATAAGCGCTGAGTGCCTGATCACGAATTGATCCGCCCTCTCGAGACAAGTGGCCGCATCACCTGAAGTGGCCACGCACCGATCAGAGACTGCGGGTCACACCGCCATCGACCTTGATGTTCTGCCCGGTGATGTAGCCCGCGCCTTCGCTGGCCAGGAAGGCAATGGTAGCGGCGATCTCCTCGCTGGTGCCGTAGCGCTTGAGCGGCACGCTATCGCGGCGCTGTTCGGTGGCTGGCAAGCTGTCGATCCACCCTGGCAGCACGTTGTTGATGCGCACGTTGTCGGCCGCAAAGTTGTCGGCGAAGATCTTGGTGAATGCGGCAAGCCCGGCGCGAAAGACGGCGGATGTCGGAAACAGCTCGGTGGGTTCGAACGTCCAGGCGCTGGAAATGTTAATGATTACTCCGCCTTGCTGACGCTGCATGATCGGCGTGACCAGCCGAGTCGGTCGGATGACATTGAGTAAGTAGGTGTCCATGCCCTTGTGCCAGTCTTCGTCGCTGATCTCCAGGATCGGCGCGCGAGGCCCATGTCCGGCACTGTTGACCAGGACGTCAATGCGTCCCCATTTTTCAACAACGGCATCAACCAGACGTTGCAGATCCGCCACCAACTGGTTGCTGCCGGTAACGCCAATACCACCCAGCTCGTTGGCCAGCGCTTCCCCCTTGCCCGAAGACGACAGGATGCCGACCTTGAAACCCTCGGCAGCCAGTCGCCGCGCTGCGGCTGCACCCATGCCACTGCCACCGGCGGTGATGATTGCTACTTTTTCTACTGACATATAGCCTCCTCGGCGTTGAAAACCACGCTTTTTCAGGTTCCTTAACCCTAACAGCCGGTTCCTCGACGAGGCAGACAGCCAAGCTTTGCCCATTCAGTAGATCAGCTATTGGCTGCCTGCTGTTTCAGCCAGTCCTTTACGACCACCAAGGCCGGCGACTGTCGCGCCTTGCGCGGCCATACCAAGTAGAAAGCCTTGTCGAGCCGAAGCTGCTGGGCAAACACCTGCACGAGCCGTCCTGCGGCGATGTCGTCCTTGACGAACGCATGGTTGGCCAGGGTAATGCCCTGGCCGCTGATCGCCGCCTCGATGGCCAACGAGGTTTGGTTGAAGCGCATGTTCTTGGCGGCGGGTTGCGAGTGCCCAGGGAACAAGGCGCTGGTGAACTCAGGCCAGAAATCATGTGCGTCGTGAAGCATGAGGAGGTCTTGGAAGGCCGCGAAACTGGCTGGCCTCTGCTTTTTTGCCAGTAATCCCGGACTGGCCACCGCGACAATGCGTTGCTCCATCAACAGCTCGGCGTTCAGGCCTGCTCCGAACGGAGGCTGGCCATACCGAACGGCGATGTCGACGCCATCGGTGTGAAAATGTGAAAGCCGATCTGTCGCCAGCAACCGCAGGTCAATGTCCGGATAGGCTTCAGCGAACGCCCCCAGCTTCGGAATCAACCATTTTGAGGCAAAGGTAGGCGTGACGCTCACCGTCAGGTGGGCCGGGTCCGGCTTGAGCAGCCGGGTGGCCTCTTCGATCATTACGAACGCGCTGCGCACGCTCCTACTGTATGCCTGCCCCGCATCGGTCAAGGCCAGGCCGCGGGGTAGACGTTCGAACAGCCGAAAATTCAGGCTGGCCTCCAGGCCACGGATCTGCTGCGCTACGGCGGCCTGGGTCACGCCAAGTTCCTCGGCGGCCAGGCGGAAATTCAGATGGCGGGCAACGACCTCGAACATGCGAAGTGCGTTGAGGGACGGCAACGATGGAAAGCCTTCGGACATGGCAATGGAATTTCTATCGATTCATGAACGTTTGGGTGCCTTTCTCAGCTCGGTGTCGGCCGCCTGGGCGGGCTTAGAAGACACTGTGCCGAGGCTAGTCCCTGCAATCAATAAAAAGAAACCCATGGCAGTAGAAAATCAATTGCCTGGTCCGTTGGTCCTTCCGTGAAGAATTACCCGTCGTCCACTGCTTCTGCATGAGGCAATTGTCAGCCCGGGATCAATAACAGTGCAGTAGCATGCCGTCTCCACCGTAGGCTGCTGGCGAGTCAGCAGACTGAGCGTGCCAGATGGACTGGCCTTAACCGAAGAGCAGAAGTGTGCCCCTCGCGTGTCGAGATAAAATAGTCTGGAAACCCAGCAGAATCGCCATCCTTTTTTTCGCGACAGGAAGTCCTCCATGCAACGGATTGTGATTTTGGGCAATGCAGGCAGCGGCAAATCCACTCTGGCGCGCGACCTGGGCACGCGTCTCGGCCTGCCCGTGGTGCATCTGGACCGGCTGTTCTGGGAGCCAGGCTGGATCGAGCCCGACGCCGAGCAGTTCCGTGAGAGGGTCCGCGACGCGGTCGCAACAGATAGCTGGATCTGCGAAGGCAACTACGCCCGGCGCACGTTCGAGCTGCGCCTGCCCCGCGCCGACTTGATCATCTGGCTCGATACACCGCGGCTGACGTGCCTGACACGCGTGATCGTTCGTAGCGTAATGAACCGTCCTCGACCTGACCTCGCCGCAGGCTGTAGAGAGAAACTCGACAAGGCATTCCTAAGCTTTCTTAAGTTCGTATGGCAGTTCGATCATAGCTACCGCCCAGATACCGAGGCCGTGCGTCTGAGCATAGGTCCGCAGGTGCCCACAGTGCACTTGCGCGGTGCCCGGCAGATTACGGCCTTCCTCGATGGGTTACCCGCAGCAACTGCAAGCTGCCTTCGGTAGATCCATCGGCGGCGACAATAGCGTTAAGCCGGTCGGCGCTTACCACTTGGATGCCGGGCTAGCCTTTATGCCGCCATGGATCTATGACAGCCATCCGAGGCAGCGCTGACGAACCTGAGCCTTGGCGGCTGGGCGGCGTTTTTTTGCCGCACGGTGTGGGGGCCTTTGTATTGTTGGGGCCGCTTCACGGCCCATCGCAGGGCAAGCCAGCTTCTACTGCTACAGCGTCGAGCTCATTAACGCCAGCGGACCTGTAGGAGATCGCTCAGCCCGCTGGGCTGCGCTGTCGCG
>JAEWGL010000249.1 GCA_023388335.1 Pseudomonadota bacterium | reverse complement strand
CACAAGGACCGCGTCGATCACACTACTTGCAGTATGCAGGGTCCTGTGGGAGCGGGCTTGCCCGCGAAGAGGTCCATGCAGGACCTCAGTCCTCCGCCTGCTCCTCGCCACCCTGACGGCTCATGCCGTATTTGCGCATCTTCTCTACCAGGGTCGTGCGCCGAATGCGCAGGCGCTCGGCGGCCCGCGCGACGATGCCGTTGGCGTCGTCCAGCGCTTGCTGGATCAAGCCCTGCTCCAGGCCTCCGAGGTAGTCCTTGAGGTCCAGGCCTTCGGGCGGCAGCAAGGCGTTGTTGGCGAAGTTCGGCGTGTGGCCATTGATCGCCACGCGCTCTTCGAGATCGGAACGCAGGCTGTCGACCAGTTGCTCGTCCTCGTCATCGATGTAGCGGAATTTCTTCGGCAACTCGGCGACGCCGATCACCCCGTAGGGATGCATGATCGCCATGCGCTCGACCAGGTTGGCCAGCTCGCGAACGTTGCCTGGCCAGCCATGCCGGCACAGCGACATGATTGCTGCCGAGTTGAAGCGGATGGAACCGCGCTTCTCATGCTCCATGCGCGAAATCAGCTCGTTCATCAGCAGCGGGATATCCTCGACCCGCTCGCGCAGGGGGGCCATCTCGATCGGGAAGACGTTGAGCCGGTAGTAGAGATCCTCGCGAAAGGTGCCATGCTCGATCATGGTCTCGAGGTTCTTGTGGGTCGCGGCGATGATGCGCACATCGATGCTCTGGGTCTTGTTGCTGCCGACCCGCTCGAAGGTACGTTCCTGCAGCACGCGCAGTAGCTTGACCTGCATCGGCAACGGCATGTCGCCGATCTCGTCGAGGAACAGCGTGCCGCCGTTGGCCAGTTCGAAGCGCCCGGCACGGCTGGTGATGGCGCCCGTAAAGGCGCCCTTCTCGTGGCCGAACAGTTCGCTCTCGAGCAGCTCGGCAGGGATCGCCCCGCAGTTGACCGGCACGAACGGCGCTTCACGGCGCTTGGAATGGTAGTGCAGGTTGCGCGCCACCACTTCCTTGCCGGTGCCCGACTCGCCAAGGATCAACACGCTGGCGTCGGTATCGGCCACCTGCTGCATCATCTGGCGCACGTGCTGGATCGCGCGGCTGGTACCCACAAGGCTGCGGAACAGGTTGGGCTCGCGCTGGCGGCCGCGCTCACGCGCCTGGTCATACATCTCGCGATAGACCTGGGCACGGTGCAGGGTGTCGAGCAGCTTGCTGTAGCTGGGCGGCATTTCCAGGTTGGAAAGCACCCGCCGGCGCAGGTCGTCCGGTAGGTCGGTCGAAGAAATTTCACCTAAAAGCAGCACCGGAAGGAACTCATCCCACCCCGCCACGGTCTTTAACAAGCCCAAAAGACTTGCCGGTGCATTTACGGTCCCGACCAGGACGCAGAGTATTTCACGACTCGATGACAGCGATTCGACCGCCTGTTGCCAGTCATGGCTGGAACAGGACAGGTTTTCTTCGCCAAGAAAGTTCAACACCACTGCCAGGTCGCGGCGGCGGGTGCTGTCGTCATCGACCAGGAGGATTTTGGTTTCACGCCACATGCAATCGCAACTTCCCTAGTCATCTCGGCGCCCAAAAGGGCGGGCTGGACATCATGCTGACTGAACGGTCAGTGATGGGAGGCCTGAAAATGGAATACAGACACTAGTTAAGTCAAAAAACAGCACACAGTCAAATTTATGGCGCACGGCTTCTTGGTTGTCCAGCGTCAGCTGAACAGATGGTATACCTTCGCAGCGTTCTTCGCTTGTGAGATATTCGACATTTCGTCGACCATTGATTGACGTTCGACACTTGCAATATCAATCAGTTGGCGATACACGCCGAGCAGCGCTTCCAGATTTTCCTTCACGGCGCGCTCATCGTGGCCGGCATCCTGAACGATGTCATCCAGCTCAGCCCGGCACGCCAGGTCCAGCTCGCCGATCACCCCCCAATCCCGCGCAACCAGTGCCGTGTTCAACGCTTCGCGGATCGACTGGATTTTCTGCAATGCACTCATGGCGCCCTCCTCGTTCTGCGCTTACTGCGCCGAACCAATCTCGTCCCAACCACTCTTGACCGTAATCAGCAGCTGCGCGACTTCGTCGATGATGGCCGGATCACTGTGCAGGTTCGCTTCGGTCAGGCGGGAAGCCATGTAGGCGTAGAGGCTGTCGAGGCGATCGATGTCATCCGGGTTTTCGGCCTTGGTCTTGTCCAGGCCCTCGCGCAGGCCACCGATGATATCGACCGCCTTGCCCAGCATCAGGCCTTTCTGGGCGACGTCGCCACGGCTGATGGCACCCTTGGCCTGGGCCATGCGGTCGAGCCCGCCCTGCATCAGCAATTGCACCAATTGGTGCGGAGTCGCCTCGGAAATCTGGGCGTGGGAATTGACCTTCTGGTACTGGCGAAGGGCTCTCATCGGGTTCATGCTTAACCTCATTAACACTCATAGGATGAAGTGACGCGTCATATAACCTCTATTTCGACGCCCTCACAGAAAACTTTAGTTCGAGCCGATCCTGCGCCTTAGTCTTTGTCCTTGTTATTCATCGCATTGAGGGTGCTCATGACGCTGGAGCTGGTGGCATTGAGTTTGGCGACCAGTGTGTCCATAGCGTTGTACTTGGCCGTGAGCGTGGCAGTCAGGGTCTCGATACGACGATCGAGTGCTTCCTGCTGCTTAGTCAGGTCGGTCAAGCGGTCGTTGAGATTAAGTGTTCGCGTGGCCAGGATCCCGCTAGTGCCTGCATAGGAATCAGTGGCTGTTGTCATACGCTTGATCAAGCCGTTATCACCGGTGAAGACTTTGGCGATATCTCCCGGGCTTGCCGCGACCGCCTTGTTCCACTTGGCGTCGTCGAGCGCCAACAGGCCCGTTTTCTGATCGGTATTGATGCCCATTTGCGAGAGCATGGTCATGCTGCCCGAACCGGTACTTTTTACCAGCTCGTTGCGCACCGACGAGACCAAGGCGCGCATCGTGGCATCACCGGTCAGCGCACCGCCGGTGGTGGTACTGGCATCCCCCGTGGCCGTCACCTTGGTCTGATTGTTAATTGCAGTCATCAGCGCGTTATACGCACTGACGAACGACTGTACCGAGGTTTTCAGCGTATCGGTATTGGTACCGACGCTGACAGTGGATTTGCCCTCAGCCACCAATTCGATGTTGACACCACTGATAGCGCCGGTAACGGTATTGCTCTTGGACTCAAGTTCCAGGCCATCAATGGTGTATTTCGCATTCTGCGCGGCAGGGCCTGGAGTGGTATTTTTGGCCAGCGTTGCATCGCCGCTCAAGGTGATATCAGAGCCTTCGCCCGTTGTCGATGAACTCATCACCAAGCGCGAGCCTTTGGCATCAGTCAGGATGTTGGCACTGATGCCGTGAGAGCTGAGCTTTGAGTTGATCAAGTCACGCGCCTGCTGCAGGGTCGCCCCGTCCGGGATCGTGACATTATACTCAGCGTCTGATTGCGAAATCGTCAGGGTTTGCGGGTCGCCGCTGTTGTTGACGGTCGATGATGCGCCCTCGGCAAAGACATCCGAGGATATTTTCGAAGAAGTGGCAAGCTGTGTAACCTCCAAAGCGTACTTACCGCTGGATGCCGTGGCGTCCACCGTTGCCTTGGCTATCTTTTCGTCGGAAGAAGTGCCGGCCAGGCCAGTGAAAGCCGTCGCGGTGTTCAATTTGGCGATGGCCGAACGGTAGGTATCCACAGCATTCTTGATCATGCCAACAGCTGATACCTGCGTGGTTGTGGTGCTCTGTTGGGCCGTGATCTGCTGTTGCTTGGGCGCTTTTTCGGCATTGACCAAGACCTTGACGATTGCCTGCGTATCGACCCCGGAACCAATACCACTGACCGTTGTGCTCGCCATGCTTTTCTCCTTTCTCTAGGCGGCTGCCGCTTTCTTGACGATTAGTACATCAAACGCCAACTACAACAAAACCCATGCCAATATCAAACATGGTCATCAAATAAAAAACTGTTGCCGTCAGCCAAGCTCTGGGCCAACTTCAAAGCGGCTTCGGTTGGCAGTTGCCGGATTACCTCGCCGCTGTCAGTGGCAATGACCTTGACCACAAGCGTACCTGTGGAATCGTCGATTGAAAATCCCAGCTGGCGCTGCGAAGCCCTTACGAATTCTTGTATGTCGCTAACCGCTTTTTCCAGCTCTGGCCGCCGTATCTCTTCGACCGCTACAGCGCGCAGTGCAGACGCAGTACCGCCCGACGACTGACTGGCCGCAGGGTCTTGCCCGGAAACGGCAGAGTGGGACAGGTTCAGCTTGACGCTCATGTCCATTTGCTTCCCCTTATGGAGTCAAAAAAAAACGAAAGGGCACGTCACCGTACCCTTCCGTCATTCATCACAGATTGAAATTAACCCAGCAGTTTCAGTACCGACGATGGCAGCTGGTTCGCCTGGGACAGGATCGCGGTGGATGCCTGTTGCAGGGTTTGCTGCTTGCTCAGCTCAGCCGTTTCAGCGGCAAAGTCGGCATCCTGGATACGGCTACGGGCGGCGGTGGAGTTTTCCGAAATCGACTGCAGGTTGGCAACGGTGCTGTCGAAGCGGTTCTGCACGGCACCGA
>JAEWGL010000240.1 GCA_023388335.1 Pseudomonadota bacterium | reverse complement strand
CCTGCGCAACGTGGTGGCCGGCGACCCGAGCCCGGACGGCCAGGGCACGCTGGTGATCAAGCGCGGCATCGAAGTCGGGCACATCTTCCAGTTGGGCACCAAGTACAGCGAAGCGCTCAAGTGCCAGGTACTGGGCGAAAACGGCAAGCCGGTGACCCTGTCCATGGGTTGCTACGGTATCGGCGTGTCCCGCGTGGTCGCCGCCGCCATCGAGCAGAGCTACGACGACAAGGGCATCGTCTGGAATGACGCCCTGGCCCCCTTCCAGATCGCCCTGGTGCCCCTGCGCTACGAGACCGACGTGGTTCGCGAGGCTACTGACAAGCTGTATGCCGAGCTGACCGCCGCCGGCTTCGAAGTGCTGCTGGACGACCGTGACAAGAAGACCAGCCCGGGGATCAAGTTCGCCGACATGGAACTGATCGGCATCCCGCACCGCATCGTGGTCAGTGACCGCGGCCTGGCCGATGGCAACCTGGAATACAAGCACCGCACCGAGCAGGACGCTCAACCCCTGCCTGTGGCCGAGGTGTTGTCGTTCCTGCAAGCCCGCATCCGTCGCTGATAACCAATGCCCGAGTGAACATGTTCAAGCGAAGTACCATTACCTTGGGAGGCACCGCACTGTGCGGTGCCTTGCTCGTCAGCGGTTGCGCGAATCAGATGTCCCAGCGCAGTGAGCACGAGGAACGCGTCGAGCGCAAGCTGCTCGAACACAGCCTGCAGATCGATGTCGGAGAGCCGAAGGTGCTGGAACTGCCGCAGCGACGTGTACGCGTCCATGAGCAGAAGCACTTCGAGGTCACCGAATTCGAGGTCACCCGCCATTACGACCGCTACACGCCCTACCAGCCCTGGCGGGAGGTCTACGAGATCCCGCTGGGCGCGGTGGCAGTGGTGGCGGGGGTGGGCGCCAACGTGGTGAACATCTTCGCCTTGGGCAACCTGCCACAGAGCATTACCCAGGACTGGCTGAGCTATGGCGTGGCCGGGCTCAACCCCTTCATGAACGTGCAATCCAACGGTCGCGCCCAGCAGAACCTGGTCGGCATCGACGAAGTGCAGAAGGACAAGCGCCAGGAGTTCACCACCCTGCCGTGGAGCGAACGCCTGGTCGAAGTCAAGGCCGGCAAGCTTACCCATGAGCTCACCACCGACAGGAACGGCGTATTGCGTCTTAACCTGCTGGACAGCCCCTTCTCGGAACAGAACCTTAACCACATCGGCACCCTGCACTTGCAGGTGGTCGACGAGGACAACGCGGTTCGCGCCGACGCCAGCCTGCTGATCAGCGGCAACTTGCGCAGTAAGCTGGTAGAAGCCCATGACCTGATCTTCGATGATCTGGAAGACGACGAGGTCGGCCAGTGGGTGCACCGGGTCAAGCGTCTGTCCGAGCTGGGCCTGGAGGAAGAAGCCAGCGAACTGGAGCAGAGTCTGATCGAGCTGACCCGCAATGATCCGGAACTGCAACAGGAGTTTCTCGACGCACTGACCAAGAACGCCGGTCGCCTGGTGGCTGATCCGGGCGTCAGATGATGTGCTGGGCCGATATCACCGCGATATCGGCTCTCAGGCCTTGCGCTCGAACAGCTCCAGCTGTTCATGGGCGCCGCGCAGATCAATCAGGCGCACCCCTACCCCCAGCAGACGGACCGGCTTGCCGCCCCGGGCGAAGGCCTGGCTGAGCAGCTGTCGATAGCTGTCCAGATCGCGCCCGGCTCCGGTCTGTTCGAGGGTAGTCTGGCTGAAATCATGAAACTTGACCTTGACGAAGGGCTTGCCCGGCCGATAGCTGCTGTCCATCCGCGCCACGCGCTCATTCAGGCTCGTCAACAGCTCAGGCAGCTTCTCCAGGCAACTGGTCAGATCTGGAAGATCCGTGTCGTAGGTATTCTCGACGCTCACCGATTGACGTCGGCTGTCGTTTTGCACAACCCGATCATCGATGCCCCAGGCCAGCCCCCAAAGACGCTCACCGAAACTGCCGAACTCGCGCACAAGTGACAGCCGTGGCCATTCGCGCAGATCATGGCATGTGCTGATACCCAGACGTGCCAGCTTGTCCGCTGTCACCTTCCCCACGCCGTGCAGCTTGGCCACCGGCAAGGCCGCGACAAAGGCTTCGACCTGCGACGGCGTGATCACGAACAGCCCGTTGGGCTTGCGCCAGTCGCTGGCGATCTTGGCCAGGAACTTGTTCGGGGCCACGCCGGCCGACACGGTGATGTGCAGTTTCTGCGCGACGCGCCGGCGTATGTCCTCGGCGATGCGCGTGGCGCTGCCGCAATACCATTGGCTCTCGGAGACATCCAGGTAGGCCTCGTCCAGCGAGAGCGGCTCGATCAGTTCGGTATAGTCACGAAAGATGGCATGGATCTCGCGCGAGGCTTCTTTATAGGCATCGAAGCGCGGCTTGACGATCACTAGATCCGGACACAGCTTGAGCGCGTGCCGCGAAGACATCGCCGAACGCACACCGTAGGCCCGAGCCTCGTAGTTACAGGTGGCAATCACTCCGCGACGCTCCGCCGAACCGCCTACCGCCATGGGCCGCCCGGCCAGGCATGGGTCGTCGCGCATCTCGATGGCAGCATAAAAGCAGTCGCAGTCGATGTGGATGATCTTGCGCAAGGACATGGATGACCGTCAGCACTGTAAATTCATACAGATAATAGCCCATTGAGAACATCCGCCGCATCCATTGAGCGGCGAAGCACGATGACCGGGGCAAACCCACGGCAGAGCTGACCTAGGGCGCGGACTGAAACGCTAAGGGTTTGAAGAAACAGGGGTTTTCGAAGAAAGTTCTTGACGTCAGCGCAGAAATCCGTAGAATTCGATCTCACAGGCGCGGGATGGAGCAGCCTGGTAGCTCGTCGGGCTCATAACCCGAAGGTCGTCGGTTCAAATCCGGCTCCCGCAACCATATTCGTCAGAACAAACCCCGCCTGTTTGCAACAGGCGGGGTTTGTTGCATCTGGGCCATGGGAAA
>JAEWGL010000238.1 GCA_023388335.1 Pseudomonadota bacterium | reverse complement strand
CCTCGATACCGTAGGCGCGGTTGCCCTGGTAGATCTTGTTGACGTAGAGCTCGAGGATCTCGTCCTTGGTCAATTCGCGCTCGATCTGCAGGGCCAGGAGAATCTCCGTGGTCTTGCGCGAGAAGCTGCGCTCGCTGCTGAGGAAGAAGTTCTTCGCCACCTGCATGGTGATGGTGCTGCCGCCGGTCTGGATATGTCCGGACTTGACCAGTTGCGTGGCCGCGCGCATCAGGCTGCTCGGATCGACACCGTAGTGGTTGAGGAAATTATCGTCCTCGGCCGAGAGAAGTGCCTGAATGAATTGTGGGGGAATTTCGCCAAAGCGGATGGGCGAGCGACGCATTTCGCCAAACTCGGCGATCAGCTTGTCGTCACTGCTGTAGACCCTCAGGGGGATCTGCAACTGGATGCTTCTGAGCGCATCGACCGAGGGCAGGCTAGGGCTAAGATAGAGAAACGCACCACTCACACCGAGTACGAGCGCACAGATGACGGCGACGAAAGACCACCAGAAGAACTTCAGCAGGCGTATCAAGGCTTTTGGGCGTCCAGGTTGAGAGTGGATTGCACGCAGGTCCGGCGGACAGGGAAAAAACGCTGGGCATTATAAGCATTTTTCGCCTTTCCGGGTGACCGGCTGGGCGTAGCGCCGGCCTGGCAATGTTCACTGCCATGGACGGTCGGCGCCAGATTCGCAATGACCAAAAAGGGAAAAACGATGCTTGGACGCTTCGGCAGGGATGCCGGTTCACTACTGGGGCTGGAAATTGCCTCTGATTCCATTCGACTCCTGCAGTTGCATCGTCGACGAGGGCGCTGCGGCGTCGCCGCCTGGGCACTGGAGCCGCTCGCTGGCGATGCTGTACGCGATGGCTGGATCCGCGATCCGGAGCCCGTGATAGCGGCGCTGCGGCGGGCTCGTCACCGTGCCGGCAGCCCCCAGCATCGGGTCGCCGTGGCCATCCCCGGCTCGCAGGTGATCAGCAAGGTGCGCCGTTTGTCGGCGAGCCTGAGCGATGCGCAGATGGAGGCGCAATTGCTGGCCGAGGCCGACCAGTTCATCCCCTTTCCCCTCGAGGATACCGCCCTGGATTTCCAGGTGCTGGGTCCCTGCCAGGCGCAGCCCGACCAGGTCGACGTGGTGGTAGCCGCCTGTCGGCAAAGCCATCTTGACCCCTTTGAGCAGATACTGGAGGCGGCCGGGCTGAAGGCGCGGTTGGTGGACATCGACAGCCACGCCCTGCAACGCGTCCTACCCGTCACGGAGCCAGCACCCGCCTTGCTGCAGCTCGAGGCCGATCGGGCGACCTTGCATGCCTGGATTGGCGGGCCGTTACCCGTGCGCCAGGAACTGCGCCTGGACCCGGCGCAGGCGACGTCAGTAGCGCCTGGCGTCGAGCCATGGTTGCGGTGCGCCCTGCAGGGCACCTCGCTCGATGTGTTGCTGCTTGCCGGCGCTGGTGCCGCTCGCGGTGAGCTGGCCATGCAGTTGCAGGCGAGTCTGGGAATCCCCACTCGGGTGCTGGAGCCGTTGGCCGGGCTGGATCTGCGCACACTCGCCGATGCCGAGGCGCTGGACGGGGTGGGGGCTTCGATGGCCCTGGCTTGTGGTCTGGCCATGGGAGGGCTGCGTTGATGGTGCGATTGAATCTATTGCCGTGGCGGGAGCGTCGGCGCCTGGCCGCTGTCCGGCGTTTCCAGGCGTCCGTGATTGGCGCGGTGCTGCTGGCGTTGTGTGGGCTTGCGCTGCTCGACCAACTGAGCCGCCAGCGCCTGCAGTTGCAAGCTTCGGCCCATGCCCAGGTGCGGGCGGACCTTGAGCGCGTCGAGGCACATCTGACAAGACTGGCCTTGGTGAACCAGGCCCATGCCGAGCTGCGCGACGAGCAGGCGCTGCTTGCGCGGCTCCATGCTGGCAGGGGGCAGGCACCGGGTTTTTTTGAGCAACTCGAGCGGGCCATGCCGCCGGGTCTGCACTTGACTGGCCTGAGCCTGCAGGAAGATCAGGTGCTGCTGATGGGGGTAGCGGCCTCCGGCGCCCTGGTTGCCCAGCTGATGCGAAGCCTGCAGACGGCGCAGCTGTTGCGCGACGTGGACCTGCAGCAGCTGAAAAGCGAACCCCAGGGTGAGGCCTTTCGTTTGTCGGCGAGGCTGCAGGCACCTTGGTCATGAACAGGATCGCTTGGCCTGACTGGTCAGGCCTTGCCGAGCGTTCGATCGCCTGCAAAGGCGTGCTGCTGATCCTGGTGGTGCTGGGCGTGCTGGTGGCGGGCTATGTCCTGTGGTTGCACGCCCTGCGCCTCGAACTTGAGGATGGCGCTGTCGCGGATCGACAGCTGCGCCTGGAACTGGCGGACAAAGCGCACCAGGCGCGGGAGCTTGACGCGCTGCAGGCCACCCTGGATGACGCGCGACAGCAGCTACAAGAGGCCCGTTGGCGCCTGGCGGCCGGTGGCGACATGGCCGAGTTGCTCGAACAGCTGTCGAATCTGGGGCGTGAGCAAGGGCTGTTGTTCGAGCAGGTCGATGTGCTGGACGAAGTCGCCGAACCGGGGTATCAACGGATTCCCCTGGCGTTGCGCGTGGTGGGTCGCTATCGCGCCCTGCGACTCTGGCTGGATCAATGGCTCGGCCAGCTACGCCTGCTGCGCGTGCAGCAGCTGCGGCTGGAGGCGGTAGACGGACAGCCTGGGTTGTTGCGCCTGCAGGTGCAGGTCAATGCCTACCACAGCGGCCAGGAGGATCTGCCGATACCTGGCGCGCTCGCCACCGAACCGGCCATGCCAGCGGCGCAGCCACCGCTGGTCAATCCTTTCCGCCGGGTGACGGATGCCGAGGTGTCCGGCAGCCTGGCCAGCGTGCCACTCGAACAGTTGAAAATGGTCGGCAGCCTTGCCCGACAGGGTGAATACCACGCGCTGTTGCGCTTGGGCGGGCATGTGCATCGGGTTCGGCTTGGCGATCGGTTGGGGCGCGACCAAGGACGTGTGGTGAAGATCGAGGAGCAGCAGGTCGAGGTGCTTGAGCGGCTGTTTGTCGGCGGCCAGGGGTGGCTGGAGCTTTCGCGGTACCTGGTGCTCGGGAAGAGCACGCCAAGGGAGGTCATGGATGAGGGTGATAACACTGTTGGTGCTGCTGTTGGCGGGGATCCTGATGGCCAGGACGGTGCCGGCGGCACAGGCTTATCCGGCTGAGCCGCTGTCGCTGAACTTCCAGGACGTGGAAGTGCGTTCGGTGTTGCAGGTGTTGGCCGATTTTGCCGGGATCAATCTGGTCGCCAGCGATGCGGTACAGGGCAAGATCACCTTGCGCTTGCAAGACGTGCCATGGGACCAGGCTCTGGACTTGGTGCTGCGTAGCAAGGGCCTGGGGCGCAGGGAGGAAGGCAACGTATTGCTGATAGCGCCAGCGGCGGAGCTGGCCGAGCGGGCGCGCGATGCGCAGCTTGGCCGTGAGCTGGACGCGCAGGCACAGCCGCTGCGGCGTGAGTTGTTGCCCGTCCATCATGCCAGCGCCAGCGACCTGGCGGAGCTGTTGCTGGCCACCTTTGCCGATGACGGCATTCTTACTGGCCGGGGCAACGTGAGCGTCGACGCCCGCACCAATATCTTGGTGGTCACCCAGCCGGTCGATCGGTTGGCCGAGTTGCGCCAGTTGGTAGCGCTCCTGGACGTGCCGGCGCGCCAGGTGATGATCGAAGCGCGCATCGTCGAGGCCAACCTCGACTATGAAAAGAGCCTGGGCGTGCGCTGGGGCGGTGCGCAGCCAGGCAGCGCGGGGCTGGGGGGTGATCTGTTCGTCGATCTGGGGACGACCGCGGCGACCTCGGGTATCGGTGTCGGCCTGGTGCGCGGAGGCCTGCTCCTGGACCTTGAACTGAGCGCCATGGAAAAGAGCGGCAATGGCGAGATCATCTCCCAGCCCAAGGTGGTTACCGCCGACAAGGAAACCGCGAGAATCCTCAAAGGCACCGAAGTCCCGTACCAGGAGACCAGTGGCAGTGGCGCCACCTCGGTCTCGTTTCGCGAGGCGTCGCTGTCACTCGAGGTGACACCGCACATTACCCCGGGTAATGGGGTGATCATGACGGTCAGGGTGACCAAGGACGAGCCGGACTACCTGAACCTCCATGGCAATGTACCGGCCATCCGCAAGAACGAAGTCAATGCCAAGGTCAGGGTGGGGGATGGCGAGACCATCGTGATTGGCGGCGTGTACTCCACGGTGCAAAGTAATGTGACGGACAAGGTGCCATTTCTTGGCGATCTGCCGTATGTTGGGCGGCTGTTTCGACGCGATGCATTACAAGAGAAAAAATCCGAGCTGCTGGTCTTCTTGACTCCGCGTATCATGGGGGACCAGGCGATTGCTGTGAGTCGTTGATTCTGTGCGAAATTTGATACTTGTGGGGCCTATGGGGGCTGGCAAAAGCACCATCGGGCGCCTGTTGGCCAAAGAGCTGCGCCTGTTGTTCAAGGATTCCGACAAGGAAATCGAACTGCGAACCGGCGCCAATATTCCGTGGATCTTCGACAAGGAAGGCGAACCCGGCTTCCGTGACCGTGAGCAGGCGATGATTGCCGAGCTGTGCGCACTGGATGGTGTGGTCCTGGCGACGGGCGGCGGGGCGGTGATGCGCGAGGCCAATCGCCAGGCGCTGCACGCTGGCGGGCGGGTCATCTACTTGCATGCGTCGGTGGAGCAGCAGGTCGGGCGTACCGCCCGCGACCGCAATCGCCCGCTGTTGCGCACCGCCAACCCGGAGGCGACCCTGCGCGCCTTGCTAGAGGCGCGCGACCCGCTGTACCGGGAAATCGCTGACCTTGTGGTGGAAACCGATGAACGGCCGCCGCGGATGGTAGTGCTCGACATTCTGGACCGCTTGCACCGGTTGCCGCCCCGATAAGCCGGGACTATCCTCGGCGACCTGTCGTGCCGTGGCAGGGCTCAACGTTACCGCGCGGGTCGCGGCGCCGATACCGCGCCCTAGTACATTGTGGGGATACATGCAGACACTAAAGGTCGACCTGGGCGAGCGTAGCTACCCGATCTACATTGGCGAAGGGCTGTTGGACCAGCCTGAACTGCTGGCGCCGCACATTGCCGGGCGGCAGGTCGCCATCGTCTCCAACGAGACCGTCGCCCCCCTTTACCTCGAACGCCTGAGCCGCACCCTGGGCGCCTATTCGGTGCTGCCGGTGGTCTTGCCCGATGGCGAGGCCTACAAGAACTGGGAAACCCTGCAGCTGATCTTCGACGCGCTGCTGACCGCGCGGCTTGACCGCCGTGCCACGGTAATTGCCCTGGGGGGTGGCGTGATCGGCGACATGGCCGGTTTCGCTGCCGCCTGCTACCAGCGTGGCGTGGACTTCATCCAGGTGCCAACCACGCTGCTGTCCCAGGTGGATTCTTCGGTAGGGGGCAAGACCGGTATCAACCACCCGTTGGGCAAGAACATGATCGGCGCCTTCTACCAGCCCAATGCCGTGCTGATCGATACCACCAGCCTGGCGACCCTGCCGGGGCGGGAGCTGTCGGCGGGGCTTGCCGAGGTGATCAAGTACGGCCTGATCTGCGACGAGCCCTTCCTGGGCTGGCTGGAAGAGAACCTGCCTGCACTGCGCCAGCTCGACTCGGCGGCGCTGACCGAGGCCATTCGCCGTTCCTGCGCGGCCAAGGCCGCGGTGGTCGGGGCTGACGAGCGTGAGACAGGGGTGCGGGCTACATTGAACCTGGGCCACACCTTTGGCCATGCCATCGAAACCCACATGGGATACGGTGTCTGGTTGCACGGCGAAGCCGTGGCAGCCGGTACCGTGATGGCCCTGGAGATGTCCATGCGCCTGGGCTGGATCGACCGGACGGCGCGTGATCGCGGGATTCGTCTGCTGCAGGACGCAGGTTTGCCGGTGGTGCCACCGCAGGAAATGACCCCGGCGCATTTCATGGAGCATATGGCGGTCGACAAAAAGGTGCTCGACGGTCGCCTGCGACTGGTGCTGTTGCGCCAGTTGGGCGAAGCGGTGATCACCGACGACTATCCGAAAGAGATTCTTCAGGCCACCCTGACGGCGGATTACCGCGCGATTGTGGCCCAGCTTTGAGGTTGTGACAGCGCGATGACTAGTTTGCATGCCGATGAGGCCTTTCTCGGCCACTATCAGTTGAACCACGATCCCTTTGCGGCTCGGGTTCCTGGCTTCAAGTTCTTCCCGGCCCAGCGCAAGCCGGTGCTGGGGCAATTGCATCACCTGGCGCGCTACAGCCAGTTGCTGCTGGTCGTCACCGGCCCGTTGGGCAGCGGCAAGTCCTTGCTGCGCCAGGCCCTGGTGGCCAGCACCAACAAGCAGGCGGTGCAAAGTGTGGTGGTCTCGGCCCGCGGCGCCGGCGATGCCGCCAGCGTGCTGGGCCAGATCGCCAAGGCATTGAAGGTGGCGCAGCCCGAGGTGCCCAAGATCCTCGCCCAGGTCGTCCAGCTGGCGCTGACCGGGCAGGAAGTCTACTTGCTGGTGGACGATGCGGAACAACTTGACGAGTCGGCACTCCAAGCCTTGCTGGAACTGGCGGCGGGCGCACCGGAAGGGCGTCCCCACGTGTTCCTGTTCGGCGAACCGTCCCTGATCGCTGGCCTGGAAGAGCTGAGTGCGCAACAGGAGCGTTTCCATGTCATCGAGCTGGCGCCTTATAGCGAAGAAGAGACCCGCGAGTACCTCGAGCAACGCCTGGAAGGCGCCGGTCGAGGGATCGAGGTGTTCACCCGCGAGCAGATCGCCGATATCCACCAACACTCCGATGGCTGGCCTGGGGCAATCAACCAGGTCGCCCGTGATACCTTGATCGAAGCCATGCTCGCCAGCCGTAATTCGGCGAAGCGGCCTACCATGGGGTTCAATATGCCTAAGAAACACGTGCTGGCGTTGTCCGCTGTCGTTGTCGTCGCGGTTGCCGCCGCGGTGCTGATGCCCAAGAAAGATGACAAGGCACCGACCGATGCACCGGCCGAGCAGGCCCAGTTGTCATTGGACAAAGGCCAACCGGGTAATGCCCAGTCCAACAACGGTGGTCCGGCCATCGAATTCTCCGGCACCTCCCAACCGATGCCCTTGCCGCTGGTTGGCCAGTCGCAGCCGGTGATGCGCGAGCCCTTGGCCCAAGCCGCCGGCATGGGCGAGGGTGAGGAAAGCAGCCCTGCCGGCAATACTGCCCTGCAGCCGCCGACCGTGACCACCACTGCCCCGCCTGCGGGAGTACCGGCCGGCCCCGCGCCGACCCTGGCTCAATCGAACAACCTGCCGCCCGCGCAGCCAGTTGCACCGGCCCAGAAGCCTGTTGCAAACCCGCCGGTCAAGCCCGCTACGCCCGCGGCCAAGCCTGCACCGGCGCAAGCCCCTGTCCAGGTGGCCACTGCCACACCTGCGGCCAAGGCGGTCGCCGGAGGTGGCTGGTACGCCGCTCAGAAGCCGGGTAACTATGTGGTGCAGATCCTCGGCACCAGTTCCGAAACCTCGGCCCAGGCCTACGTCAAGGCGCAGGGTGGCGACTATCGCTACTTCAAGAAAACCCTGCAGGGCAAGCCGCTGTATGTAGTCACTTACGGCAGCTTCGCCAGCCGCGATGCAGCACTTGCTGCAATCAAAACCTTGCCAGCCAAGGTCCAGGCTGGTAAACCTTGGCCTCGAACCGTGGCCAGCGTCCAACAAGAGCTGGCTACGGCCCGCTGAGAGACCTTCCGGGCGGCACCACCCCAGCCGCCTTGTTGCTGAGCGACTCCTGAATTTCCGGCAAGCCTGCTGCGCCAACGCGCGGCAGGCTTGTCTGTCCCAGACTGCCGGCCACAAGCCTTAGGTTGCAGTCCAGGCTGAAACGCTTCAGATTCCAGGTGCGCCGCCATTACGGCATTTGGCTAAATATTCAAAATTGCGACATAAATTTTCGATGATGCGTCATGAAAATTTGTGAGCTTCGCTGTCGCTGTGCAACAATGGTTTCCCATTGCCCACCGCAAAAAGCTGGCGTTTGATCGGCGTGGATGGTAAGTGGTTGTACTAAAAAGAGATTTGCCTTCGTTGAGAGGCGAACCTGGTGAGAAAGTGTCTATGAAAACAGGTCTGTACCATCCCGAAGAATTCAAGGATAACTGTGGTTTCGGCCTGATCGCCCATATGACGGGCGAACCGAGCCATCACCTTCTGCAAACTGCAATGCAGGCATTGACCTGCATGACCCACCGCGGTGGGATCAATGCCGACGGCAAGACCGGCGACGGTTGCGGCCTGCTGATGCAAAAACCCGATCACTTCCTGCGTGCCAAGGCCCAGGAGCATTTTGCCGTCGAGCTGCCCAAGCAGTACGCCGTCGGCATGGTGTTTTTCAACCAGGATCCGGTGAAGGCCCAGGCGGCCCGCGCCAACATGGACCGCGAGATTCTCGCGGCCGGCCTGCAGCTGGTGGGCTGGCGCAAGGTGCCAATCGATACCCGCGTGCTCGGCCGCCTGGCGCTGGAGCGCCTGCCGCAGATCGAACAGGTGTTCGTCGGCGGTGAAGGGTTGAGCGATCAGGAATTCGCCATCAAGCTGTTCAGTGCCCGCCGCCGTTCCTCCGTGGCCAACGCCCAGGACAGCGACCACTACATCTGCAGCTTCTCGCACAAGACCATCATCTACAAAGGCCTGATGATGCCGGCAGACCTTGCCGCCTTCTATCCGGACCTCGGTGATGAGCGCCTGCAAACCGCGATCTGCGTATTCCACCAGCGCTTCTCCACCAATACCCTGCCGAAATGGCCGCTGGCGCAGCCGTTCCGCTTCCTCGCCCACAACGGCGAGATCAACACCATCACCGGCAACCGCAACTGGGCCCTGGCCCGTCGCACCAAGTTCGCCAACGAACTGATCCCAGACCTTGAAGAGCTGGGTCCGCTGGTCAACCGCGTCGGCTCCGACTCCTCGAGCATGGACAACATGCTTGAGCTGATGGTCACCGGTGGCATCGACCTGTTCCGCGGCGTGCGCATGATCATTCCGCCGGCCTGGCAGAACGTCGAGACCATGGACGCCGACCTGCGCGCCTTCTATGAGTACAACTCCATGCACATGGAGCCGTGGGATGGTCCGGCTGGCGTGGTGATGACCGAAGGCCGCCACGCGGTGTGCCTGCTCGACCGCAACGGCCTGCGCCCGGCGCGCTGGGTGACCACCACCAACGGCTACATCACCCTGGCGTCGGAAATCGGCGTGTGGGACTACAAGCCCGAGGACGTCATCGCCAAGGGCCGTGTCGGCCCGGGCCAGATCTTTGCCGTGGACACCGAGACCGGCCAGATCCTCGACACCGACGCCATCGACAACCGTCTCAAGTCGCGCCACCCGTACAAGCGTTGGCTGCGTCAGAACGCCTTGCGCATCCAGGCGACCCTGAGCGACGACCAGGGTGCGGCCAGCTACGATGCCGACCAGCTCAAGCAGTTCATGAAGATGTTCCAGGTCACCTTCGAGGAGCGTGACCAGGTCCTGCGCCCGCTCGGAGAGCAAGGCCAGGAAGCCGTGGGCTCGATGGGCGACGATACGCCGATGGCGATCCTCTCCCAGCGCATCCGTTCGCCGTACGACTACTTCCGTCAGCAGTTCGCCCAGGTTACCAACCCGCCGATCGACCCGCTGCGCGAAGCGATCGTGATGTCGCTGGAGATCTGCCTGGGTGCCGAGCGCAACATTTTCCAGGAATCCCCCGAGCACGCCTCGCGGGTGATCCTCAGCTCGCCGGTGATTTCCCCGGCCAAGTGGCGTTCGCTGATGAACCTGGAGCGCGAGGGCTTCGAGCGCCAGGTCATCGACCTCAACTATGAGCAAGGCATCGGCCTGGAAGCGGCCGTGCGCAGCATCGCCGATCAGGCCGAGGAAGCGGTGCGCGCGGGCAAGACCCAGCTGGTGCTGACCGACCGCTTTATCGCCCCCGGCAAGCTGCCGGTGCACGCCTCGCTGGCCGTCGGCGCAGTCCACCACCGCCTGACCGAGCAAGGCCTGCGCTGCGACAGCAACATCCTGGTCGAGACCGCTACCGCGCGCGACCCGCATCACTTTGCGGTGTTGCTCGGCTTCGGCGCCTCGGCGGTCTACCCGTACCTGGCCTATGAAGTGCTGGCCGACCTGATCCGCACCGGCGAAGTGCTGGGCGACCTGGACGAAGTCTTCAAGTACTACCGCAAGGGCATCTCCAAGGGCCTGCTGAAGATCCTCTCGAAGATGGGCATCTCGACCATCGCCTCCTACCGTGGCGCCCAGCTGTTCGAAGCCGTGGGCCTGTCGGACGAAGTGGTCGGCCTGAGCTTCCGTGGCGTCGCCAGCCGTATCAAGGGTGCGCGGTTCGTCGACCTCGAAAACGAGCAGAAGCTGCTCGCCGCCGAAGCCTGGAGCGCACGCAAGCCGATCCAGCAAGGCGGCCTGCTGAAGTTCGTCCACGGTGGCGAGTACCACGCCTACAACCCGGACGTGGTCAACACCCTGCAAGCCGCCGTGCAGCAGGGCGACTACGCCAAGTTCAAGGAATACACCGCGCTGGTCGACCAGCGTCCGGTATCGATGATCCGCGACCTGCTCAAGGTCAAGGTGGCTGACCAGCCTCTGGCAGTGGAAGAGGTCGAGCCGCTGGAGGCCATCCTCAAGCGCTTCGACTCCGCCGGCATTTCGCTTGGCGCGCTGTCGCCGGAAGCCCATGAGGCCCTGGCCGAGGCCATGAACCGTCTGGGCGCGCGCTCCAACTCCGGTGAGGGCGGCGAAGATCCGTCCCGCTACGGCACCATCAAGAGCTCCAAGATCAAGCAAGTGGCCACCGGCCGCTTCGGCGTCACGCCGGAATACCTGGTCAACGCCGAAGTGCTGCAGATCAAGGTCGCCCAGGGCGCCAAGCCGGGTGAGGGCGGCCAGTTGCCGGGCGGCAAGGTCAACGGCCTGATCGCTCGCCTGCGCTATGCGGTGCCGGGCGTTACCCTGATCTCGCCCCCGCCGCACCACGACATCTACTCGATCGAAGACCTGGCGCAGCTGATCTACGACCTCAAGCAGGTCAACCCGCAAGCCCTGGTGTCGGTCAAGCTGGTGGCGGAGGCCGGCGTCGGCACCATCGCCGCCGGCGTGGCCAAGGCCTATGCCGACCTGATCACCATCTCCGGCTACGACGGCGGCACCGGTGCTTCGCCGCTGACTTCGATCAAGTACGCTGGTGCGCCATGGGAGCTTGGCCTGGCCGAAACCCACCAGACCCTGCGCGGCAACGACCTGCGCGGCAAGGTCCGGGTACAGACCGACGGCGGCCTGAAGACCGGCCTGGACGTGATCAAGGCGGCCATCCTCGGCGCCGAGAGCTTCGGCTTCGGTACCGCGCCGATGATCGCCCTGGGCTGCAAGTACCTGCGTATCTGCCACCTGAACAACTGCGCCACCGGCGTGGCGACCCAGAACGACAAGTTGCGCAAGGATCACTACATCGGCACCGTCGACATGGTGGTGAACTTCTTCACCTTCGTTGCCGAGGAAACCCGTGAGTGGCTGGCCAAGCTGGGCCTGCGCAGCCTGGGCGAGCTGATCGGTCGCACCGACCTGCTGGAAATGCTGCCGGGCGAGACCGAGAAGCAGCGTCACCTGGACCTCAGCCCCTTGCTGGGCAGCCCGCACGTGCCGGCCGACAAGCCGCAGTTCTGCCAGGTCGAGCGCAACCCGCCGTTCGACAAGGGCGAGCTGGCCGAGAAGATGGTCGAGATGGCCCTGCCGGCCATCCGTGACATGGCCGGTGGCGAATTCAGCCTGGATATCTGCAACTGCGACCGTTCCATCGGCGCGCGGATCTCCGGCGAGATCGTCCGCCTGCATGGCAACCAAGGCATGGCCGCGGCACCCATCACCTTCCGCTTCAAGGGTACCGCTGGCCAGAGCTTCGGCGTGTGGAACGCCGGTGGCTTGAACCTGCACCTGCAAGGCGACGCCAACGACTACGTCGGCAAGGGCATGACCGGCGGCAAACTGGTCATCGTGCCACCTGCCGGCAGCCCGTTCGAAACCCAGCACAGCGCTATCGTCGGCAACACCTGCCTGTATGGCGCCACGGGCGGCAAGCTGTTCGCTGCCGGCACCGCCGGGGAGCGTTTCGCGGTACGCAACTCCGGTGCCCACGCTGTCGTCGAAGGCACTGGCGATCACTGCTGTGAATACATGACCGGTGGCTTTGTCTGCGTTCTGGGCAAGACCGGTTACAACTTCGGCTCTGGCATGACGGGCGGCTTCGCCTACGTGCTCGACATGGACAACAGCTTCGTCGACAAGCTCAACCACGAACTGGTGGAAATCCAGCGGATCAGTGGTGAAGCGATGGAGGCGTACCGCAGCCACCTGGCGCGTGTCCTGGGCGAATACGTGGACGAGACCGGCAGCGAGTGGGGGCGTGAGCTCTTCGAGAACCTGGACGACTACGTGCGGCGCTTCTGGCTGGTCAAGCCCAAGGCGGCCAACCTCAAGCAACTGCTGTCCAGCACCCGCGCCAATCCGCAGTAAAGGCAGCTGCAAGTGGCAAGCTTCACGCTGCAAGTAAAAGCAGCGCGAGGCTTGCCTGACCCAAGTGATCGACTTGCAGCTTGCGGCGTGTAGCTTGCAACTGCGGTAAAGAGGTTTTGAAAAATGGCTGAACGTCTGAATAACGACTTCCAGTTCATCGAGGTCGGGCGCAAGGACCCGAAGAAGAAGCTGCTGCGCCAGCGCAAGAAAGAGTTCGTGGAAATCTACGAGCCCTTCAAGCCCTTGCAGGCCACCGACCAGGCGCACCGTTGCCTGGGCTGTGGCAACCCGTACTGCGAATGGAAATGCCCGGTGCACAACTTCATTCCGAACTGGCTGAAGCTGGTGTCGGAAGGCAACATCCTGGCCGCGGCGGAGCTGTCGCACCAGACCAATACCCTGCCGGAAGTCTGTGGCCGAGTCTGCCCGCAGGATCGTCTGTGCGAAGGTGCCTGCACCCTCAACGACGGATTCGGCGCGGTGACCATCGGCTCGGTGGAGAAGTACATCACCGACACCGCCTTCGCCATGGGCTGGCGTCCGGACATGTCCAAGGTCAAGCCGACCGGCAAGCGTGTCGCGGTGATTGGCGCCGGCCCGGCCGGGCTGGGTTGCGCCGACGTGCTGGTGCGCGCCGGCGTGACGCCGGTGGTGTTCGACCGCAACCCTGAGATCGGCGGCCTGCTGACCTTCGGCATCCCCGAGTTCAAGTTGGAAAAGACCGTGTTGAGCAATCGCCGCGAAGTCTTCAGCGGCATGGGCATCGAGTTCCGCCTCAATACCGAGGTGGGCAAGGACATCACCGTGGAACAGCTGCTCGCCGAGTACGACGCCGTGTTCATGGGCATGGGTACCTATACGTACATGAAGGGCGGCTTCCCCGGCGAGGACCTGCCGGGCGTGCACGACGCGCTGGATTTCCTGGTGGCCAACGTCAACCGCAACCTGGGCTTCGAGAAGGCGTCGGAAGACTTCATCGACATGCAGGGCAAGAAGGTCGTGGTGCTCGGCGGTGGCGACACTGCGATGGACTGCAACCGTACCTCCATCCGTCAGGGCGCCAAGCAGGTCACCTGTGCCTATCGCCGCGACGAGGCGAACATGCCCGGCTCGCGCAAGGAAGTGAAGAACGCCAAGGAAGAGGGCGTGAAGTTCCTCTACAACCGTCAGCCGATCGCCATTGTCGGTGAGGACAAGGTCGAAGGCGTCAAGGTGGTCGAGACCCGTCTCGGCGAGCCAGACGCCCGTGGCCGCCGCAGCCCCGAGCCGATCCCCGGTTCCGAGGAGATCCTGCCAGCCGACGCCGTGGTCATCGCCTTCGGCTTCCGCCCGAGCCCCGCACCATGGTTCGAGCAGTTCGGTATCCAGACCGACAGCCAGGGCCGTGTGGTGGCACCGGAGAAGGGCGCCTTCAAGCACCAGACCAGCAACCCGAAGATCTTCGCCGGTGGCGACATGGTGCGCGGTTCGGACCTGGTGGTGACGGCCATCTTCGAGGGGCGCAATGCCGCCGAAGGGATCCTGGACTATCTGGAAGTCTGAAAGACCCTAGGGCCGCTTTGCGGCCCTTTCGCGACACAAGGCCGCTCATAGAGCAACGCTAATACATTGTTTTAGCGGCCAATCTGTGGGAGCGCGCCTTGCGCCGCGATCGAGGGCGAAGCCCTCGCAGGATCTATCTTGTATACAAAAATTATTGATTCACGGCATACCGATAGACAAACGACCGTGCCTTTTCTGTGTGCGTCTGAGAAAATGCCCGTACTTTTTTTCCGGATGCCGACATGACTGCCCTGAAGAACGATCGTTTCCTGCGTGCACTGCTCAAGCAACCCGTAGACGTGACCCCGGTGTGGATGATGCGCCAGGCTGGCCGCTACCTCCCGGAGTATCGCGCCAGCCGCGCCAAGGCTGGCGACTTCATGAGCCTGTGCATGAACCCGCAGTTCGCCTGCGAGGTCACCCTGCAGCCACTGGATCGCTATCCGCTGGACGCCGCGATCCTGTTCTCGGACATCCTCACCATTCCCGATGCCATGGGCCAGGGCCTGTACTTCGAAACCGGCGAAGGCCCGCGTTTCAAGAAGGTCGTCAGCACCCTGGCAGACATCGAAGCCTTGCCGATCCCCGATCCGCACAAGGACCTGGGCTACGTCATGGATGCGGTCAGCACCATCCGCCGCGAGCTCAATGGCCGTGTGCCGCTGATCGGTTTCTCCGGTAGCCCCTGGACCCTGGCCACGTACATGGTCGAGGGCGGCTCGTCCAAGGACTTCCGCAAGACCAAGGCGATGCTCTACGACAATCCCCAGGCCATGCACCTGCTGCTCGACAAGCTGGCGCAGTCGGTCATCAGCTACCTCAACGGGCAGATCCAGGCGGGCGCCCAGGCGGTGCAGATCTTCGACACCTGGGGCGGTAACCTGTCGGCAGCGGCCTATCAGGAGTTCTCCCTGGCCTACATGCGCAAGATCGTCAGCGGTCTGATCCGCGAGCACGATGGGCGCAAGGTGCCGGTAATCCTCTTCACCAAGAACGGCGGCCTATGGCTGGAAAGCATCGCCGAGGCTGGCGCCGATGCACTGGGCCTGGACTGGACCTGCGACATCGGCGACGCCCGCCGCCGGGTCGGCGACAAGGTCGCGCTGCAGGGCAACATGGACCCGACCGTGCTGTACGCCAAGCCCGAGGCCATCCGCACGGAAGTGGGGCGCATCCTCGCCAGTTACGGCCAGGGCAGCGGCCATGTGTTCAACCTTGGCCATGGCATTACCCCGGAAGTTGATCCGGAACATGCCGGGGCGTTCATCAACGCCGTGCACGAGTTGTCGGCGAAGTATCACCAGTAAGCGGGTGTCCAAAAAAAACCGGCCTCGGCCGGTTTTTTTGCATTAAGTTTCAGTTCAGCCGCTGGCGCTAATCTGGTCCCATCGAAACCGACACAGGACCAGACGCCATGAAAGCCCGCTACCTCGCTATCCTCCTCGCCCCACTGTTCAGCACCGCAGCCCTGGCTGCCGGCTACACCGGTCCGGGGGCCCAGCCGATCACCACCGTGGCCGCCGCCAACGAGGCTGCAGATGACACCCCGGTGGTGCTGCAGGGCTTCGTCACCAAGAAGCTCAACAACGACGACAAGTACGAGTTCAAGGACAACACTGGCACCATCACCGTCGAAATCGACGATGAAGACCTGCCGCCAACGCCCTTCAATGACAAAACCCGGGTCAAGTTGACCGGTGAAGTCGAGAAGAACCTGATGAGCCGCGAGGTGGATGTGGATCTGGTCGAGATCCTCAACTGATCCCGCCCCTGTAGGAGCCCACTCAGCCCACTCAGCCCGCTCAGCCCGCTGGGCTGCGCTGTCGCGCGGAGAACAAGGCCTGCAAAGCGCGGCACCAGCCTGTGGAGCGCGCCTTGTGCCGCGATCGGCTGCGAAGCGGCCGTAAAGCCAGCCACCTCGATCTGTCTGATGCAGCGCGGTTACAGGGGTTGCGAC
>JAEWGL010000233.1 GCA_023388335.1 Pseudomonadota bacterium | reverse complement strand
GGCCAACCGGCTTCCGTACATCAACGATAACTCCAAGCTCCGGTCAGACTGAAGACGAGCGCTTGGGTCGCTTCTTTCCAGTTCCAGCCGGCTTCTCCAGGCTGAGCCGCTGCCTCAGAACCGCATCGGTGAATGGACCGGCCCCCACTGATTGCAAGACCTCAACTGGCCATCGAGGCTTCCGCTGCAACCGATAACTGATGTAGCGATTCAGTCCGATGTACGCAGTCAAGGGCAGCGCGATCAGGCTAGCCGTACCCAGCAGCCACATTACCGGCCCCTTTTTCCAGTACTGATGGGAACCTGGGCCGATAAGAGGCTGCGCAATTGTCAACGCCTCGCCCAAGCTTACTGCAAAATCCTGATATCGCGACTCACCGGGCGTCCAGACGGGACCGACACCTTCCATCATGCGGCGTATGTACTCCCAGCGCTCTACAGGGCCGGTGTGGTTACCGAAGCCAAAGCTCGGGCCAACACCAACACGTTGGATCTCCACCGAGCTGCCGGGGCGATCCGAGATCGTAAGCACCAGGCTCGCTTCCCGGCGAGGCACTCGGCCGGTAAAGATCGTATAGCTGACAATCTCTGCGCCTACGCAATCCCAATCATACGACTGCACTTCGCAACGCGGTCGCGCAAAAATATTCCAGCACCACTGCCACCAAGGGAGTCCAACTGACTTGAATATGTGGACTTTCCTTGCGCGGCAATCAAACAAAACAGGCTCGGCTCGATAGCCAACCCAGTCGCTCTGTATAAGCGCCAGTACAATCAAGAGCAAAACCAACTCAAGAACTGTCCCCCAACTGAAGCCCATTACAAAAAAAGAGATGTAAAGACCAAACCCTACGGTGAATAGTCCAACCCAACCTCCGCTGCTGGCATAACCGCGCATGGCACTCATCTGATCGACAAACGAGATCCCAAACTCGTAAACGTCGAGGACACCCCCATTCGTGGACGCTCGCGAAGATGCTTGGCGATTCCTCTCGGGAAGCTTCAGCGCCGCAGAAGGCGGAGTTGAATCGTCCTGCATCGCATTTTCCAATTTGCCACGTAATCGCCTATCCCACACTTAAGCATGACCGGAGCAATCGTTGTCGAGTATTGAACTCCAGTGCGGATGTCGGTTCTAGCAATCAGATGTAGCGGATTGCCATGCTCGACCTTCCCCGGAGTACCGCTAGCGGCATCTTGCAACGCCCCCCCCCTACGCCGGTCTCAATTGCTGGCGCACCATCCACAGGCTTGAGAGCGCAAACAGTGTAGGGACCCACCCAGGGTTCTTCGCGAGGCCGCAGTAGCGCGTCCTGATACGCGAGAACCAAATCGAGGCAAAACCAACCATCACACCCGATCAACGACACCCTCACCAGGGAGATTATCCAGAGCATCAATAACTTTTAGAACTTCGAATCGGAAAACCAGGGGGGAATGCCGAGAACCGCAAACATCATGAGCACGATAACGGTTGAAATGAAACCGAGCAGCGCCCAGCGTCGATTCAGTGAACGTAGCTTTCCAGAGCAGGCCAGTCTCTCTTCTTCCGTAAGGGCCCTAACTCGATAGGAATTCTTCGAAGCCGCAGACATCATCTCGGCACGAATCTCTTCTGGCCACTCGGGCTTGGGAGCCACTCGAGATATCCAAAGCCCAGCCCTCTCAAACCAATACATAAAGGCCCCGACAATTGCCACATAGGCAAAAGCAAGTGCACTTGGCCTGACTCGGTGATGATCGTCGACAAGATCTCCATAGAGCTGGCGGTCCATCAAGGCCAAGTCCGCCGCCGCGTTCCCAGGTGATGGCAACGGATCCACTTCCGGCAGGCTGCCTGACTCCCCATCCATGTAGATTCTGACGAACTCCCAGATCATTTCAGGCGCACGAACATCTCGATGAGGCTGAGCCAATGGGACATATACATTGATTCGCCTATCGGAATCATCACAATCCACGATCGCTAGCACATACCCGGTAGCGGCACCCGCCAGACTGTAGCTTCTGGAAACCATGGACACAGGCTGAACTTTATCATAATTCGTAATCACCCATCCAGCCTTAGGTCCAAGCCATGAATAGAAGTGCCGATGCCTACGGCTAAGCACAACGGGCGGCGCCATAGGTCTAAACACCGAGACAGCCGACCAAGCAAAGAATCCGCATGCGATCAGTAACAGAACCCCATATGCAGCCGCCGCACTGGGCCAGAAATTCGGACTCGAGAGAAGATTCCCAACCACAATATCAGCGAGAATCATACTCACACCAGCACACCCAATTACGAGCCCGAACACGAAAGCAAAGCCTCTGCGAGAAGCAGAACCACCCTCAGCAAATACTAAGAATGAGTCATTTATTGACTGAATCGCCTTGACAGACGCCGGCTCCAATTCGGGAGGCATCTTTCCGGACTTAAGCAACCTTCCCCAGACTCCACTTTTCTCGGGAAGCTTACTCATGCCAAACAGGGCATCACGGGCGCTTTTATTCATCGGAAATAATTCTTCTTGGCCGCGGGGAATTCGAGATTAGTCGTCAAGGAAGGAATGGCGATTCTATCCAGGAAATATACAATCTTCATTCCGAAGCCGACCACCTCCGTATACCGCTCAGCCTTGTCGTCGAACCATCGCCCGATTGTGTTCATCATCACCACTGTCATACCCCGAACAGATCCGAGTCTCCCCTTGACTACGGCAGCTCCAGTCTCATCCACTTCAACATCGGGCTGACCTTCACCCCCGGTGAGCCTGATGCCTCTCTTAAAGTTCCGCGCACGGGGCTCGCCATCCAGCAAATCAAATGATGAAACTACTACTTTCTTGCCATCTTCAGTAAAGCCAAAGAACGTAACCGAGAGCGCAGCACCCTTCGCATATCTAGGAAGAGCGATTTCGTAGACTCCAAGTGTAGCATTCCCGTTGGCAATGGGACTCAGGTCTGCCGCTGCAACAAGGGTCACGCGCTGGAACTGATACACCTCATCTTCAAATCCTGAGAATGCCGCGACACTCTCTCCGCTCGCCGTCGCTAAGTGATTCTTTTTGACGATGTCACCCGAGGTCCTCCTACGACGCCCAAAAACACCATTGTCCAGCCAGAACTCAACTGGAGAATGCTCATCGTCAGCAGTTCTGAACGCCTTGATTGCCATGTATACCGCAAGCCCCAAAGCTGCAACGGCAATGAGCGACCAGCCCACTGGTCCAAGCGTTATCCCAAGAACCGTTGCGGACGCCGCGCCACCCGCAGTCGCCCCAAGTGCGGCGGTAGTAAAACCGAACGCAGCGACCGAACCCGCGATGGCAGCCGCACCAGAACCAACTGTCCACCAACCAGAATCCGAATCACCTTTTGCAACCATCTGTGCACCTTGATACGCGGTGAAGAGACCATTCGCTACACCCGCGTACAACCCAAGCTTTGCGGCAAAAGCACTCACAGGCACCAGCTCTGTTGCGGAGGTTCGAGCGACAAGAATCTGGACAGCAACCCGCAGCTCCAGTCCTGCGCTCACTGCCGCAGGTCCCGCCGCGAAGAGCTTCACTCCATTTTCCACCCTATTGTGGGGCGCTCCAGCCCAGTGCTTCGCCATCGCCCCCGGTGATGCTGCCGGCCGCGCTGCCGCTGTGGGTCGCACGCAGGTGTTCCTGCAACTCGCCCAGCGTGGTGTCCGCGGGCAGTCCTGCCCGGGGGTGTCGTCGAAGCGCAGCTGCTGGTAGTCGCCGGTGCCGCCCTGGCTGTCAGCCAGCGCCTGGCTCTTGAAGCCGGTATACACCGCCGCGGGTCTTCTCCAGCGCATCGAACACCTCGGCATCGAGGTTGTTGCGCGCCTGGTGCCGCACTGACAGGCACAGGAAACGGGCGTCCTAGCCCACCTGCGGGTGCTGCGACAGCCCGAATCGTGCACCGGGCGCCAGAGCACGCCACTGGCCGGCGCCGTCGATGGTCTGCGCGCGCACGCGAAGCGCATCAAGGTGCTGCTGTGCGCGGCGCTGGCCGCGCGCATTGTCCTGCCAGCCGTAAGGGCCGCAGGTGTCACGGTCGATGATGCCCAGGTCGTTGCCCTGCCCGGCCTCGGCACTGGCCTGGCGGCGTTCCAGGGTGCGGTAATCCCAGGTGGCACGCTCGACCTTGCCCGGCCGCCAGCGGTTGGCGGTGGACCATTGCTGCACGCTGTCGCTGC
>JAEWGL010000255.1 GCA_023388335.1 Pseudomonadota bacterium | reverse complement strand
GCGTGCATACCGAGCGACAGTTCAATGCACCGGCGCGGCCGTTGAAGGAGGGGGAGTTGAGTGACCTGGATGGCATGCACTTGGCCTGGACGGCGTTGTTGAGATTGCTGGATCGAGTGGCGCCGGGGTATCGCGACTGATTCCGACTTGCTGTACAGTCGTTCAGGAGCCTGCCGGAGCACGCCTACTTCCAGCGGAGCTGGGCAACCCCCAGTGAGAGGCTTGAGCCGCGAAAATTCCCACTCTCATGAGGCCTCACCATGACGCAGGAAGCCCGCTACAGTCGTATGATCCCGGAGTTGCGCAAGGCCAACCTGGTCGAAGCCACTTTGGTGTGTCTGAAGCGGCACGGCTTCCAGGGCGCCTCGATTCGCAAGATTTCCGCCGAGGCCGGCGTCTCGGTGGGGCTGATCAGCCATCACTATTCAGGCAAGGACGAACTGGTCGCCGAAGCGTACATGGCCGTCACCGGACGGGTCATGGGTCTGATCCGCGAAGCCATGGCCCAGGCCGCGCCGAATGCCCGCGAGCGGTTGTCGGCGTTCTTCCGCGCCTCGTTCTGCGCCGAACTGCTCGACCCGCAACTGCTCGAAGCCTGGCTGGCGTTCTGGGGCGCGGTGAAAACCGCCGAGGCGATCAACCAGGTGCATGACCATTCCTATGGCCAATACCGCAACGAACTGAGCCGGCTGCTCGCCGCGCTGGCCGAGGAGGAGGATTGGCAGGGCTTCGACACGGACCTTGCGGCCATCAGCCTGAGTGCTTTGCTCGACGGCCTGTGGCTGGAGTCGGGGCTCAACCCTGGAACCTTCACCCCGGAACAGGGCGTACTGATCTGCGAGGCCTGGGTCGACGGCCTGCTGGCCGGTGGCCGGCGACGCTTCAGCGTGACTGAGGACTGTTGATCGCCCGTTCAGTAACGAGTACGCTGCTGCCGCGGGTTCGAAGAACAACACCTATAAGAAGAGACAACACGCAATGATGCCTCGGGTACTGGTCGTCGATGACGATCCGCTTATTCGCGACTTGCTGCACGCCTACTTGTCCCAGGAAGGCTATGACGTCCACTGTGCCGGGACCGCCGAACAGGCCGATGCCTTCCTCGGCAGCCAGGACGTTGACCTCGTGCTGCTCGACATCCGCCTGCCGGGCAAGGACGGCCTGACCCTGACCCGCGAGCTACGGGTGCGTTCTGAAGTCGGCATCATCCTGATCACTGGCCGCAACGACGACATCGACCGCATCGTCGGCCTGGAATGCGGCGCCGATGACTACGTCATCAAACCACTCAACCCACGCGAGCTGGTGTCCCGTGCCAAGAACCTGGTTCGTCGCGTGCGTCATGCCCGGGTCATGCAACCGGTGCCGGCCTGCGCCCAGGCGCTCAAGCAATTCGCCGACTGGGCGCTGGACACCGACCGGCGCCGTCTGATCGATCCGCGCGGTGGGGAAACCTTGCTGACCCACGGTGAATTCCAGCTGCTTAGCGTATTCCTGCGCAACAGCGGCCATACCCTGACCCGTGACCAGTTGATGGACCAGATCCGCAACCGCGAATGGGTACCCAACGACCGCTCCATCGACGTGTTGGTCGGCCGCCTGCGGCGCAAGCTGCACGATGACCCCGCCGAGCCGCAATTGATCATCACCATCCACGGCACCGGCTACCTGTTCACCGCCAGCGTGGCGGCCTGAGCCCCATGGGCCGTGTGCTCGCGCTGGCCCTGATGCTCGTGGGCCTGCAGGCGGGGGCAGGCGAGCGTATCCGTTACTGCGATTACCCCGTGTACCCGCCGATCTCCTGGAGCGATGGTCGCCAGGTGCGTGGCCTCGCGCCAAACGTGGTGGGCGAGCTGTTCGGGCGCCTGGGCTATGAAGTAGAGATCGTCGTGCTGGGCAACTGGAAACGCTGCCTGATGGACGCCGCAGCTGGTCGGGTCGATGTGGTCCTGGCCTATAACAGTGACCAGCGCGACCTGGGCATGCGTTTTTCCACCGTGCCGGTGTTGCGCGAGGAGGTGGCGGTGTTCTTCAACCGGCGCCGCCCGGTGCGCTTCGAGCGTCTCGAGGACCTGGCTGGCTACCGTGGTGGATTGCTGTACGGCGAAAGCTATGGCGCCGAGTTCGACCGTTTCGTGGCCCGGCACCAGAACATCGAATGGGTGTCGTCCAGCCAGCAGAACTTCGGCAAGTTGATCCGCGGGCGTATCGATTTCGTCATCCAGGAGCGACGCACTGGCGAGCTGTTCGTCGAGCATCTGCCTGGTGCCCAGGACATCCAGGCATTGCCGAAGGCGCTGAGCGTGGATTACCTGCGTGTCGCGGTATCCCGTCATTCGCCCGTGAGCCAGCAGATGAAGGCGATCGACGAACAGTTGCGGCGCATGACGGATGCCGGCGAGATCGCGCGCTGGTTGGGGCAGAGCCAAGTGACCTACCGCGACATGGTCAATCTGCCGGTGAACGCGCGATGATCCGCCTGCACACCGACGGCCTGCTGCGCCGCCTGCTGCTGTTCATCTTCCTGTTCAGCCTGTGCTTCACCGTACTGGCCAGCTCCGTGCAGCTGTATTTCGAATACCGCCGCGAGATGCGCGACATCGCTGCGCGCATGGCGCTGATCCGCGCTGGCTACCTGGCCAGCCTGGAGCGCAGCCTGTGGGACCTGGACGAGGCGCAGCTGGACGTGCAATTGCGTGGCTTGGTGGACTTCTCCGACGTGGCGCGGGTGCGACTGCTCAGCGATGACTTCAAGCTGCTGCGCGGCGAGGCTGAACCCAAGGGCCCGCTGCGCATCGAGCGCTTCGCGCTGGATTACCAGCCACCTTCGGGGCCACTGCGGCATCTGGGCGAGCTGGAAGTTAGTATCGACCTGGGCGCGGTGCACCGGCGGTTGTTCGCCACAGGGCTGACCAGCCTGCTGTGGATGGGGGTGTTCCTGTGCGGCCTGGCGGTGGCGTTGTCGGGATTGTTCTATCGCCTGGTGACCCGTCACCTGCAAGTCATGGC
>JAEWGL010000201.1 GCA_023388335.1 Pseudomonadota bacterium | reverse complement strand
GGTCTACCCTCTGCAACGTGCTGACAGACAATCCGAACAAGCAGACCTGACGCAGCCTCCCGCCGCCGCCCGTGAACAGGAGCGTAGCCCAACTGCGCCACCGCCCGCTCAGTCTGCCGATTCCGAGCGTCTCTGCTTGCCCGATTCACTGGATGCCCTCTGGCCGATTCCGCCGGTTCTGGAAGATCTGGTGCAACTGCGCCAAGCCTGCGCGCAGCTGGCCAGCGAACTGGCCGGCTACGCCAATGCGCCACACATGGTCTGCGCCACGGAGGAAGGCCTGGGTTTCTCATTGGCGCCCGATACAGCAGCGCCTTCTACACCGCACCGCACCGGTATTCAACTGCTGTTGGGTGCGCTGCTGCGCGTGCAGGATGACGTTGCTTGGGAGCAACGGCAGCAGCTCCCGGCAGCGCTGTTTGGTCAACTGCTGCTGGGTGTCTACGACCTGCCACTGATCGAGCGCCCAGCGCTCGCGATCGGGATTGAGCGGCTCCCCGATCCTCAATTGGCGCAACTGTTTTCACTTATCCGGCTCTCTCGACGCTTGATCGAACTCACGCTGTCGTCCACCCGCTGACACTCGGAGGTGCCGCATGAGCACGTCGTTCAATCTGCTGAACCACGCCATGTTGAACCAGGTCCTGCATGAGCTGCGCCATGGTCGGCTGCAACGCTGCAAGGCCTTGGGCCTCGGCGACGAGGACATCGAGGTGCTGCAGTCGCTGCCGCCCACGACCTTGTCCCACCTGGCGCACTCCACGATCGCCTGGGTCGAAATCAAGGTCGACACCACGGTGCTGCGGCGCCTGATCGCCCAGGCCGAACGCGACGAGCTGAACGAGCGGCTGATCAACCGTGCCCTCAAGCTCGGGGCAAGTTCAAACATCATGTACCGCTGCTTCGGCCTCGACCATTCCGAGACGGCGTTGCGCCGACGCATCCTGAAGATCGAGACCCATCGCGGCCGCCCCGTCCAGCTCAGCGAGACTCAGGAGCATGCGGTGTGGAACCGCTGGCGCCAGTTGCGGGCTGAAGATCCGGACAGTGAACCGCTGGATGCAATGATGATGCTGGCCGAGGAACAGCAGATCAGCCTGACCCTGATCTGGCAGCAGATCGAGCTTTACGGAGGTATCCCATGCTGAATTTCTACACCGTGGACTGGGCCGATGTGGTGCGCCAGAGCATGGTCACGCTCAAGCGCTGTCTGGAGCAGGCCGAACAAGCCAAGGCCGCCCGTGCGCTGGCTGAGGGGCCGGGCTTTGTGTACCACGGCAGCCACGAACCGTTACCGGCGGGATTGCTACAGGATCGCCGGCTCACGCCCGTGGAGCGCAATCTCTGGTTGGTGCTGCGCTGGTTGATCACCGAGCGGCAAATGCGTACCCCACGTTATCAGGACCTGCAGCCGTACCTGGCGACCAGTCCGTGTGGCGCACAAGCTTCGCGCGAGACCATCGCCCGCGCGCTGAACGTGTTGCGTGCCACCCGCTGGCTCAGCCTGAGCGAGCGTTATCGGGATGCTCAGGGTTGCCTGCGCGGCTGTGTCTACGTGCTGCACGACGCACCGCTGTCACCCGCACAAGCCGTCGACCAAGATGCCGGTTACCTGACCCTGATCAGCCAAAACCTGTCCCATGCCACCAAAGGGGTACGCGATCTCGCTCAGCATCTCCTCCAGGAGCTGCAGGCGGATCCGGAGGTAGCTGACGAAGCCTTGGCCATGATGACTTCGCCCACCGCAACAGGCGCTCAACAGGTCTTGCCGCTGCAGGCCGACAGCCATGCCGAGCATTCCGAACGAGGCGAGGCGCACAGCGTTCGGTTTGCCACACCGTCCTCGACCGATTCCGAATCCAGCATGAACGTCCCGGCTTCGGCTGCCGTTCGGAATCCCGCGCACGACCGTACCGTACAAAAACAAAGCAAAAAAAGTACAGTACCGCCCGCCTCGGCCAGTGGCAGCGCCGCTTGGCCAGAGGGATTGCAGTTAAGCCCGACTGAACAGCGCCGGGCAGTCCAGGCGCTGCGCCAGCTCGCGCCCGAACAGCGACAAGCGGTGATCAATGAAGCAGCCGTTCGCTGTAGCCGCGGCGACATCCGCAAGCCGATTGCGTATCTGTTGGGGTTGATCAAGCGGGCGTGCCAGGGCGACTTCACCCTGTGGGCCGCCCGTAGCGATGCGCCGCCGGCACCGCGCAAGCGGATTCGCCCGCCAGAGCCAGCTGATGAGCGATCGCGGGAATCCGGAAGCCGCGTGGCCTCACCGCTGGCCAAGGCGTACCTGGAGCAGCTCAAGCTTCGCTGCGGTGTCGTGAGCGGGGCAACGTAACAGCGCGCTGAGTGTTCCAGATCTCCAACGTCCAGCGGACTTCAATGGATTTGATCACAGTGGCATCACTTGAAGAGTGCGATCAGCAGGATCAGGTGACAGGTCGTAGCAGTGGCCGAGGCAGAACGTATCGTTTGGCAGCGTTGGAACTCAGTGGATTTGATCGCAGTGGCATCACTCCAGTGACGTCTTCTAGCCAAACTCAATCGCTCGAGGAGTGTGATCTGCGTGATGGCTGTGAGGTCGCAGCTTTGACCAATCCCGGGATGAAGCAGTTAGCTGCATTGGCACTCAGTGGATTTGATTACAGTGGCATCAATGCCAGGACCATTGAAAGTAGGGGCAATGTGAGCCCATCGCGTTCACATTGATCACTGCCAGGTTGCCCGAGAGCGCAGATCGTCGGCGTCATTCCGACGGCGAGGATCTGGCGATGGTCGACCACTACCAGCTCAACCTGGGCTCACTGCGCAGCAGCATCACACTCACCCTGCACACGCATCACGCAGCAAGACTGTGGCAAGGCCGTGCCGCACGCGAAGGCGTGTTCGGCATCATGGGCATGGCGGGCTACATCAGCGTCACCAACCTGCTCAAGCAGGCGAGCAGTCAGGACGACCCCTTCGCCGACTGGTTCATGCTGCAACTCGAAGACAAGGTGCTGCAGGCCAAGGCCGAGCTGCTGGCGTTGACCGAACAAGTCAAACTGGTCGAGCGCGACCTGCCCACCCAGGTCAGCATCGGCGACAACCTGAACATCCACCCTGTCACCCTGCCCCTGTTCATCGGCAGCCAGTTGGGGTTTCTCGCCGTCTACCTGCTGACCGACTACGACACCCTGGTACGCCGCGTCCTGCTCGCCCACCACACCGCGCTGATCGGCCGGGTCGACATGGAGTACTGGATCGATGGTGGCGCCCATCTACTGCGCAGTCTGTTCAGCATGGCGCAGCAGTACCGACTGGCCGGGATCAGCCGCGACGACATGGCCGCCAACAACGCCCGCGCCCGCGAAGCCATCGACAAGTTCGGCACCCCGCCCCAGGACATTCTCGAAGGCACGCGGCGCTCGCAATTCGCCCCGCCCATCGTCCGCCCAACAAAAGCACCTTTGACCGTCGAGGCCGATCCACTTGAGACCGACGTGGAGTCCTCGCCCGGCGCCCCCGCCGAAGGCGGTGATGCATGACCCTGGCCGAAGCGATCGCCCATTGCTTGTCATCAGAGGCCTATCGCGAGCTTGAACAAAGTGCCTCTCTAAAAGGCCTTTTAAAGCCTTTTAAGGGTAAGGGGGAGCTGTTCCAGTTCGCCGAGACAATCAAGCAGCTGCGCGGCGAACTCGAGACGCTAATGGCCGCGATGCTGGCGATCATGGCGCAGCCACCCTTCTCGCTGCTCGAGTTGCGACTGAGCGTCCAGCACAGCTCCCAGGGCGCCTGCTTCCTCCGCTGGCGCAGCCCGGACTTCAAGCGCATGGGCGTGGAGGTCTGGGAGCAGGTGATGGAGCATCCGTTACTGCAGCCGGAGTTGCGCCAGGCGCTGTACCAGCTGGAGGCCAACCGGATCGTCCTCAACCTGCAGATGAGCAGCCTGAACTCGCTCTATCGCCAGGTCCTCATGGGCGCCCTCAAGCTCGCGTATGCCGATGACGTCCTTTTCGATACCACCACCGAGGAGAAACACCCATGAGCACGTTCTTTGTTGGCGAAGGCAACATCGGCAGTCCACCTGAGTTTCAGGAGTTCAACAACAACCCGGACGAGCCAAAGCGCTTGCTGCGGCTGAATGTCTATTTCGACAACCCGGTTCCACGCGAGGGCGGCTACGAAGACCGCGGCGGCTACTGGGCCCCGGTCGAGCTCTGGCACCGCGATGCCGAGCACTGGAGCACCTTGTACCAGAAAGGCATGCGCGTCCTGGTCATGGGTCGAACGGTCAAGGACGAGTGGGAAGACAGCGAGGACAATGCCCGGGTAACATTCAAGGTCGAGGCACGGCACATCGGCATCCTGCCCCATCGCCTGGCCGGCGTATCGATGCGCGAGAAGGCCAGTGACAATGGGGGCAGCAGCCGTAAGCCGGCTGGCAAGAAAACCACCCGCAAGTCGACCTGAGCGGGTGGACGTCAGTGGAACGCGCCCTTCAGCGCGAGACCGCTCAGTCGCGGGGCCCCACGCGGCGGGCAACGCCATGCAGGTCGTCCCCCTCGATCAACCCCTTGACCTCCGCCAGGTACCGGTCCAGGGCAAGGAACGCCCGCCTGTGCGCGGGCGCTTCCTTGACCCACACGATCAACCTGGCCCTCGCCGCTTGGTTGTCAGGTTCCTGATGGGTAGCCATGAACAACTCGCAGGCCTTGATCGCTAACGCATCCGCTTCATGCTGCTCACGTTCGTCCAATCCGCAATCTCCGTGTGACGGTCAGGTCACCGTAGTCTCATTGGGTGATACGCCCCACTAGGTTGACAGTCAACCTGTCAGGTCGTTCATATCCTTGGGTGGCTGGTCAACCATACGGGTTGAATTGGAGAGCCACCCCGTTGCCAGTCAAAGAGCCTAGCCCACAACACATCGGCCGCCAGTTGGCCAAGTACCGCCGTGCCCAGGGCTTTACCCAGGCGCAAGTTGGTGAACGCCTGGAGATCGGCACCGAAGCGGTGTCGCGCATGGAGCGTGGCAAGGTCGAGCTGACCGTGCCCAAGCTGCTACAGTTGGCGGATATGTATGGCTGTCCGGCCGATGAGCTGCTGCTGGCCATCAGTCCTCGGCCACAGGACCAGGGGCAAAAGATTGCCTCGTTGATCAAGGACCTTGGCGAGACGGACAAGCAGTTTGCCCTGGACCTTCTGCAGACCGTGACCGCACACCTCGCGCAGCGGTAAGCCCCTCTCTGCTGGCGGCCACGCCGATATGATCTCGACCAGTTCAGCTTTTCCCTAGATCTCCCCTGTCACGCGACCACCCTGTCGGTACCTGACCGAGAGGGCCACGTCATGCGCCTCTACATCTGCGAAAAACCGTCCCAAGCCCGCGACATTGCCCGGGTGCTGCAGGCTCATCGTCGCGGCGAAGGCTGCCTGCAGGGCACGGGAGTGACCGTGACCTGGTGCGTGGGTCATCTGCTGGAGACCGCGCCACCGGAAATTTATGGCGACCAGTTCAAGCGCTGGTCACTGGAGCACCTGCCGATCATCCCGCAGCACTGGCAACTGGTGGCGAAGCCCAAGGTGGCGGCGCAGCTGAAGGCGATCAGCCGGCTGTTGCAGAACTGCACCGAGGTCGTGATTGCCACCGACGCCGATCGCGAGGGCGAGATGATTGCCCGGGAGATCCTCGAGCGCTGCCAGTATCAGGGGCCGATCCTGCGCCTGTGGCTGTCCGCCCTCGACGACGCTTCGATCCGCCGGGCCCTGGCGGCGTTGCGGCCGGGTGAGCAAACCCTGCCGCTGTACCACTGTGCCCTCGCCCGGTCCCGGGCCGATTGGCTGGTGGGCATCAACCTCAGCCGATTGTTCACCCTGCTCGGTCGCCGCGCCGGCTTCGACGGTACGCTGCCCGTAGGCCGTGTACAGACACCGACCCTGCGCCTGGTGGTTGAACGTGACCGCGCCATCGCCAGCTTTGTCGCCCGGCCCTTCTGGACCATGGACGTTGTGCTGCGGGATGACGGGGCTGAGTTTGAGGCACGCTGGCAGCCACCCGCTGCACACTGCGATGATGCCGGTCGCTGTGTTGATCAGGTGGCGGCCGAGCAGGCGGCCCGGCGCCTGGCAGCTGCGCGGTCAGTACAAGTCGAGCGGGTCGACGTTGAACGCGTGACGGAGGGACCGCCCTTGCCGTTCGACCTGGGCACGCTGCAGGAGGTCTGTTCGGCCAAACTCGGCCTGGGCGCGCAGGAAACCCTCAGTGTGGCGCAGGCACTGTACGAAACCCATAAGGCCACCACCTACCCCCGCAGCGACTGCGGCTACCTGCCAGAGAGCATGCTGGACGAAGTGCCGCGTGTGCTGCAGGCCTTGGCCGCGACCGATCCTACGCTTGGCCAGCGCTTCAAGGAGCTTGATCCGACACGACGCTCCCGCGCCTGGAATGGCAGCAAGGTCACTGCCCACCACGGCATCATCCCCACCGCCGTGTTGATCCCGCTGGATCAGTTGTCCGAGCGCGAGCGTGCCATGTACACCCTGATCCGCGCCCGCTACCTGGCGCAGTTTCTGCCCCACCACGAATACCTGAAAACCCAGGTGCAGCTGCGCAGCCAAGCCGATCAGTTGATGGCCCGCGGCAAGCAGATCCAGGTGCGTGGCTGGAAGGCCGTGATCGACGAAGCCGAAGCCGACGCCAGCGAACCGACCGAGCAAACGCAGCGGCTCCCCACCTTGCAGGAAGGTGCATCGGTTGGTGTGCGCGATGCCACGGTCAATGCACAGCGCACCCAGCCGCCCAAACCCTACACCGAAGGCACACTGGTCAAGGCGATGAAAACCATCGCCAACCAGGTGGCCGACACGCGCCTGAAGCAAACCTTGAAAGACAGCATTGGCATCGGTACCGAGGCCACCCGCGCCGCGATCATCCAAGGCCTGATCGATCACGGCTACTTGACTAAGAAAAAGCGCAGCCTGGCGGCCTCTGCGGCCGCCCACACGTTGATCGAGGCCGTTCCGCGTGAGGTGGCTGATCCGGTGATGACTGCGGTATGGGAACAGGCACTGGCACGGATCGAGACCGGGCAGTTGAGCATCGAGGCGTTTCTCGCCAAGCAGGCGGCCTGGCTCACCCAGGTGGTGCGCAGCCAGGCCTCGCTGAACCTGCAGCTCCCTCGTTCGAAAGGTCCCGCCTGCCCCGTGTGCCGCAGCCCCATGCGCCAGCGCAAAGGCCGCACCGGTAACTTTTGGTCCTGTGTACGCTACCCGGACTGCAAGGGTACCAAGCCAGTGAAGGCCAGCGCGGCGCCCGCCAAGCCGAAGCGGACCTGACGGCTTGACGCTGGGGCCAGTCGCTGGTGTAGTGAACAGGCCCCTCGCCGTTTGGCGACCCCAGGCCGATTCGCTCCGGGCAGCTCGGCCAGACTCGTTGAGTTCGGAGCCTCTTACACTGCGCTGCATCACTGTTCAGGATGTCCAAGGTTCCCGAGACGGATGACCCGTGCGACCTGCTTCAGGCTGCAGGGGTCATCCGCCTCGGCGACGATGCTCAGTGCCGGTGCCCGCCGGCGAAAAAACGGGCGCCGTTTGTGCGCGGATGCGTGCCAGTTATCCCGACCCAGGCCACGACAAGGGTCGGTTGATCAGGGTGAAGCGACAGCTGAAGTGAAGCGACGACTTCGCTGTCAATGGACCGGATCAAGGGTGGCCCTGCTGTTCCTAGCCCGACGACCGTTGGGCTATTTTTTCGCACGTTTGAATCTACTGTGCACCACCCACATCCACACCTCTGAACCCAGTCAAAACCGCTGTTGACGGGCTCTACGCACCGTTCTATAGATGAACTGCACCACGCTGTCGATGACAGCATTAGGTAGCCGGAACCTGCAAGGCTACGCTCTCCCCAGAGTGGTTCCTCCCAAAGTGCGACTAGCGTTCGGCGGCTCGCACGGTTATCGCTCCCCGCGATGATGAGCGCTCTTACACCACTGCTGTTGCACCTGACCTTCCCTTGCGGACTCACCCCCGCCAGGGCCGGTGAATATCCGCGTTTCTCGCAAACAGGAGATTCACCATGACCACGGCAAACACTGATGCCCCCATCACCTACTTCAACCTGCACACCCAAGGCATTGGATACTTGAACCGCGTGCGCGAGGTGCCAGTGCGGCGCGGCCAGCCCTTTATGGCCTGCGACATCGCCGCCTTGCACGGTGCGTCGGATGACGTCGAGTACACCCGCTTCGACTGCAAGGTCGCTGGCGGTGAAGCCGAACGGCTGATCCGCGAACACCTCGAGGATGTCCGTGCCGAACGCAAGGTGTTGATCGCGTTTCGTATCGGCGACCTTTGGGTCGATGCCTTCACCTACGAAAAAGGTGAGCGCAAAGGCCAACCGGGCGCCAGCCTCAAAGGCCGGTTGATCTTCATCGAGTGGATCAAGGTCGACGGCCAACTCACCTACAAGGCGCCAGCTCGGCAGGATGCCTCCTTGTCTGAACCGCCGTCCGAAGCGGCAAAACAGCATGCGCCGAATCCTTCACAAAGTGCCGATCAGGCTCTGAACCAGGCCACGCAGCCTGCCTGAGACTGACACCCACCACAGAGGCGCTCACATGAGCGCCTTTTCTCACCCCCGGAGGCTGCCATGGAGAGTTACTGGCTCTGTGAGGATTGCCTGCACGCCGTGGCCTACGACGACTTCAGCGCACTGTCGCTGTACTACAGCGAGGCCGAAGTCGACCAGCGAATCACGCAGATGCGTAAGGAGCTGCAGGTGTTATTGCCACTCAGCGCTGATTTCGATCCGGACACCGGCGTTGGCATCGACCCCTTCTCCACTCACCCCTGCGAAGCCTGTCATTCGCCGTTGCACGGCACCCGGCATCGTTTCACCCGCCTGTGACCGCCTGACCCTACCCACAGGGACCTCCTCTCGGAGCCCCCTGCACACGAGGTTCTGCTCATGAAAACGCCATTGACCCTGGTCGAGCCCCTCGACCCCGTCCTGACCCAGCGCGCCCACGAAGATGCATTGATCAGCGAAGCCCTGCAGTTGCTGGACCAACGCTACTTTCAGCGCGGCGAAGTACTGATCACACCTGCCGACGCCGCGTCTTACCTGAAGCTGCGCCTGGCGCCCTATCACCACGAGGTGTTTGCCCTGCTGTACCTCGATTCACGCCACCGCGTGCTGGACTTCGAGGTGTTGTTTTTCGGCAGCATCGACGGTGCCTCGGTCTACCCTCGCGAAGTGGTGGTCAAGGCGCTGGCACATAACGCCGCAGCAGTTATCCTCAGCCACAACCACCCCTCCGGCTGCCCTGAACCCAGCGGCGCCGACCGCGTGCTGACCACACGCCTGATCGAAGTCTTAGCGCTGGTCGAGGTCCGCGTTCTGGACCACATCATCGTTGGCGAAGGCCACCCTCTGTCACTGGCCGAATATGGCTGGATCTAACCCTCTCTCTCGCCACCGCCTGCATGGGGTGGCGTTCTCTTTTAACTGGAGCGGCACCATGCTCACCTCAACCCCCAACCCCTTTGCCCGCGGCTTCCATGCGTTCTCCTGCGAACGTGTGGTTCAGATCAACTACGACGACCAGTGCCTGCCCTGCTACCGCCCCCTGCACACCGCCCAACTGGATTTGGACGACGATCACATCAACTGCCAGTCGTGCGTGTTCGATGACGACTGCGCCGTCATCACGGAAGGCCAGGATGTCTCTTGCTTCCTTCGCATGCAGTTGCCCTCAGACGGAGTGGTCACCACCGTGCTGTACCAGGTCACGGCCGAGCGGCCGAGTGGCACGGTACACCTCGGCGACCTTCCCAGCCAGGAAGCGGCGGAGCACCTGACACAGCAGCTGTCCTTTGCCACTGGCCAGTACAGCCGCAGCTGGGAGATCAGCTCATCCCATTTACCGGCCAACGAGTACGCCTACCTTGAGCAGCTTGCCCGCAGCGAACAGCCCGCGGGCTTCTTTGAATGCTTCCAGTTGCTCAGCAACCGCTCCGTCGGCTGCAAGCTGTACTCGACACCCTGGCACCGCAGCGGCCAAACAGAAGGCCTCGGCTGCTCAGCAGCGGACGTCTGCACTCGCCTGCTGGACGAACAGGTACCGCCGGTGTTGATGACCCTGTTGCTGCTGGCCGGCCAGGCCGACACGCGTTTCCTGGTGTTTGATCCCGATGCAGCCCCGCTGGCAGGACTGCCGGTGTTTGCTGACGATTGACCCAAGGCGCCCTGCAGGGCGCCTTTTTTATGTGTTGGGCCCGATAAACCGGCCGGCCAATTTCGGTTTTTCAGTGGGTACACCTCGCGCGCGTTGCCAAGGTGTCGGCACCTACTGTCGAGACCTGCTCATGTACACGCCCGCACTTCCTTACCTTGTCCTGATGCTCGCGCTGGCAGGGTGCAACACGTCGCCTGTCATCACCCCATCGGTGCCACCTGCTGTCTCAGTAGCAGCACCGACCACCCCGCCCAAGCCGCTCTCGGAATCACCGGCATGGGTCCGCCAGGACCGCTACACCCTGGTCAGCACGCGTCCGACGCTGGAGCAACGCCAGCCATTGTTCCAGCTCGTCATCGTGCAAGTTTCACCGGCGCTGCACGCGACGGTCGGTGATGCCCTGCTTCATGTGCTGCAGCGCTCGGGCTACTCACTCTGCGCCAACCGCGCCGAGGTCACCACCTTGTTCAGCCGCCCCCTGCCGGCCGTGCAGCACCAACTCGGGCCGATGGCGCTGCTGGACGCCTTGACCATCCTCGGCGGCCCGGCTTGGCGGCTCGTGATCGACCCGGTCGAACGCAGCGTGTGCTACGCCCTTCGCGCACCGGTGCCCGCCCCACCTCACCCGTCTCTGGAGATTGCGCCATGAAGGTCCATCACTTTCAGGCCCTGGTGCTCGGGGCCCTGTGCCTCGGCGCCGCCGTGCTCGCCGCCGTGACCTACAACCACCAGCAACAACTGACCGAGCTCCTGGTTGCCGCTGAGAATGCGCCAGCCGATCCTGTACCCGCGCTGCGGCGGAACCTCGATGCACTCGCTGCCACCCTCGCGGCACTGCCTTCGCAAGTAAAAGCGCTGGGCGAGCACCAGCGCCAGCAGGATGCAACCTTCACGAAGCTGAGCAAACAGCTGGATGAGGTGAGCGCTTCGCTCAAGGCCATTGAAGCGGTGCCTGTGGGTCCGAGCAGATCCGATCTGGCAGCGCTGGAGCAACGACTGGACAGCGCGGAAACCGCTGTGCGCCTCCTGGAGGCTCGACCGACTGCGTCATCCGTACAGTCCCAGCCTGTAACCCCCATCAAGCAGCTCACCAAAACCCAAGCGCCGACGCCACCGTTCACACTGCTAGGTGTCGAGACTCGCGGCGACGTCCGGTTTGTCTCGGCCCTACCGGCCGGCGCGCACGCCCTGTCGACCGTCCGCCTGCTGCAGCCCGGCGACAGCCTGAACGGCTGGCAGCTCAAGGCCCTTCGCCGGAACCAGGCCGTATTCCAAGTGCCTGGCCTCGGCGAAAGTTCGCTGCCCCTGCCGTGACGAGGTGCGTATGGTCCGGTTCACTACCCTCTCGCTGCTCCTACTTCCCATCTGTCTGGTGACAGGCCCGGCATGGAGCGCACCAGCCACGGTCGAAACCGAGCAGCAGTCCAGCGAGCAGGCCCCGCTGCGGCTTGAGCGATCCGCAGCACAGGCCAAGGCCTGGGGGCTGACCGATGACGAATGGGCCAAGTTCGAGCATTTACAGGGCGGCCCCCGCCAGTACTGGTCACCACAACTCGACCCGCTGACCACCCTGGGCGTGGAAACCGATTCGGACCAGGAGCGTCAGCGCTACGCCGAGCTGCAGGTGCGACTCGAAGCCAAACGCGCCGAGCGCGAACTGGCCTATCAGAAAGCTTACTCCGCTGCCTGGACGCGGCTGTTCCCGGGGTTGCTGCCGGTGCAGGGAATGAGCGATGTGGCAATCCCGTCGAGCAACCCGCGCTATGCCGTGTTTGTGGAAGACCCGTGCTCGACCTGTGAGGTCAACATCCGCCAATGGCTGAGCGCAGGCATCCAACTGGACGTCTACCTGGTGGGCAGCCAGGGCGATGATGCGCACATTCGGCAATGGGCGCGCACGGTGGGCATCACCCCGGTCCAGGTCAGCAACGGCCAAGTCACCCTCAATCACGACCGCGGCCGCTGGTTCGCCCTCGGCGCCAGCCGCCCTCTGCCCGCACGCTATCAACAGGTGGAAGGGAAATGGCAGCGCGTCGACTGACCCTGGCCCTGGCCCTGTTGGGGGGCACTGCGGCCCAAGCAGACGGCCTGCCTCCGCCGGCTTACCAGTTGGCCGCCGCCCAAGCTGGCATCCCGGCCTCGGTGCTGTTCGCCATTGCCCAGCAGGAGAGCGGCACGCCGCTGCGTGGGCGACTTATTCCCTGGCCGTGGACCTTGAATGTGGCCGGCACGCCGCAGCGTTTCGCCACCCGTGACCAGGCCTGCAGCGCTCTCACCGTGGCGCTCAACAGGCATGATCCCAAGCGCATCGACGTTGGCCTGGGGCAAACCAACCTGGGCTACCACCCGGAGCGTTACCCCACCGCCTGCGATGCCCTCGATCCGCGCGCCAACCTCGCCGTCACCTCCGACCTGTTGCGCGAGCACTACACCGACGTCGGTGACTGGGTCATTGCCGCAGGCCGCTACCACCGGCCTGCGGGTGGAGCCCCGGCGGCACGCTACAGCACGCAGTTCAGCCAGCACTGGCAGCGCCTTGAAGCCGCCACGTCCAGCCGTGGAGGACCACGCTTATGATCGACGTTCGCCGGGGCGCACTGATCTGCGGGCTGGTGGGGTTGTTGGCTGCCGGGGCATCGCTTGGGACAACGCCCCCGGCCATGGCCGCCGAGTCGACCGCGCCGATCGCACGGCCCGATCCACGCACGCTGAACTGGGTATTGCCGGTGCACAGCGCGCGCCTCGCGCCGGGTGAGGTGCCGCGCAGAGCCTTGGATCTGCCGGGCATGGCCCCGCTGTTCCTGGTTGGCGCGGACGCCGCCTCATTGGCGTGGCTGGGGCAGCACGCGCCAGCACTGAAGCGGTTGGGCGCCAACGGCCTGGCCGTTGAAGTCGCCGACGCGGCGGCGCTGCAGCGCATCCAGGCGGTAGCGCCTGGATTGGCCATCTGGCCGGTGAGCGGCGACGACATCGCCGAGCGGCTGGAACTGGAACACTACCCGGTGCTGATCACACCGACCGGCCTGGAGCAGTGAGGTAGCGCCATGGGCGATCATGCGATGGAATCCCTGCTGCGCCCGGCAGTGGAGTTGTACACCGTGGGGATCTGCGCCGGCGCTGGCGCGCTGTGCCTGCATTCGCCCTGGGCCGTGGCGCTGTCGCCGGAGGTCGGCGCCGGTATGGCCCTGGCCTACACCGCCTTCGGTCTCAAGCGCCTCAACGAGGCTCGCATTGTTTTGCGTTATCGGCGCAACATCCGCCGCCTGCCCCGCTACTCGCTGACGAGCCGACAGATCCCGGTCAGCACCAAGCGCCTGTTCATGGGCCGTGGCTTTCGCTGGAGCCGGCTCCACACACAACGCTTGCTTGAAGCACAAGACCCCGCGCTGGCCCGCTACGTCAACCAGTCAGCGGCCTACCAATGGGCACGGCGCCTGGAGCACGTGCTGGAAAAAGCGCCGCCAGGGCTATCCCTCCTGCCTCGCGTGACCGCCTGGGACAGCTCTCTCAACCCGGTACGGCCGCTGCCGCCCGTGGGCGGCTCACCGCTGCTGCATGGCGTCGAGCCCAACGAGCAGGAGGCGTCCTTGCCACTGGGCGAACGCGTGGGCCACACCCTGGTGCTGGGCACTACCCGGGTCGGAAAAACGCGCCTGGCCGAGCTATATATCACCCAGGACATTCATCGGCCAAGTCAGGAAGTGGTGGTCGTCTTCGACCCCAAAGGCGATGCCGACCTGCTCAAGCGCATGTACGTGGAAGCGCGACGCGCTGGCCGTCAGCACGAGCTCTACGTCTTTCACCTGGGCTGGCCGGAGATTTCCGCCCGCTACAACGCCATCGGCCGCTTCGGCCGCATTTCCGAAGTCGCCACCCGCATCGCCGGCCAACTCAGCGGCGAAGGCAACTCGGCCGCGTTTCGCGAGTTCGCCTGGCGCTTCGTCAACATCATCGCCCGGGCGTTGATCGAACTCGGCCGACGCCCTGACTACCTGCAGATTCAGCGGCACGTGGTGAACATCGATGCGCTGTTCATCGAATACGCCCAGCACTTTTTCGCCCGACATGATCCGCAGGCCTGGGAGACAATCGTGGATCTTGAAGCTCGCCTCAACGAGAAGAACGTGCCACGGCACATGGTCGGCCGCGAGAAACGTGTGGTCGCCATCGAGCAGTACCTCACCGCCAAGCGCTTGTTCGACCCGGTCATGGACGGCCTTCGTTCGGCTGTGCGCTACGACCGCACGTACTTCGACAAGATCGTCGCCTCGCTGCTGCCGCTGCTGGAAAAGCTCACCAGTGGTAAGACAGCCCAGTTGCTGGCCCCCAACTATGCCGACCTGGACGATCCACGACCCATCTTCGACTGGCTGCAGGTGATCCGCAAACGCGGCATCGTCTACGTCGGCCTGGATGCACTGTCCGATGCAGAGGTCGCCGCAGCGGTCGGCAACTCGATGTTTGCCGACCTGGTCTCGGTGGCCGGGCACATCTACAAACACGGCATCGACCATGGCCTGCCGAACTCCTACAGCGCGACTGACCAGGTGCCCATCAATTTGCACGCCGACGAATTCAATGAGCTCATGGGCGACGAGTTCATTCCACTGATCAACAAAGGCGGCGGCGCCGGTATCCAGGTCACCGCCTACACGCAGACGTTGAGCGACATCGAGGCACGTATCGGCAGCCGAGCCAAAGCCGGCCAAGTCATCGGCAACTTCAACACCCTGCAGATGCTGCGCGTACGGGAAACTGCGACCGCCGAGCTGCTGACCAATCAGCTGCCGAAGGTCAACGTGCAGACCCGTACTCTGGTCTCCGGCGCGACCGACACGGCCGATCCCGATGCTAGAACTGACTTCACCTCTTCTTCGCAGGACCGGGTGACCACCACCTCCGTGCCACTGATCGAGCCCGCACACATAATCGCCCTGCCGAAGGGTCAGATGTACTCGTTCCAGGAAGGCGGGCAACTTTGGAAAGTGCGAATGCCGCTGCCCAAACCCGCCAGCGACGATGCAATGCCAGAGGATCTGCAGGCGCTGGCTGCGCGCATGCGCGAGTCCTACAACGCTAATGCGGGAAGTTGGTGGAGCAGCGCCGGCGGTGCGCCGACGGCCGACTTCGATCCCGAGATGTCACCACCCGGGTGTAAATCCGGCCCGTGAGCACCTGGCAGCCAGCGAACACTTAGGAGCCTTTAATGCGTACTGCTCTAAACAACCCGCCTCAACCACAACGACGACCGGGTCTGATCCTCGGCACGCTTGAGTTTTGCCTACGATTACTCGGTCTGCTGTTCGCCTCCTTGATGTTCTCCATCCTGCTGGAGTTCGCGGGCATGCTCTGGTTCTGGCCCGAGCAGGGCTGGCATCACAGTCATACCATGTGGCTGAGTGAGCTCGGCTGGCTCAGCAGTCACTTCAAGCATTCATTGCTCGTGCAAGAACCAGCTCAAGCGACTTTCAAGATACTCGAACACCTCAACGATAGGGTCGTTGTGCGCTCTGGATGGGGGACATCCGATGCCCAGCTGAAGCTGCTTGGTCGTGAGACGTCAGTGCACGGGCAGCTCGCACAAGTCTACGTTGTGATGCAGGACTACCTGCTGGCGGCCTTGTTTACGGTCTTTACTTTCGTCGTGCGACTGGTCGTTCTCACCTTGGCCACACCGCTGTTCTTGCTTGCCGTGATCACCGGCGCGGTCGATGGCTTAATGCGTCGCGACCTGCGCAAGTTCGGGGCGGGCCGGGAGAGCAGCTTTGTGTACCATCGAGCGAAGCGGACGCTGCTGCCGCTTATGGTAAGCCCTTGGGTGATCTACCTCTCTCTTCCCTTATCGATGAATCCCATTTGGGTGCTACTGCCATGCGCTGCGGTGCTTGGATGGATGGTGGCAATCACGGCTGCGACTTTCAAAAAATACCTTTGACTGTCCGTTGTCGACCCAAAGTAGCAGTTTCAAGAAATGTTGGTGGCAATTTCAATAAAACGCTCCGCATCTGTTAATTTTAGAATGACCAATATTGTTCAATTACCGCCCTCGTACCTACTCCGGTCTGACATAACAACCAAACCGCTCGGGATTTTACCTACCAAGCCAATGAGCAGTTGATTTCGGTAACCACGTGCCCGACCCGTTGAGCCTAGCACTGGCGCTCCGCTGACGGCCGGGTTCTAATCAAGCTCTAGGCTGTAACCCACCCCATATACAGACCTGAGTGGGTCATGTCCTGGAACTACTCCTGACAGTTTGCGCCGTAAATTCTTAACGTGACTGTCTACGGTTCGGTCTGCGACCACGCGATGGTCCTGGTAGATGTGGTTCATCAGCTGGTCGCGAGACAGCACTTGCCCGGGCCGGGCCGCCAACGCGGCAAGCATGCGGAACTCTACCGGCGTCAGATCCAGCGCCACGCCCTTGTAGCGGGCCTGGAACATGCGGGCATCGAGCTCCAGGCCCATGCCTGGCCCCTGCTGCCCGCTGCGGCGCAGCACGGCCTTGACCCGCGCCACCAGCTCCCGGGGCGAAAACGGCTTGCATATGTAGTCGTCGGCGCCCAGCTCTAGCCCTAGCAGGCGGTCTATTTCATCGACCCTGGCGGTCATCATGATCAGCGGCATCTGAGTGAAGCTGCGCAGCTCGCGGCAGATGTCCAGGCCATCGCGGCCAGGCAGCATCAAGTCGAGCAGGACGAGTTCGTACTGGCCTTGACGGATGGCCGGGATCACCGCCAGGCCATCTGCCAGGTAGTCGACGCGATAACCACCTGCGCGCAGATAATCACCTACCAGTGCGGCGAGCTTGGGTTCATCCTCCACCAGCAGAATCTGGCTCATGCTTGTTCTCCCGCCAGTGGCAGTGTCAGCACCAGCAGCAGCCCGCCCATGGCCGAGGCCTTGGCGGTCAGCTGACCGCCGTGCACTTCGGCAATACCCCGGCAAATCGCCAGCCCCAACCCGGTGCCGCCGCTGGCCCGGTTGCGCGAGCGTTCGGCGCGGTAGAAGCGTTCGAACAGTCGCGCGAGCGAGGCGCTGTCGACTCCCGGGGCAGTATCTTCACATTGCACAAGCACCTGGTCACCTTCCTGGAATGCACGCAAAACGGTAAACCCACCTGCATCGGTATAGCGACGGCTGTTTTCCAGCAGATTGTGCAGCAACTGGCCCAGGCGTCCCTCGTCGCCCATTACCCACAGTGGCTGCTCAGGCAACTCCAGCCGCAGTTGCAGGCCGCGCTCGGCAAAACTGGCCTGGAAGGCTTCGGTCACCACCGGTAACAGCACGCACAAGTCGATGCGTTCACGTCGATAGGTTGGTCCACCTACTTCAGCCAGTGACAGGTCAAACAGGTCATCGACCAGCTTGCTCAGCGACCCGACCTCGCCTTGCAGCGAGCGCAGACCGTTACCATCGACCGGGCGAATGCCATCTTCCATGGCTTCAAGTTCAGCACGCATCACCGCCAGCGGCGTGCGCAGCTCGTGGGAAATATCGGCCATGAAGTCGCGGCGCAGGCGCTCGTTGCTCGCCAGCGCGGCGGCCATGCGGTTGAAGTCGCCGGCCAATTGCCCTGCTTCGTCTGCCGAACGCACCGGCAGCTGGATTTCATAATCACCCGCAGCCAGGCGATGGGTAGCCCTGGCCACTTCACGGATCGGGCGGAGCAAGGCACGGCTAAGCCACCAGGCGATAACACCTGTGGCCAACAGACAGGCCAGACCTATCAGCAGGCTGGAGCGCAGCTGGTTCAGCTGGAAGCGGCGGTCTCCCACGCTGGTTACCGACTGCAGCGGCGCAAGGGCCATCCAGCCAACCACCTGTTCTTGATGCCTGATCGGGCGCAGCAGCATTTCATTGCTAGGCCCCTGGTAGCCGATGATCGGCCGCCGCTGGGCATCGAGCAGGGCAAAGCGCACGAATGCGCCGGTCAGGTCGGAGACCGTCAGCAAGCTGGGGTCGAACGTCTTGTCCGGCTGGGTATCGTCCGGGCGCAGCAGTTCGAACCACTGGTCCTTGTCGAGACGGATGAAATCCCAGCTGCCATTACGTGCATAGGCCTGCTCGACCCGCGGCACGATGCGATCCATGCGCTCCTCGGCTTGCTGATTGAGGTAGCCGAGAAAGCCATACTTCAAGCTCAGGTAGGCGGCGAAAACCATCCCCAACACGGCGAAAGTGCAGACCACGAGCATCGCGAAGAAAAACTTGTGCGAAAGGCTGACTTTCATGGCTCCGCCAGTGAATTGGAATTGCCACCATTGAAGCTTGCCAACTCCAGTGCCGCAAGGCGCACAGGCCAATCTCCACCGTTTCTGCACATTTGCTGCACAATTCCCGCGCACGCTTGGGCCATCTAAATCAATTGGGTCGGAGCCTGCGATGCATACGTTATTCCACTCCCTGTTCTTTACACGCTCACCTTTGTCCCGGGCGCTCCTGCTGGGCGCCGGCCTGCTTGTCCTTGGGGGGTGCGGTGAGACCGAGACCGCTGCCCCTCCCGCTCCCGTACAGGAGGTGGCGGTGCATGAAGTGACCACCGCAGCCCAGGCCCTGACCACCACCCTGCCCGGTCGCGCCAGCGCCCACCTGATAGCCGAGATCCGCCCCCAGGTGGGTGGCATCATCCAAAAGCGCCTGTTCAACGAGGGCGACACGGTCAAGGCCGGCCAGGCGCTGTACCAGATTGACCCACAGACCTACCAGGCCACCTTGGCCCAGGCCAAGGCCACCGTCAGTTCAGCCAGAGCCACCCTGCGGGCTGCCGAACTCAAAGCCAAGCGTGATGCTCAACTGGTGAAGCTCGACGCCATCAGTGCCGAAGACAACGAAAGCGCCCAGTCGGCCCTGCTCGAGGCCCGTGCCAGCCTGCAGTCTGCCTTGGCAGAACAGCGCACTGCGCAGATCAACCTCGACTACACCCGCATCAACGCGCCGATCGATGGCCGCACCGCCACCTCGACGGTCACCCCTGGCGCACTGGTCACTGCCGAGCAGACCACGGCCCTCACCACCGTGCAGCAGCTGGACCCGATCTACGTCGATTTCACCCAGCCGAGCAGCACCTTGCTGCGCCTCAAGCGCGAACTGGCCGAAGGCAAGCTGGCACGCAGCGGACAGGCGGATGCCGCTCGTGTGACCCTGGAACTTGAAGACGGCAGCACCTACGCACACGCCGGCACCCTCACCTTCAATGGCGTGAGCGTTGACGAAAGCACCGGCAGTGTGACGTTCCGCGCAGTGGTGCCCAATCCCGACGGCCTGCTGATGCCGGGCATGTACATCAAGGCAACGCTGCAGGAAGGCGTACAGAACGACGCCATTTTGGTACCACAGCAGGCCGTCAGCCGTGACGAGCGCGGTGGCGCCACCGCCCTGGTAGTGGTCGATGGCAAGGTAGAGCAGCGTGAGCTGACCTTGGCCCGCGCGGTGGACAACCGCTGGTGGGTCAGTCAGGGCCTGGCAGCAGGCGACAAGGTCATCATCGAGGGTCTGCAAAAGGTGCGTGTTGGCCAACAGGTGCAGGTGCAGAACAAACCCCTGACCGCCCACAACGACAGCAACTGAGGCCCACTCCATGGCACGCTTTTTCATCGATCGGCCAATCTTCGCCTGGGTCATCGCCATCCTGATCATGCTCGGGGGTGGCCTGGCCATCTTCGAACTGCCGCTGGCCCAGTATCCCAACATCGCCCCGCCGCAGATCAGCCTCAACGCCACCTACACCGGCGCGTCGGCCAAGACCATGGAAGACTCGGTGACTCAGGTCATCGAACAGCAGATGACCGGCCTCGACGGCCTCACCTACATATCCTCCACCAGCAGCTCGTCCGGCAGCGCCAAAATCACCCTGACCTTCGAGACCGGCACGGATGTAAACACTGCGCAAATGCAGGTCCAGACCAAGCTGGAGCAGGCCAAGGCGCGCCTGCCCGATACCGTGCAGCAGCAGGGTATCCAGATCAACAATTCGGCCAGCGACTTCCTTATCATCGTATCTCTGGTGTCGGACAATCCTGATGTGACCGCCACCGACATCAGTGACTTCATCTCCAGTACCCTGTATGACCAGATCAGCCGGGTCAGCGGCGTCGGCGACGTGACCACCCTCGGTTCGAGCTACGCCATGCGCATCTGGCTCGACCCGGACAAGCTCAAGCAATTCGCGCTGATGCCCTCGGACGTCAGCAGCGCGCTGGAAGCGCAGAACGTCGACACCTCGGCCGGCCAGTTGGGCGCCCTGCCTGCCCGAGCCGGCCAGCAGCTCAACGCCACCATCAACGCCCGCAGCAAGCTGCAGACCGCCGCGCAGTTCCGCGACCTGGTACTGAAGTACAACAGTGCCGGCGCAGTGGTCACCCTGGCCGACGTGGCCCGGGTAGAGCTGGGCAGCGAAAGCTACGATGTGGTCGCCGAGCACAATGGCCGGCCTTCCGGCGGCCTTGCGGTGAGCCTGGCCACCGGTGCGAACGCACTGGACGTTTCTGAAGCGGTGCAAGCCAAGTTGGCCGAACTGGAACAGTTCTTCCCTAGCAAGCTGCAACTGCGTAGCGAGGTGGCCTACAACACCGCGCCGTTCGTGAAGATTTCCATCGAGGAGGTGGTCAAGACCCTGTTCGAAGCCATCGCCCTGGTGGTGCTGATCATGTACCTGTTCATGCAGAACCTGCGCGCCACGCTGATCCCCGCTATTGCCGTACCGGTGGTACTGCTTGGCACCTTCGGCGTATTGGCGATGCTCGGCTACTCGATCAACACGTTGACCATGTTCGGCATGGTGCTGGCGATCGGCTTGTTGGTTGATGATGCCATCGTGGTGGTGGAGAACGTCGAGCGCATCATGGTCGAAAAAGGCCTGTCGCCGCGTGAGGCGACCCGCCAGTCGATGGGCGAGATCAGCGGCGCGCTGATCGGTATTGCCGTAGTGCTCTCGGCAGTATTCATCCCGATGGCCTTCTTCGGCGGCTCAACCGGGATTATCTACCGTCAGTTTTCGGTAACTCTGGTAGCGGCCATGGCCTTGTCTGTCCTGGTGGCGATGACCCTGACACCGGCCCTCTGCGCTACCCTGCTCAAGCCGGTGACGGCCCACGGTACACCGCAGCGTGGCTTCTTCGGCTGGTTCAACCGCACTTTCGACCGCACCTCGAAGCGCTATCAGCGCGGTGTCGGCAAGGTACTCGCGCGCCCGCTGCGCGGCCTGCTGGTGTACGTACTGCTGCTCGGCGGCGTGGCGCTGATGTTCCAGAAGCTGCCCACCGCGTTCCTGCCCGAAGAAGATCAGGGCATGCTGATGATGCAGATGACCCTGCCGGTGGGCGGCACCGACGAACGCCTGCAGGCGGTCAGTCGGCAGGTGCAGGACTACATGCTTCAACAACCGGAGGTGGCGTCGATCCTGACCGTGCGTGGCCTGGGTAACGGTGGTAACGCCCAGAACTCGGGGCGCGGCTTCATCAAGCTCAAGGACTGGAGCGAGCGCCAAGGCGACGAGCACAGCGCCACATCGGTGGCACGCCGGGCCAACATGGCGCTGTCGAAGATCCTCGATGCCAATGTCTTCGTCATCGCCCCTCCGGCCATTCAGGGCCTGGGCCAAAGTTCCGGCTTCGACGTGCAGTTGCAGGACTTGGCTGGCCTCGGTCACGCCGAGCTGCTCAAGGCCCGCGATCAGTTCATTACCTTGGCGGCCAAGGACGCGCGCCTGGCCAACGTGCGTGCTCAGGGGCTGGAGGACACGCCCCAGCTCAACGTTCACATCAACGACCCCAAGGCCGGTGCCATGGGTGTTTCCGCCAGCGATATCAACGACACCCTGAGCACCGTGATGGGCGGCAGCTACGTCAACGACTTCGTCGACGCCGGGCGGGTGAAGAAAGTCTACCTGCAGGGCGAGGCCGACAAGCGCATGCTGGCAGAGGATATCGGCGCCTGGTATGTGCGCAACGACAGCGATGCCATGGTGCCGTTGTCGGCGTTTACCAGCACCTCATGGAGCACCGCCTCGCCGCTGCTGGAGCGCTTCAATGGCTTCGGTTCCTACGAACTGGTAGGTGAGCCGGCCAGTGGCGTGAGCTCCGGCGACGCCATGGCAGCGGTCGAGCAGATCATGGCGCAATTGCCTGACGGTATCGGTTACGCCTGGACCGGCCAGTCTTACCAGGAGCGCATGGCGGGTAACCAGGCCCCCTTGCTTTACGCCATCTCGATCCTGTTCGTGTTCCTGTGCCTGGCGGCGCTGTACGAAAGCTGGTCGGTCCCCTTTGCGGTCATGCTGGTAGTGCCGGTGGGTATTCTTGGCGCGCTGTTGCTGACGGGCCTGCGCGGCCTGGCCAACGATGTCTACTTCCAGGTCGGGTTGCTGACCACGGTGGGTCTGGCAGCGAAGAACGCCATCCTGATTGTCGAGTTCGCCAAAGAAGGATACGAGCGTAGCCAGGACCTCATCACTGCCACCCTGGAAGCGGTGCGCATCCGCCTTAGGCCGGTACTGATGACCTCGCTTGCGTTCATCCTGGGTGTGCTGCCGCTGGCCCTGAGTAGCGGAGCCGGGGCCGGTGGACGACAGGCGATCGGCACCGGCGTGCTGGGTGGCATGCTCGCCGCTACCGTGCTCGGCCTGTTCTTCATCCCGTTGTTCTATGTACTGGTACAGCGCTTGGCCGGCCGACGCGCCAGCACTGTCGATACTGTTGCAGGAGAAGTCTGATGCGTCTGTCCCCTCTTTTGCTGGCGCTGGCCCTCACTGGCTGCGTCAACCTCGCTCCTGACTACCAGCGCCCCGCGGCGCCTGTAGCGCAGCAATGGCCAAGCGACAGCAGCGCGGGCATAACAAGCGCCGATATCAGCTGGAAATCGCTGTTCACCGATGCCCGCCTACGCGACACCGTGGCGCTGGCGTTGACCAACAACCGCGACCTGCGCGTGGCCGCCTTGAATGTCGAATACCAGCGGGCGCAGTACCGCATCCAGCGCGCCGAGCTGTTTCCGGCAGTTTCGGCAACTGCCGACGGTACCCGCCAGCGCAGCGTGACCAATGGCAGCTCTGCGGTCAGCAGCCAATACAGCGTCGGTCTCGGCGTCAGCAGCTATGAGCTGGACCTGTTTGGCCGCCTAGGCAACCTCAAGGACGCTGCGCTGGAGCAGTACCTTTCGCTGGAGCAAACGCGCCGCAGCACGCAGCTCAGCCTGGTAGCCGAAGTCGCGACGGCCTGGATGACCCTGGCCGCCGACCAGCAACTGCTGAAGCTGGCCAATGACACCTATGCCAGCCAGCAGAAAACCTACACTCTGGTGCAGCAGAGCCATGGGCTGGGCGGCGAGTCCGGGGTGAGCCTGGCGCAAGCGCGCAGTACAGTCGAGTCCGCTCGGGCCGATGCGGCCAATTATGCCAGCCAGGTCGAGCAAGACCGCAATGCGCTCGAACTGCTGGTGGGCCAACGCCTGAGCGACGCGCTGCTGCCAGGCGACCAGCCATTCGATACCACACTGCTGGTGAGCGTGCCGCAGGGCCTGCCCTCGAGCCTGCTGCAACGTCGCCCGGACGTATTGGCTGCTGAACATACCCTGAAGGCGGCCAATGCTGATATCGGTGCGGCTCGGGCTGCGTTTTTCCCGAGCATTACCCTTACCGCCAGTGGCGGCAGCGCCAGCAGCGAGCTGTCCGGGTTGTTCAAAGGCGGCAGCGGCGCCTGGAGCTTCGCCCCCTCGATCAACCTGCCGATTTTCAACGCAGGCAGCAATAGAGCCAGCCTGGATGCAGCCAAGGTCAACAGCGAAATCGAAGTGGCGACCTACGAGAAGACGATCCAGACCGCGTTCAGCGAAGTGGCCGATGCGCTGTCAGTGCGTGGTCATATCAATGAGCGCCTTGATGCCCAGCGCAGCCTGACCGACGCTACCGACACCGCTTATCAGCTCTCGTTGGCCCTGTACAAGCAAGGCTCGGAGAGCTTTCTGGACGTGCTCGACGCCCAGCGCTCGTTGTACTCGGCGCAGCAGTCGCTGATCAACCTGAAGCTGACAGAACAGACCAACCGGGTGACCTTATACAAAACACTTGGTGGCGAATGGGGCAAACGGTGAAAAATCCACTTGATTTAAGCACGCTAATGCCCCAACTGCTCTCAACATCGTTCAGAATTAGAGCAGTGTGTAGGCAGCTAATTTTCAGCCGCCCCATCCGCGTCTGCGCACAGTAAGCATACATGGTGGTCGGATCAGTTTGGGGACTAAGAGCTACTCCCTCAGCGCATCGAGGGCACGGGTGGACAATGTGGGCTTTAGTTTCGTGAGCCGCAAAGCAAGAAAAAGCTGCGCTCGTCATTCAACTATCAAGCTCTGCAACTGCGCTCCAATGTGACACCAAGTCTGCTCGACCTCGGTTCTTCGAGAGGATATTTAACGCCAACCCGGATGTACCCGAGCGCATAGGTGAAGGATACTCTCTTGCCCTAAGCGGAAGTATTTAGTTCGAGTCACGGAATTAGCTTATTTGGATTTCCCGACATAGAAGCCTGACGGTTATTAACCACTTCAAACGTGACAATTAGCGTACGGACGGCCCATAGCTCTGCCTAAATGACAGCTATGGGTCAAATCCACGAGCGGCAGCTATCGACCCAAAGCTGTCGGAGACAGGCACTCGCTGTAGCGGAAGCAGTCGTATCCTCAATGGCTGAACGTCAGTTATACGCCGCTCCCTCCGACCTCGCCTTAAAGCGAAACGTCGAGAATCCTTTTAATTCGTGCTTCAACTCGCCCGCGCAGTAATGGTGACGAACAGAGATTGCTCTGGAGCCCGCCATGAGGATGTATGCCTTCCCCCTGATTGTGACTTGCTTGGTGACACCCCCGGCTGTCGCACAAGAAAGTCGCGAGCGCTCGGATCTCGGACCTGTGCAACAACGGCTCACTGCTATCGAGCTGTTGGCCGATCGTGCGTCACGCGGCTCGGATGATCTCGATGGAGCACGCTATCGCTTCGACTATCCAAGATTTTCGGCAGATCTCGAACGTATACGTGAAGGCATCCACAACTATCTGTCGCCCTCACGCGCACAGCCAGCCGACCTAGTCGAGCTGACAGGTCAGTACCGTGCTGAAGCACCTCGCTCGAGCCCCTGCCATGAGCATGACTGACGCCCAACTCACAGCATTCTCCGCCGTGGCTGGGTTTACCCCGCAGTCGAGTTCACTGCTATGGCGCTCATCGGTGCTGGTGTTCGCGTTGCTCTGGTGCACCTGGGCGCTGTGGACCGGCTACCGCGGCTGGGCGGCCGGCAATCTCAATTTCGGTGCGCTAGGCGGCAGCACGCTGCGTCTGGCCCTAGCCCTGATCGTGCTGATGTTTTTCATGCTGTCGTAATCTGGAGATCCTGCCATGAAACTCTCCCGTCGCTGCCTCCTTCCGCTGCCCCTGCTGCGGGCTACCTTTGGAAAAGCCCTATTCGGCGGTTTGGTGCTGCTGAGCTCGACGCTGGCCAGAGCTGATCTGCCCACCATGGAAGCACCGTCCCGCGGCGAAGGCACTGGACTAATTGACACCATCAAGAACTACGCCTACGACGGCGGCATCCTACTCGGCCTTTTGATCGCAACCCTCGCTTTTTTGGGTGTGGCCTGGCATTCGCTCACGGTCTACGCCGACGTGCAAAACCAGCGCAAGACGTGGAAGGACCTCGGCGCCGTGGTCGGCGCCGGCGCACTGCTGGTGGTGGTGATTTTGTGGTTCCTGACAAAAGCCGCCACGATCCTGTGAGGTTGCCATGTCCTACGCCCCCGCTACCCTCCCCGACGGCACGTTGACCTTCCTGCCGGAACGCCTTAATCGCGATCCTGCGGTCCTGCGCGGCCTTACCAACGACGAGATGTGGGTCGCCCTGATTGTCGGCGCAGTACTGGGTATGGTCCTCGGCGGGCCGCTGGCGGTGGCCACTGTTTCCATCGCCACCCTGCCCACCTGCATGTTCCTGTGTATGGCGCTGGTGCTGCTCGGTGGCGGCAAGCTTCTGCGTCGGGCTAAGCGTGCTCGTCCCGAAACCTGGTTGTACCGACGTCTGCAATGGCAGCTGGCAGCGCACTGGGGCATCGGCAGTCAGTACCTGATCCTGCACTCAGGCCCGTGGGCGGTCCGGCGCACACGCCGGCCTATGAGGATCGCCCCATGAGCCGCTTCCGGAACAAAGTCGATGCGCAGCAGGCGCATATCCTCAGCCTACGCCTTGCTGTGGCGACCTTGGCACTGCTGTGTAGTGGGCTGTGGTTCGGCTGGCAGTCCGCCCCTTCCGAACTGACCATTCATGTGCCACCGGATCTGCGCTCCGGCAGCACTCGCAAATGGTGGGACGTGCCGCCCGAAAATATCTATGCCTTTGCCCTGTACATCTTCGGCCAGCTCAACCGCTGGCCCACCGACGGCGAGGTCGACTACCACCGCGCCATCTTCGCCCTGCAGCCCTACCTGACACCGGCGTGCAAGACCTTCTTTGACGGCGATTTCGAGTACCGCAAGGCGGCCGGCGAACTGCGCGGTCGTGTGCGTGGGGTGTACGAGGTACTGGGCCGCGGTTACAGCGATGATCCCGACCTGCGGGTCAAGCAGCTGGATAAGCACAGCTGGCTGGTCAAGCTCGACCTCAATGCCGACGAGTACTACGCCGCCGAGCCGGTGAAGCGCGTGGTCGTGCGTTACCCCCTGCGCGTGGTGCGCTTCGACGTCGATCCCGAGCACAACAAGTGGGGCTTGGCCCTGGACTGCTACGAAGGCACACCGCAGAAGCTGACGCTGCCTGGAGGTGCGTGATGATGATGCGTGTCTTGATCCTGATTCTGGTGACGGTGGCCGGCTGGTGTTCAGCCGCAGCCGCCGTCGAGGTCAAGTACTGGGACCGTCTGCCGCTGGCCGTGCCGCTGACGGTGGGTAAGGAACGTATCCTGATGCTCGATGAGGATGTCCGCGTCGGACTACCCAGTGCGATCAGCAGCAAGCTGGGCGTGCAGTCGGTCGGCGGAACGGTGTACCTGCGTGCGTCGGAAGCCATCCCCCCGACCCGACTGCAGCTGCAGTCGGTGAAGTCAGGCGACATCATTCTGGTCGACATCGAAGCACTCGAGGGCAGCGAGACACTGGAGCCGGTCAAGATCGTTGCTCAGGCCCAGGCACCAGACGTGGACACAGCGAAGGACGCAGCACCGGCAGTGACGCCAGTACCGGTTGTGCTGACCCGCTTCGCGGCGCAGAACCTGTATGCGCCGCTGCGCACCGTGGCGCCTTTGCCAGGTGTGCGTCGGGTCCCACTGGGCGACTTCTCTGGGTTCAGCACCCTACTGCCGACCGAGCACGTGGCCATCAAGGGGCTCGCCGCCTGGCGGCTAGGTGATTACTGGGTGACTGCGGTGAAGATCGTCAACCGTGGGCAGACCATGGTCACGCTGGACCCGCGTCACTTGCAGGCCACGCTGTATGCCGCCACCTTTCAGCACGAGTTCCTGGGGCACGCCGGCACACCTGAAGATACCACCGTGGCGTACCTCATCACACGAGGCGGCGACCTGAAGCACGCACTGCTGCTGCCACCGCCAGCGCCGGAGGCTGCCGATCATGAAAGCTAACGGTTTGCTGAAATGGCTGGTACCGGTAGTCCTGCTGGGGATTGTGCTGATCATCGGCAAATCCTGGGTGGCGGCGCCAGACGCTGAACCTGCCCATGATCCCGAAAACATTGCCCTCAGCCCGGAACAGGCCAAGGCCCTCGGTATTGCCGGCGACACGCCGCGCGACACCGTGGCGACGCTGATTGGCCAGGTCAAGGCCATGCGCAGCGAGATGCTGTCGCTGAAGAAAGGCAACGAGACCCTGCAGACCGAGAATAACCGGCTGCGCACGCGCGAGGGAAATATCGACAGTCGCATTCAAAGCACGCTGAGCACTGTCACCCAGCAGGTCACCGAGCAGCGCCAGCAGGCCAACGATGCCCGGCAGAAGGCCGAGCAGCAGCACCGCGAGACCCAAGGTTTGCTGTCCCGGCTGAAAGACCAGCTCACCAACAAGCCGGCCGCGAAGTCCGACGTACCCGTGGGTTTTGGTCTCGAGCCGGGTGACGAGCAGCAATTTTCTGGAGCGCAACCGCCGGCGGATACGGTGCAGTGGATCGAGCCGTCCAATACACGTGCTGGCCCGGAGGGGGCCAGCAAAGCTGAGGGGCCGCTGTCGTCGCTGACGTCGAAGTTCAAGGATCTGCATGGACTGGACAACAATGCGATTGACCGGGGCCAGGACCATCTACGCGCCGTAGCCAAGGGCGAGCGTGACCTTGAAAGTGTTCAGGATAGGACCGAGGAAGCCAAGCCAGTCTATACCCTCCCGGAAAACTCAACCCTGATGGGCTCGATCGCCATGACCGCCCTCATTGGCCGAGTGCCGGTGGACGGCACAGTGAATGATCCCTACCCGTTCAAGGTGCTGGTGGGGCCGGACAACCTCACCGCCAACGGCATCGACCTGCCTGACGTGGTCGGCGCGGTCATGAGCGGTACCGCAGCGGGTGACTGGACCTTGTCCTGCGTGCGCGGCCAAGTCGAGTCGATCACCTTTGTCTTCGGCGACGGCACCGTTCGCACGGTGCCACAGCCGCAGAAGGTGGTCAGCCGCAACCGCAGCAGTACCCAGACTTCGGACACCGAAAAGATCCGCGGCGGCCTCGGCTACATCTCCGACCCTTACGGCATTCCCTGCATCACCGGTGAGCGTCGCTCCAACGCCCAGCAGTACCTCGGCAGCCAGAGCCTGATCACTGCGGCCGGCGCTGGATTTGCAGCAGCGCTGGGCAGCGAACAGACCAACACCTCCTTCATCAACTCGGCCAGCGGCAGCTTGGGGCTGAGTCAGAACAGTGGCAACAGCGCACTGAACTCGGTCATCAGCGGTGGCATCGGCGACATTCGAGACTGGGTCAACAAGCTCTACGGCGAAGCGTTTGCCGCCATCTACGTCCCGCCGGGTGCCAAGGTGGCCTTGCACCTGGATCACGAAATCAGCATCGACTACGAACCCAAAGGCCGGAGAGTGAATCATGAAAGCCCACCCGTTTCGGTACTGGACCTGGATTAGCCTGCTGCTGTGCCTGCACCTGGCAGGCTGCACCACCAGCAAGGACGAAATACTGCCCCATGGCGATCACACCATGCTGGATATCTGGAACAGCGGCGGCGCGGTCGGCACGCAACAGCAATTGCAGGAGGCTCGCGGCGAACTGCGCCGGCCGGTGCTCGATCCCGACCGCCTGATCAAGGACCAAAGCGCCTACACCCGTACGGCCGCCAACGAGATCCGCTCCCAGTTCCCGCGCCTGCCCAATCCTGATCTGGTGATGTACGTCTACCCGCACCTGGCCGGTACCCAACAGGCACCCGTGCCTGGCTACTCGACCGTATTTCCGCTGTACGAGAAGGTCCAGTACGCGCTGCCCGGCGAACGCCTGGATGATCTGTGATGGACGATGATGCAGATCGCACCCCGCCGCGCTGGCAGCCCTGGCGGGCGTCGCAGCGTCGACGCGCCACGTGTGCGGATGAGGCCGCCCAGTACGCACACAACCCCAGCTTCACCGACCACTTGCCCTGGGTCGAATACCTCGAGGAAGAGCAGTGCTTTCTGCTCGACGACAACCGCTCGGTCGGCGCGGTATTCGAATTGCAGCCGATCGGCACCGAGGGCCGTGAGCCCGAATGGCTGATGGCGGCGCGCGATGCGTTGGAGGATGCGCTGCAGGACAGCTTTGACGAGCTCGACCAGGCGCCTTGGGTGGTGCAGTTCTTCTGTCAGGACGACAGTGATTTTTCCCCGTACCTGGAGCGCCTGGAACAGTACGTTGTACCACGGGCGACAGGCACCCCCTTCACTGCAGCTTTCCTCACCTCGATGCAACACCACCTCGATGCCATTGCCAAGCCAGGCGGCTTGTTCGACGACCATGTCGTGTCGCACCTGCCCTGGCGCGGCAGCAATCGACGGATTCGGCTGGTGGTCTATCGCTGGCTCGGTGACCAGGCCGACGACGAAGGGCAAAACCCCGCTCAATTGCTGGGAAGGACCTGTGATCGCCTGATGGCCTCGTTGCAGGCCTGCGGGGTCAATCCTCGGCGGCTGACGGGGCAGGATTTCTATGCCTGGTTGCTGCCGTGGTTCAATCCGGCCCCGACTCTCACCGGTGAATCACCAGCGGCGTTCTATCGACGCGTGCCCTACCCGGAGATCGATGACGGCGATGGGCTGTCGCTACCGTTCGACCACGACTTTGCCGAGCGACTGTTCTTTCAGGAGCCACGCTCGGACAGCGAGCAGGGGCTGTGGTATTTCGATCAACAGCCGCACGCGGTGATGGTGGTCGACAAACTGCGCAGGCCACCCCACATCGGCCAGCTGACCGGCGAGACCCGCAAGGGTGAAGCGCTCAACGCTCTGTTTGACCAGTTACCCGAGCAGGCCGTCATGAGCCTGACCTTGGTCATCACACCTCAGGATGTGCTCGAGGAGCAACTCAACCGCTTGGCGCGCAAAGCTATCGGCGAAAACCTGGCCTCGACCCAGACCCGCCAGGACGTGGAAGAGGCCCGCGCGCTGATTGGCCGCCAGCACAAGCTATACCGCGGCACCTTGGCACTGTACCTGCGTGGCGCCGATGAGCCGCAATTGCGCCAGCGCTCGATCCAGGCCGCCAACGTGCTGCTCGGTGCCGGCCTGCAGCCGGTGCGCGAGGGCGATGAGGTGGCCGCGTGCAACAGCTACCTGCGCTGGCTGCCGATGGTCTACAACCCCGCACGCGACACGCGCAACTGGTACACCCGGCTGCTGTTTGCTCAGCATGTTGCCAACCTGCTGCCACTGTGGGGGCGCAGCATCGGTACCGGTAATCCGGGCATCACCTTCTTTAACCGAGGTGGCGCGCCGCTGTCGTTCGATCCCCTGTCGCGCTTCGACCGTTCCATGAATGGTCACCTGCTGTTGTTCGGCCCGACTGGCGCTGGCAAGTCGGCCACCCTGGTCTCGATCCTGATGCAGGTCATGGCGGTGTATCGGCCGCGGCTGTTTATCGTCGAGGCCGGCAACTCCTTTGGCCTGCAGGGCGACTACTTCGCCACTCTGGGCCTGACCGTCAACAAGGTCCAGCTCAAACCGGGCAGCGGCTTGAGCCTGGCACCCTTCGCCGATGCTCGGCGGCTGATCGAGCGCCCCGATCAGGTCGCCAGCCTTTCAACCGAAGACCTGGATGAAGACGCTTCGGGCAGTGACGAGCAGCGCGATGTGCTGGGCGAGCTGGAGATCACCGCCCGCCTGATGATCACCGGGGGCGAAGCCAAGGAAGAGGCACGCCTCACCCGGGCTGACCGCAGCCTGATCCGCGAATGCATCCTCGACGCGGCCAGGCAATGTGCGGCCAGCGATCAGCAGGTCATGACGCGCCATGTCCGTGATGCCCTCCGAGCGGTAGCCAGCGACGCCCACCTGCCCGACAAGCGTCGTGAGCGGGCCCAGGAAATGGCCGAGTCCATCGACCTGTTCTGCCAGGGCTTCGAGGGTGCGCTGTTCGACCGACCAGGCACCCCTTGGCCGGAAAGCGATGTCACGATCGTCGACCTCGCCACCTATGCCCGCGAGGGCTATGAAGCGCAGATGTCGATCAGCTACATCAGCCTGATGAACACGGTGAACAACCTTGCCGAACGCGATCAATACCTCGGTCGTCCGATCATCATGGTCACTGACGAAGGTCACATCATCACCAAGAACCCGCTGCTGGCGCCCTTCGTGGTCAAGGGTACCAAGATGTGGCGCAAGCTCGGCGCCTGGTTCTGGCTGGCAACGCAGAACCTGGCCGACTTCCCCGATGCGGCGCAGACCATGCTCAACATGATCGAATGGTGGATCTGCCTGAACATGCCGCCGGCGGAGATCGAAGAGATCGCGCGCTTCAAGAAGCTCACGCCAGCACAGAAGACCCTGCTGTTGTCAGCGAGCAAGGCCTCTGGCAAGTACACCGAGGGCGTGGTCTTGTCGAAGCAGCTGGAGACGCTGTTTCGCGCAGTCCCGCCGAGTCTGTACCTCACCCTGGCCATGACCGAACCCGAAGAAAAGGCCCAGCGCTGGCGGTTGATGGAAGCGCATCAGCTATCCGAGCTGGAGGCCGCACTTCGGATTGCGGCGGACATCGATCGCTTGCGCGGCATGTCCTGAACCTCGTGGCCCACGATGCTCTGTGGCCTGCCGATCAATAAAACCCGATAGGAGTACATATGTACTCCTTTGGTAATTTAGGACGAATTGCAGTCCTCACCATGCCGGCTGGAGAAACCGAAGGCACCAGTCTCGGTTTGTCCGCCCCACTCCTCTGCCTGATCCGTGATGCTGCAACTCGGCGCATGGATGCACACCGTTGCCACTTGCCGAGCGCTACCGATGAACTTGACCGCCCCATGTCGTACACCACAGCCAAAGAGATCTGGCCGAGGTCGCGGCTTTATCGCGATCGTTTTGCTCGTGGCTGCCGAGCAGTGCCTGGCGATAACCACTCCCGCCATCATTGCCTCGGTCGCGTCGCTGCAGTGTCTGGAGTACCGGATCGTGGGGATCTGCTACTGGCTGCTGTGTACGCCCTTTGGTTGCACGGTGAGAACTTCGCCCACAGTCCGTCACTTCATTCCTGAGCTGGTGGTGTCGAGCTATTCCGACACCGGCAATAACCCCTGGGGCGAGATGTCCGGTCTTTCGGCACCGACACCCCTGTCGCAAGGCGGGGGCAACCTGATCACACCCTCGCCGCAGCGCAACAACCTGCCCCGCTTCAAGAATGTCGACGGCATCGGGCACCCCGGCGGCGCGGCGCTGACGGCCCTGGCCCGCAGCTTCGGCTATGCATGTACAAGCGGTGCGGTGCCACTTGCGCCCTATTACCTCAGTACGCTCGATCCGTTGGCTTGGCGCCACGCCATTCCCGAGTCCGTGTACCTGCAGGCGCTCCTTCCGGGCGTGCGCGAAATCGGGAGCCAGGCCCTCGGCAACATGTGGGGCAGCGTCTACCCACGCCAAGGCTTCCTGGTACAGCCCGACGACTTCAAGGCCGCTGCGGTGATGGCGCAGCGCGCCAGCGATTTCATCACCCGTGTCGGCCAGCCACACGTCTATTTGCCGCTGCAGCCGATGCCCTCTCCCGGCTATTGGCCTCCACAGCCGGTGATGGAGAACAACGTCAACAACCACCGTTGGCAGTTGCTCGCACCGATGGTGCAGAGCACCTGCGCCATCTTCCCCAGCCCAACGATCCAGAGTGCCGAGGGCGCCTACGCCTGGTCACTGTGGCGCCCGTACAGGTGCTGCCAACGCATGGGCCAGACCTTTCTGTTCAGCATCGACTTTGATGGAGGCCAGTGATGAACACCCTCTCGTTCGGGTTGGTATGTCTTTTCGTGTGCGCCGCTGGCCACGCCGCCGAGAGTGGCTACCACCTGGGCGACCAGGCCCAGGTGTTGGACGACCGCGTGATGTACACCATCGGTGGCGGATCGGCGGCGGGCGCGCCCTCCTCGCTCTACCGCCCCAGCGGACTCGGCGTGGGCCTGTCCTGGCGGGCGAACATGATGTGCGGAAACATGAACCTCTCCAACACCCTGCAGAACCAGCTCAACGGTGCCACCCAGGGTTTCCAGCGGATCATGGGCAACGTCATCCAGAACGCCACCCAGGCGGTGATGTCACTGCCGGCAATGATCATCCAGCGCGCCAACCCCGGGCTGTACGAGCTGCTGAGCAACGGCGTGCTGCAGGGGCGCATAGACTTTGACCGTTCGAAGCTCACCTGCCAGGCGATGGCGGCGAAGATGGCTGACAAGGTGGACCAGGCCGGTTGGGGAGCACTGGCGCAGAACCAGGAAATGCAGCACAACCTGGAGCAGTCCGACGGTGATGCCGTTACGGCGGTAAAGGACACCGAATCGAACAACGGCAACAACGGCGTCAGCTGGGTCGGCGGGCAGAAAGCCGGCGGTCATGGCCAGGCGCCGATCCGAGTGACCTCGGACGTGGTCAAGGCGGGCTACAACCTGCTGCACAACCGCTCGGTCGAAGACACCTCGGCCGTCGGCTCGAGTTGTCAGAACGGCGCGATCTGCCAGGCCTGGGCGAGCCCCGAGGAGGCTGCCGAATGGGCCGCTCGCGTGCTCGGCGAAACCGAGGTGGAGACCTGTGACGATTGCGAGACGCTGCGCGTGAGCGCGGGCGCCGGTCTTACGCCACTGATCCAGGAAACCTACACGCAGCACCTCGAGGGCTTGCAACGCATGTTGTCGGGCGCAGAAGAGCCCACCCCAGAAAACCTCGCCAAAGTCTCCAGCCCCTTGCTGCAGGTCTCGCGTGGCGTCATCGAGGGCCTACGCGATGACCCCGACCAGAACCTGCTGGCCCGACGTTTGGCCAGCGAGACCGCGTTGTCGAGCGTGATCTACAAAGCGATGCTGCTGCAGCGCACATTGCTCGCCGGTAGCCGAGAGCCCAATGTGGCGTCGGCGCAGCCCGCCACCACTGCCCTCAACGGCAATGTCGAAACCTTGGAGCGCGAGATCCGCCTGCTGCAAACGGAATTGCAGGTTCGCCAAGCCCTGGCCACCAACACCGCCAGCCTGGTCCTCGATCGCCACGCCGGCGGCGCCGATGCCTCACGCAATATCGACCAGCGCGATCCACGCCCAGACCGCCTGCAGCGAGCGGATCAGGGAAGGAGCACGCCATGATGCCGTTTTCTGTGAAAAGCTCGGTCGTTCGGGGCCTGCTGATCCTCGTCGTCATGATGGTCATGTTGCTGGTTGCCGGAATGGCGCTGCAGCTGAGCGGCACCCAGCTGGATTGGTTCGAGAACGCCCGGGGGAGCACGCCCTATTTCGCCTACTGGCGAGCCCTGCTGTACGTCCTGATCTTCGCCGGCTGGACCGCAGCACTCCGCTTGCGGCCGCCCCCTGAAGACCAGCGACGGCTCTTGCGCCTGGGCCTGATCGGTTTCGGCTCGATCATCCTGGTCGAACTGTCGCGTGTGTGAGGTGCAGCCATGAACATGAGCACCAACAGCTACCTTGAGTACTACCTGTCGCTGCTGGCCTGGATCATCAACAACGGCATCTGGAACACGCTGGCGGACACTGGGCTGTTCGCTGCGCCGTTTGGCGCGATCATCCTGCAGGAGTGGTTATCCGCCCGCCAACAGGGGGCCGACGAAGGTAACAAGGGCTTGCTGTCGATTCCCCGCGTCGAGAACCGGCTGTGGATGAGCTACATCGTCATCCTGTTTGGCTGCATGCCGTTTTTCCCGCTCAACCTGTCCTCCGTAACCTTCGACGATGCGGCGAGCCAGCGCTGTGGCGTGTCGATGGCCAAGCCCGCCGACACAGCCTGGGGAACCACCTTCAATACCATCGGCGAGAAATCCGCCAACGTGCCGGTGTGGTGGTACCTGGTGCATGCCATGAGCAAGGGCATTACCGCCGCCGCCACAGCATCCATCCCCTGCGCACCCGATATCCGCGCAATGCGCATGGAAATCGACAGCTCGCGGATCAATGACCAGGTGCTGCTGCAGGAAGTCGCCGATTTCACCCGTGACTGCTATGGCTTTTCGCGCTCGCGGTTGTTTACCAACCGTCCCGAGCTGGACGAATCGCAGAGTTACGATGCGTCCTGGATTGGATCGAGTTACCTACTCGACACGCCGGGCTACTACGACACGGATCGCTCGCACACGCCCCGGGTTGACTGGCCCTACGACGAAGCACGGGACACCTCCCTCCCACAACTAGATAACGGCGCGGGTTATCCGACCTGTAAGCAATGGTGGAGCGATGCCACAGTCGGGTTGCGCGATCGCCTGGTCGCCGAGGTCGATCCTAATCTGCTCACGCAGTTGAGCGGCTGGCTGACCGGGCGCAGCTCGACCGAAATCGAAGATGCCACCCTCCGTGAACTGGTGAGCCCGCGGCAGCAGTCATTGAGCATGGCGCCTGGCCAGGTGTTCCAGGATTACGGCAGCAGTGCCAGAGGCGGCTCATTGGCCCAGGGGCTCAACAACCTTGCCACCAACACCGGCCTGGCTCTGGGCTCGTTCAGCAATTTCCCGGCGATGAATGCCCTGCGCGCGGCACTGCCAATGGTGCAGGCCTTCCTGATCATGGGCACGATCATCAGCTTGCCGATTGTGCTGCTGATCAGCACGTATCAGCTCAAGGCGCTGATGACGGTCACCTTCGCACTGTTCACCCTGCACATGCTGACGTTCTGGTGGGAGCTGGCCCGCTGGATCGACTCAAGCATGCTCGACACGCTGTACCACCAGGTCTCTGCTACAGAGCAGGCACTTTTAACATTACCTACGGCAGGTTTCATGGACGGCACGGTCACCGCACAGGTGATCGAATATGTCATGGGCGCAATGTTCATTGTCCTACCAGCTTTGTTCGTCGGCACAATGAGCTGGGCAGGCTATGCCGTCGGTAATGGAATCCAGAGCATACTGGCAAACGGGGGGAGAAATGCCACGGACGCTGCAAGCAAAGGCTCAGCCCAACTGACGAGCGCGGGCAAGAAATCAATCAGGTGATTTACAATCACCAATATAATGGCCGTTACTATCGTAATCGCCAATATAAAGATCAGCCCCCAAATAGTCTGGGGATGAATCCTCTCGGCTCGCCTCAGGTTCATCGCTCGTCCACCAGCTACGAACCAAAGCAACCGCCAAGTGGGTGATGATCAGCAAAGAAAAAGCGAGAGCTACGGCAGCAAGACCAAACAAACAAAGCAACTTTCCAGCTGCCGTCACCTGGAAGTGTCTACGTAGGCGTTGAGTCGAGCTTTGAGAGCTAACTATCTTAGAGACCAAATCTCGCCAAGCTGCGCCAAGGCTAGCCCCCATACCGCCCACAAATGAATGACTACGGACCTGCTTCATCTTGCACCTCCACAGGCTGATCGCCCGTTGGATCCAAGATTTGAGTCTACTCCTTTCCGCCCCACGAACAGCACCGCTCATCGTTCAGCTGCGGATTAAAACATCGCCATGGACCAATGTGGACACGCCCCCTAAGACCACATCAGGCCCTCCATTGACCATATCGAGCTTGCCTGATATTGAGTAATTGCAATCGTTGGTTTTCCAGCACCCCAGGTAGCCATAACCTTAGAGGCTACGTCACGCTTGTGATGGTTATCCCCAAATGCGATTCGCGTTCGGCAGCTCGCAAGATCATCGCTCCCGGTGATGAACGCCTTCTAACCCCTTGGGCTCACTGAGCCTGCGTCCTCGAAGCACCCTAGTCAATCCAATCCAGTGCTGGGAATACTCCCAGACGGGCGGCATTCCTCCGCACCTTCTGGAGGATCTCATCATGCTGCGTTTTACAGGCACTGAACTTCACGCCGTGTTGGCCGAGGCCGGTATCCATGGTTGCAGAGTGATACTGGTGAAGGACCACGGTGTCTACCTGATGTCTGAGATCGGCGAGAGCAAACCGGACGGCAACGGCCGAAAACGCGTGGCCTACGCCACTGGCTGCAACCCTGATGTCGACGACTTCGACACCTGGTGGAATCGGGCCCGCGATGAATTGGGCGGCGATGATTTTGCCGAGTACTTCGACATTGATGATCCTGTTCTGGAAAGCCTACGCGGCACCAACGGGTCTCTGGTAGTCGAGGCCACATCCACGCACCTGTACATAGCTGCCGAGATTGCCATCTCCGGGAAATCCTGAATGCTCTCGCAACACCCGCGATGTCTCAGGGAAGCACAAGCTAGTGCCTCTCTGGGATATCGCCCACTTCAATCTTTACGCCGACAGCATCCGTTCATCTGGACTTTTCGAATGGAAAGCCTTCGCTGGAAGCGGCTGGAAACTCGACCTGCTCGGTGCCCTAGATTGGGCATTGACCCCACAGACAAGCGCGTTTTAATGCCTGGACACGCCCAGTTTTCAGTGAGCGTTGTGACGATGGAACTTACCCAGAATGCTCCTGGAGACCATCGCTGGATCAGCTCCCAGGAGGCACCAGTGTCTAGGAATAACCGCTCCTTACCCGCCATTGTCCTGAGCCCAGGGGTATGGCAACTCATCGCCGAGGTTGGTACGGCTAATGACGCAGTCGAGCAACCAGGGCTGCGCTTACAAGCCGTCTTGGGAATCGCGTTGGCTTCAGTAAGTCGTCGCCATCTGCGCCAGTCGCCCGAGTTACCGCTCGATCAAGCTTCCCAGAACGACTCACGCTCATCGACAACTGCCCCTCAGCTACTGGTAACTCACATCACGCCAGAGACTGGTCCTGTTTTTCTGCACATCAGGTTGCCACATGAGATCGGTGTAGACATCTCATCGGCCTGAACACCCGCACTACCACTGTCCACTTACCCCACCGGGAACCCTTCCCGGCCGGGCAGCGTTCCCCTTCTTTGACTGGAGAACGTCATGTCCGATATCTATCTGGACGTCACCAATAAGATTGTCAGTGCCCTGAGCCAAGGGGTCATCCCTTGGATCAAACCCTGGACCACCTCAGGCTCCAGTGCTGACGCACCTTTCCCCATCAACGCGATCACCCGGCGCCCCTATGCCGGCATCAACATTCCACTGCTGTGGGCCGAAGCCCGCCTGCGCGGGTACCGCCAGGATCGCTGGCTCACCTACAACCAAGCCCGCAAAGCCGGTGGTCACGTACGCAAGGGCGAACAATCGACCCTCGCGGTGCTGTACAAACCCATGAGCAAGGAAGCACACGACGAAGACGGTCAGGTCGTCCGTGATGAACAAGGCAACGTCAAGATGGTGCAGTTTGCACTGCTACGGACGCATTGCCTGTTCAACATTGAGCAGACCGAGGGGCTAACCAGCGAAGAGCAGCCCCACGTCGAGGATAAAGATCCGGTGGCGTTCATTGATCATGCACCTGCCGAGCGACTGTTGGCCGCCAGCGGCGCACGTATCGAGCGTCGCTACGGGGATGACGCATTCTATCTACCGATACGGGATCTCATCCAATTGCCCACCAAGGCCCAGTTCGTGGACGTCGCCAGCTACTACGCAACCGCGTTACACGAATTGACGCACTGGTCGGGTCACCACGCCCGCCTTAACCGGGAAGGCATCACTGGCGGGCACGCGTTTGGCTCTGCAGCCTACGCCTTCGAGGAATTGGTCGCGGAGATGGGTGCGGCATTTCTCTGCGCCCTCACCGGCACCCAGGGCGAGCTGCGCCACGAAGAGTACCTGGCATCCTGGTTGAAGATCCTAAAGGAAGACAAGCGGGCCATCTTCCGCGCCAGTGGACAGGCGCGTGAGGCGTCCGAGTACCTGGTGGCACTGCAGTCGGATCAGTCCAGCGAGACGACCGAACGGCTCACGGCGTGACTTTTCACCTCAAGCACAAAGGCCCCAACCCAGACTGTGTGAAAACCTAGCAATCTGCCCGGCCCTTTAAGAAAATGCTCCGTATCGAAAGATACGGAGCATTTTTCGTTATGGCCTACATACAAGGAGAGTCCCGCAGTCAGACCAGCCTGTTCCCGGTCTCGCTGGAGGAATTGATCCCTGAAGATCACCTCGTACGGGTCATCGACCTGTATGTCGCCAAGCTGGATCTGGGTAAGCTCGGCTTTGAGAAAACTCAGCCCAAGGCCACAGGGCGCCCCGCCTACGATCCCGCCGATCAGCTCAAACTCTACCTTTATGGCTATTTCCAGCGCATTCGTTCGTCCCGTCGCCTGGAAGCTGAATGCCAGCGCAACATCGAAGTGATGTGGCTGATCAACCGACTTAAACCCGACTTCAAGACCATCGCCGACTTCCGCAAGAACAACAAAGCTGCGTTCGTTACGACGTGCCGAGCTTTTGTGCAGTTCTGCCGAACTGCCGGTTTGATTGCCGGTGACCTGGTTGCCATCGACGGGAGCAAGTTTCAGGCAGTCGCTTCCGCGCGACGCCACCTGAACTTGAATCAGCTCAAGCGTCAGGACGAGAAGCTGGATAAACGCATCGCCCAATACCTGGCTGACCTGGATGCCGCTGATAAGACTGAGGGTGAGCCGGTGGTAGATCGTACTGCGATCAAGGCAGCCTTGGCGGAGCTTGAGGCCAAGCAGCAAGACAATCGCAGTTGCCAGGCCTTGATGCAATCGATGGGACTGGAGCAATTCAACACGCACGAAAGCGATGCCCGAATGATGCGCACGCCAAAGGGGGCTCGTGTTGCCTATAACGTGCAGACTGCTGTCGACGCAGAACACTGTCTCATTTTGCATCACGAGGTGACGCAGGATGGTGATGACCGCAAGCAACTTGAACCCATGGCGAAAGCTGCCAAGGCTGAGTTGGGGCAAGAATCGCTAACCGTGACAGCCGATATGGGTTACTCAAATGGCCTGCAGTTCCAGGCTTGCGAAGAAGCCGCCATTACCGCGTATGTGCCGCCAAACCAAAACCTCGAACCCAGGTGGAGAGGCATTATTCGAGCGCAAGGACTTTACCTACGATGCCGAACAGGATCGGTACCAGTGCCCGGCAGGTCAGTGGCTAACGCTGAAGCAGCGCTACAAGGGCGACCGGATCTACCAGGCGGCGATCAATGATTGCGCCAGGTGCGCGCTGAAAGCCCAATGCACGACGGCCAAGCGCCGCTATGTCTCGCGTCACGCTCAAGAGGAAACCTTCGAGCGCATGGCGCAGCGGATGCAGCTACATCCAGAGATGATGGAGCGGCGTCGATCCATCGTTGAGCACCCGTTTGGCAATCTCAAACAATGGCTATTTGGAAACGGGCGCTTCCTGCTGCGACAACTCGAAGGCACAAGAGCTGAAATGGCTCTTGCTGTGACCGCTTACAACCTCAAGCGGGCGATTAGTGTCTTGGGGGCCAAGCAAATGATGCGACTGATGGGCCGAAGAGCCTTTTTCAGCACAAAAACAAACGCCCCGAACAAGTCGGGGCGTTTGTTTTAGGCCTGTCAGTGTGTTTTCACACAGTCTGAACCGGGGTCTTTGTTTTGCCTGCAACGCCGAGCATCGTCCGCTTCAATTGAGCAAGCAATTACTGCAGCCAGCTCTCGACGGTATCCGAGCCGTGCTCCTGCTTCCACTGCTTGAGGATCTTGTGATTACCGCCCTTGGTTTCGACGATCTCGCCGCTGTGCGGGTGTTTGTAGCGCTTGACCTCACGCGGCTTGCGCTGAGCGCCGGTGGAGGCGTTGGAAGTACTCACGCTTACGCCCTTGGACGGGTCGAGAATGGTGATGACCTGGCGCAGGTTCATGCCGTACTGATCCAGCAAGGCCTTGAGCTTTTGTTCAAACTCGATTTCCTGCTTCAGGCCGGAATCGTTTTTCATCGCGTCCAGTTGTTGAAGTTGAGCAGCCAGTTGAGCTTCCAGTGCTTTGAATTCGGCAAGTTTGGACATGTGAAATATTTCCTAGGGTTGGGGCATGTGTTGCGATAGTACCTGAGATAGAACTACTAGCCGAGCGCTAATGCTTTCCTCAACTAACTTTTCATCCTTCAAAATGCGCACATACCTATGTGACTAATCAGTCCGACAAGAACTGGCAGAGGTGACCTACTAGTTCCCGAGGCGCGGGACTGTTACAAATCTTGAACAACATATCGCGCTGACTGCGTGGAGGCTGTTTCGCACAGCGCTTGGCTGCTGATCGAATGGCAGCATCCGACCCATGAATCCGGTCGGCCAACAGCACGATCAGTATGGCATCGCTCAACGTCATCAGACCATCTACCTCAAAATGATGCCGGGCAGTCTACCCCGCGAGAAAAGGACAGGCCATTCCGGCCCCACACGTAACCCGATGCGCCAGTCTTCGAATTTTCTCGTTCGCGAAAAGGGCCAATGAGATAAAGGGTAACGGCGGCAATGGAAGGGGCACAAGGGTAAGAGGCCTATCCGAAAAGGCAAAAGGACCTTCTGAATGCAAAGCAGGTAGTGCGATGAAGCGTTGGTGGTTCAAACATCAAAAAGGCAATGGCGCGGAGCCCACGCTCGCTCCGGCTCCCGAGGGATTTCTCCTCCCACTCGCCTCTGAATCCCTGCTCGGTGCCGACCACCGGAAAAAGCTGTTGGAGCGCATCTGGCAATACACGGCGCTCTCCGAGCCGCAGTTCAATCAGCTCTACCTTGACCCGATCCGCCGCTACGCCGCCTATGTACAGCAACTCCCTGCCAGCGAAAGTCACCACCATGCCTATCCGGGCGGCATGCTGGACCATGGACTAGAACTGGTTGCCTGCAGCCTGAAGCTGCGCCAGTCATACCTGTTGCCCAGCGGCGCCGCACCGGAAGACCAGGCTGCGCAGGCCGACGCCTGGAGCGCGGCGATTGCCTACGGCGCCCTACTCCACGATATTGGCAAGATTGCCGTCGACTTGCTGGTTGAATACCAGAATGGCGAAGTGTGGCACCCCTGGCACGGCCCTTTGAACCAGGCCTACCGCTTTCGCTACCTGGCCGGCCGCGACTACAAGCTGCACGGCGCTGCCACCGGGTTGCTGTACACCCAGATTTTGACGTCACTCCAACTCGACTGGCTCAGCAGCTTCCCGGTCCTGTGGGGCCACCTGTTGTACCTACTGTCCAACCATTACGAGCATGCCGGCACCCTCGGCGAATTGGTGCTGCAAGCGGACCGGGTATCCACCGCGCAGAACATTGGTGCCAACCCCACCAAGGCTCTGCAGGCACCCAAACACTCGTTGCAGCACCATCTGCTCATGGGTCTACGTCATCTGGTCAAGAACGAGTTCAAGCTCAACCAGCCCGGTGCCGCCGGTTGGCTCACCGAAGATCACCTCTGGTTGGTCAGCAAGACCGCCACCGACAAATTGCGCGCTTACCTGCTGGCTCAGTCGGTCGACGGCATCCCCTCCTCCAACATCGCCCTATTCGATGAACTGCAATCACATGGATTGGTGGATGCGACACCGGAGGGCAAAGCGGTATGGAGCGCCACCGTCGCAGACAATGACTGGCAACAACGCTTTACCTTTCTCCGCCTGCAGCCAAACCTGGTGTGGGCAGATGAGCCCCGACCAGATTACTTTAGTGGCACGGTGGAGCCGATGACGGTCAATCCCCTGTTGTCGAGTGCATGCAGCGAATCGAGCACAGATAGACCGCAACCTGCCGCGGATGCGACGCAGCCGGCCGCCGCTCCCCAGACTGAGGATTTCGATTACCTAGACGAACTGATGGATATGTTGGAAGAGCCACGTCAGCTGCAGACTGAATCAAGCACAGGAAGCCTGCAGCCTGCCACTACGCTTTCCTGGGATGTCGTGGGGCTGGACTTCCTTGAGTGGTTGCGCAAAGGAGTTCTCAGTCATCGGTTAGTGATCAACGACAGCAAGGCCAAGGTCCACACCGTGGAAGGCACTTTTTTCCTGGTCACACCGGGCATTTTCCAACGATACGCAGCCGAGCATCCGATGTTGGTCGATGCAGATTTTCAGAATAACGCCTGGCGACGCCTCCAACGCCAATTTGAGAGGCTAGATGTTCATGTGAGAAAACCCAATGGCCAGAACATTTGGACTTGCAGCGTACGAGGCCCGCGGAAAACCACGTACCTCAATGGCTACATCCTGCGTGACACCAATCTTCTAGGCTTGCCGCCTCCTCCAGACAACCCGTTCCTTTCTCTCCGACCTCCGACACCCTAAGTCACTTTTTGTAAGCTACATTTTTTGTTATCACTGTCATGACCCGATTGCTCTTATGAGGGCGATTGCCCATGATCAAAGAACCCCGCGCCCGCGCTGAGCTGCTGAAGACCTTGCTACTTTGGGGAGGGCGCCTTGGCAATGCCCGACTACGCGAGCTGCTTGGTATGAAGTTAAGCGCAGTGCGGCTTCGCCGCACCAAACACCGCGATCACACGGGCTAATGCGGTTTCGGTACCAGCTCGCATGTCCATAGGCTCCGTGGCCAGCCAAATCGCATCGATGCGAATCATTGAGCGACAGCCCGGATAAATTGCGCACAGCTCTCGGGAGCTGAGGTTGGCCGTTTCACCGTGATCACTTGCCCGGCCATGGCTAACTCAATGATCACTGACGCGTCAGCTGGCCGTTTAGGGGCAGCCTTCAGTGGCACAAAGGCCGGTAGCGAGTTTGTCGCGGACTGGTCTCGATAGAGCGGAAGCCATTTGCCGATGACGTTGGCGTTGATGCCGTGGCTGATGGCGACACTGGACACGGTTGCGCCAGGTTGCAGGCATTCCTAAACGACCTGGGCTTTGAAAGGCTTCGGATAAGAGCTTCGTTGGCGCATGGAGATCCTGGCGATAAGGGTGATCGCGTCCGCTTAAAAATACGCGGACACCATCGCCCTTAAAGCTGGAGTTCGGAAGGTGAGTTCGCCGGACGCTTACTCCGATTCATTTAATTCCCAACGTAGTGAAAGATGTGGCTGGCACGCTCCTGCGTGGAAAAGCGTGCCAGCCCCTACTCAAATGTACTGTTTCTTGCCGCTTCGCTCGATCGGCCGGCCCTTGAATACGTGCGGACCATCCATGGTTACCTCGACCTTGTCACCTTTCCGGGTCAGCCAGGGTGTGGCTTCACACTCCGTCCTAGAGGTAACCCCGCTCGGGCTTATCGTAATGGCATCACCATCGATCTCAATGGTGCCAAGAACATAGGTGTACACCATGCTGCTGAAGAATCCGCTCTTGAACTCGAACGCGCACTCCACGATCTGATCGCCGTATTCCATGCGCATCTTGGGTTTAAGCGACGCTACTGAGACAGCCCCGTTGTCGACAGCCGAGTACACGCTGAAAACAAGAGCCACCCTCCCACCCATGCGATGCGAGATAGCCGGGTTGATCTCAACGGTTTCGATCCCTGGCGCTGTCGAACTAGCGCTTACTACATCGCCTGTATGGAAAACGTAGGGGTCAGACTCGAATGACCCACGCTTGTCAGGTGCCTGGATGATTGACATGCGTCCGTCAGGACGAAGTATGCCGACACGGAGATCAAGGTCGTCGTTGTCCCGACCATCTCCATTGTCCACCCATGTAGCGCTTACCTTGATCGTCTTTGGCGCTGCAGCGCCCTTCTCGAGCGAGACCTTGTGGGCAGCTCCAGGCTTGTCCAGGGTGATAACCGATTTGGTGATGTTCACCGGCTTGGTCTGTGCAGCTACAGGCTCGACCTGTTCAGGTTCATCGCTGACCTCCACCCCATACATGTTGCAGAGGCCGGCCAGGCCCGAGGCGAATCCTTGCCACACGGCCCGGGCCTTCGCCTGCCCATTGCGAACATAGAGTTCAAGCACAGTGATGCCCGTCTCCAGCTGAAATCGATTCCAGCATCGGGGAACTCCCGGCCTAGCACCGCGCCAAAAGAGACGCGCTCCGCGCAGCTAGCCTGCACACAAGGCTTCGGCTCCTCGGCCGAGTAGATTTTGAACGTTGGGATCGACTTACCATCCACGAGGGGTGCGACAGGAGTCAGGTTCGCCGCATGTAGGACGTACCATTCATTCCCCAGCTTACGATCGGACTGCAGTCGACCTGGGCCTGGGAAGTCGATCTGATAGTAAGCACCGTCATGGCCCGTCACATGGACCATCATCGGGCTGGCTCTCATTGAACTGCCCGGGTCCATCATGGCCAACGGCGAGCTAAATTGAGCCCTGCCCTGATCCCTGCAAGCTGCGCCAGCGCCTCACTCTCATGCCCGTTAGCATCCTTAAGGCTCGCCTTCAGCTGCTCGTAGCGTGCAAGCACCCCCGTGTGCAGCTTTGCCATGCGTTCCATCTGGCCGAGGTTTGGAGCCACAGCGGCGACAACTCCCGCTGGGACAGTGTCCCCTATCGCAGAAGCCGGCTCATCCAGTGCCTCCGCCGGTACCGGCGCTGATCCAACAGGCTGTACCAACGACTCTGGTTTTGGAATGTTGGCCTCTGAAGGCGACCCCGCGGTGCTCGCAGGTGTTAGTCCAGCGGCGGCTACAGGTGCTGATGTCGGGGCGGCGGATGACTGAGCGGCGGTATTGGCATCCGCACGCAATGGGGGTTGTGTCAAGGAAACGATACCCAGGTTTGCCGCATTACCAAACCCGCTCGCATACTACTTGCTAGATGCATCGACCGCTTCCCACGCCACTCTGGCAGCCGGGCAGTCTTTACCAAGTACGACCGGCAGCACCGAAACCAAACGATCGAGGGTTTTTTGGTTGTCCCACGTGGGACGCCTAATGGTGAGTTCGATATCCGGCTTACACCAGCTATCCGCGGTGCCAGGCACTTCAACCATGACCTGGTCTTTCTTCGAAAAAGCCAGCTCGTGAGATAGAGCATCCGGTGCAAAACCGAATGCTCCGATCACAGCCAGCGCGAGAGCGCTATGCTTTGTGGAGTCCTCAGATCAGTTCCCAAGTGCCGTTGTTCTGCTTGCAGAAGGTGTTCTGCTGCTGCTCAGGCTGGCCACTTGCGGATTTGAGGCTCACTGTCACTGGACGGCACGATGTTTCGGCCGCGATCTGCTGGGTCTGCAGGGTTTGAATCGAGTCCAGATCGAATGCCTGGGTCTCTTTGCTTGCCTTGACGTCCATCTCGTCCAGGTTGGCAGATGGGGCGGCGCGCTGGGCTACGGCTTGCTCTTTGGGCTGGACATAGGATTTATGTACATATCCAACAGTGACACCTTTGCGACCTACCAGAATCCAGTCACCGGTGGAGCCAACTGCCTGAAATTCAGTGGAATTCTGCAGTCCGCCGACCTTGTCAGCTTTCAGATTCGGAGCTGATCGAACATTGACGCTCGACTTGGTGACGTAGGGCTCGTTGATCAAGCGCATCGACGGAACGGCCTGGATTTTTGGAGCCCGCTTAACCTCGACGACTTTAGTCTGGGTGAACTCGTTGCCCTGTGTAATCTGTGCCGTTGCACCGGAATGCTCAGACGTCCAGGTAATAGGACGGTTGGGAGCTACAGGTTGGCTCAGAATCTCCTGAGTGCGAAGGGCCAGAGCTTGCTGGTCCTTTTCATCGAGGCTGGCGCCGATACGGTTACCAAGGTAGCTGCCGAGGCTGCCAGCAATGATGATTGCCACAATCTTGCCGGTGCCCTTACCCATTGCCGCGCCAGCGACAGCGCCAGCGAGGCCGCCGATGATAGTGCCCGCCTGCTGTTTGTTGATTCCCAGTTGAGCGCACCCGGTCGTGCTAGCGATGGCGATGGCCAAGCAAGTGGCGACAAACTTCTTACGCACGTTGAAACTCCTTTTTACGAACAGTCACTCTGCTTTAAGCAGTGGCTTGGTGAGGTTGTAGAGCATTGCTTCAGCAGTCATTGCCCAATGGAAAACACCCGCAACCAAAGTGGGGCCGCGATCGATGCTGCGGAAGGCCTTTTTGTACCCCTCAGATTGCACAAGGGCATTGCCGGCTATTAGGGGGATAACCACGATTGCGGCGATGGAGACGGTACGCAGCAACCACTGGCGACCGCGTATCAGTCCGCGCCGCTCGCAGGCGGACAGGATTAGGCCGACCAGGTTGAGTGCTCCCAGAAACAGTCCGCTCAACAGCGACCAGGGAACGAACCACATGTTTTTGAGCACATTCAGACCTTGCTCACCGCGGATGTCGGTGTGTGCAACGTCGGTGGCCATGTTGCGGGCGATCTGTGGAAGGTACTTTTCGAACTGCTCACGACTGGCAAGCACGTTCATCCCCTTCACGTAGATTGGCCCTAGCGCTTGGCTGGCCATGTACATGACCTCAGGAGACTGAGCGACCTGCGGCCGGCTACGCAGGCCTGGCTTGATCGCCTGGGCGTATTCAGCAACTGTTGGCTCAAACCCGAGGTCCTCGCCAGGCTTGGGCAACCGGATGGGTTTCCACTCACTGTTACCTATGCCGGAAGCCCGGAGTGCTTCAAGCTGCGCATACGCGCGGATGATATCCAGAGTGGTTGGTACCACTTCAGCTTGGAGACGATCGTAGAGCGCATCGCCGTTCCGGCGCGTGTAACCTTTGAACACGGTCTCCGCAAATGCTGGGAAATTCCCGTCGATCTTCTCTACGTAGGTCCCCTGCGCACTCATCAGAATCCCGAGGTTTGCAATGAATGCCTTGCCCTCGCCGTGCTCCCGGTAATCCTGATAGGGTAGCCCCGGGATTTGAAGGGAATCGTAGAGCAGCCCCTTCTTTGTGACATAGGCGTAGAGACTGGACACCCGCAGGGTGTGAGGGAATTTCTCAGCGATGAGATCCGGCGCCTCACCCTGAACCCACCACGTTGCAGGTGCGGCGACCAATGTCATCACCCCCACACTGTGCCATAGGTACTTCTCCCCTCCCCAACGGCGATGAGCCCAGATGCACACTCGCCAGCCAGTCAAGCAGACGGTTACTGACGCCAGGATCTGGCTGTATATTTCGAGATCCTGCAGTTTCTTCAGCGGTATGTCCGCGCCGGCGACGTTTAGGAGCTCAGCGTTGAAGAGGAGGCCTGCTAGCAAACAAACAGCGTTGAGGCACGCGAGCAAAACTAGGAGCATCCAACGGTTCCTTGTCAGTGTTGGTGTGTAGAAGCGGCACCTGCAGTTCCGAAAGCCAGAAGCTACGCATTATCCAAAAGCAGTGTGCCGAATCAGGTGAGAACCAAGCTTTATCCCTGAACCTAACTGCCGAGCTTCGGGTTTCAAGAGGTTTCTACCCCTGATATGGAAGCTCTCAGGCAGTCCGCGGCAATATCATAATGATTTCACGCCAGGGATGTGTCTGAATTGCGGCCCCTGAGCGTGACCGTCATCGCTAGCCCACACGCTGCTCTGACAAGTACGCTGCGTGCTTGCGAATAGCTTCATCAGACAGCGTGCCGTTCGGACTGCCCTTCAGTTCAGGTTGAAATCATGTGTCGCCTTAAGCCGGAAAAGTGGGGTCTGCAGGTCTTTCTTCAACCGTGTTTGCGTGCGCCGGCGGCAGGTCAATAGCCGCTTTGGCAGAGGCCATTGTAACCGCATGCCCAGGCCACGACCGCCATGCGTGGATCGAGTGTATGCGCAGCGGACCAACCCAAGCCATCCCCGTAGCTAGATTGTCCTTGATCGAGACTCGAAGACGTTTTATCAGGCAGTAAATTGTAGTGACAAAATGCCACGATGGCTCTTTACTACATCGCCCGCCAGCCGATAGATGGGGGGTCAGGAATAGCTGTCTTTAAAGGAGTTCAGAATGCTTACAAAGGGCGCAATCGCGCTGGTACTGGGTTTGGCCGCAGGAGGCGTTTCAGCAGCAAGTTTCGACTGCTCAAAAGCGTCGGGCTTCGCAGAGACTGAGATATGCCGAGATGGCTACCTATCCGGAGTGGATGGAGTTCTCGATCGTACATACAAGAAGGCCGTCGCAGCGTCCTCCAACCCAGAGGGGCTTCGTCAATCGCAAAGGCAGTGGCTTCAGATCCGAAATCAATGCCAAGACCAGAAGTGCCTGGATAAGGCCCTTGGAAGTCGGATTCAGGAACTGGAGCGTATCGCGAGTGACGAACGCGTATTGGCAATGCATGCCCGAGAAGAACGGGAAGCCGCACAACGTCGCGCCGCGGACGCCGAACGCGAAAGGCAAGCAGCGGCCCTGGCGAATCAGCAGCGCCAGTCAGCGCAGATGGCACAACGCACTCCACCTCAAGCATCCACACTGCCGGCAGTCCGCCCGGGTGGCACTAAAGCTCAACAGGAATCGAATCCCGTAGCTACGTGGTTCATCAACGGTCCTGGTTGGAAATACACCCTAGTGCTGGGCCTACTGCTCTCCATCTGGGCCGTTGTACGCCACCATCGAGGGTCGGCAACCATTTACAGCGATTACACCGACGCCTTGATCACCAACGCACTTCCTGCACTCGGGATCGTCACGGCCGCGGTGTGTAAATGGCTCGAAATGCCTGGCGTCGTATCCGTTTTCTCGGTAATAGCAGGCTTCGTCCTCGCGATTACCTATGCGATCTATGCCACGGTAAAAAACAACAGAGGGGGGCTGAGCATCTTCCTTACGTTGATGGCAAAGCTAACCCTCATCACAGTCTTCTATGTCGTCATCGGGATGCTGATTGCCTCGCTGTTCAACGGCGGTGCTCGTCGCAAGGGTGAATCCCAAGCAAGGTTCGAATCGCGGATGCGTCGTCAGGGAAAGGCAACTATGGCGCTGATTACGGCACTCTCCGCGGCGTACACAGCACTTACTGCATGGGTTTGTCGTAACCCAAAGTTCACCCCCGTGGGTGAGTGCCTCGAGTTCAATCGGGTGCCTGCACTATCGTAAGCCCCCTCCGCCGTGCGCCGCCCAGCGCACGCGCGCCATATCCATTAGGGTCAGCCATGCATCAAGGCGGGTGGGAGATCGCTAGGCCCATTCACCTTGATATGGCAGCATCTACTCCGACCGGCCTGAAGTAGTTTGCAACAACTCTCCAGCGCAGGTGCAGCAGTTTCCCTGCATATTGCCAATTTCAAAAGAGTGATCACTTTGATGCCCTGGGTAAAACGTTCGCTTGGAATCCTCAGCTTTGTGCTGGTTACGGCATTCGGTTTGTGCCTCCACTTCTACTTGCCACGCCATGAGGTCGTTCATGTCACTGGCGTCGAGGTGAAGCGCATGGATGCAGATGGCGTGATCAGCGCTGAGAACCCGGCTGATGGTCCAACCCGAGATGTCTATTTCATCAACACTGTTTCAACCGACGCAAATCGTGAGGTAGCGGTCTATCGAAATGAGGATACCGGTTGGGGATTCCCGTGGTACTTCAAATTCGATAGCGCCGACCTGCAGGCTAAGGCCCAGGACTACTCGCGTGACGCGAACCAGCTCGCGGTCATCCGGTATTACGGCTGGCGCTTCCAGATCTTCTCGATGTTCCCAAACATCACCGACATCAAGGCCACAACCAGCAAAACTGAGCCTTTCCCAGTTTTCGTGGCCCTATTCTTCGGCGGGCTGCTCATTCTAGTGCTTGCGATCGCCCTCCTCGTCCGCCGAAAGCTTCGCGCCCGGCAAAGGCCAATGGTCCCGAACCAGTAAGCTTTACCTTCGCCGTTATTCCCCCGGACGTTAAGCTGTGTTGGGCACCGCCAGGACGCTGTCCTGGCTTCTCAACCGCCGGACCTGACTTCTCAAGGACGCAGTATGCAAATCACACAGGGCCAGCGCCTGCCGCTGTCCAGCATAGGAATTTCTGATCGCCTCACGATGGCGGTTTCCATTCAGTCGAGCCACGAGATCGACGTAGCCTGTTTCGGTCTTGATCAGCAGTCGAAGCTGTCGGATGACCGCTTTATGGTATTTTTCAATCAAACCTCCTCACCTGCTGATGCCATCCGGCTGATTGGGCCAGGCCAGTTCGAGATCAACCTGGGCGCATTGCCGGCAACGATTGATCGATTGGTGTTCACCGCGGCGATTGACGGCGCGGGTGCCATGAAAGACATCTCATCAAGTCGCTTTGTCGTCAGTGGACCTAGCGCGCCAAACGCCGCGACCTGTGAATTTTCCGGCAGCACTTTCTCCGTGGAGAAGGCGATTATGGTTGCGGACATTTATCGCAAGGGTGGCGAGTGGCGCATGCTCGCAAACCTGCAGGGCTTCAAAGAAGGCTTGGGCGCTCTTGTGCGCCATTTCGGCGGCGAGGTGAGTGATGAACCCGCGACCGCGCCTCCAGCACCCGCTACGCCGCCTCTTGTCCAGGCGACGTTCTCTCTCGAGAAAAAGGTCGCAGCCCAAGCGCCAGCATTACTCAGCCTGGCAAAAAAAGCTCAGATCAGCCTGGAGAAAAACAACCTCACCAAGGTGAGAGCGAAGCTAGCCTTCGTGCTCGATGTGAGTGGTTCTATGAATGGCCAGTACAGCCGAGGCAGAGTGCAAGAGGCCATGAACCGGCTGATGCCACTCGCGGTAGCCTTCGATGATGACGGCGAGCTGGATGTTTTTGGGTTTGGGGCCAAACCAGTTCACCTCTCGCCAGCCACTCTCTCCAACTACAGCGACTACATCGACACTGAGCAAGGTGGTTGGCGGAAGTGGGATGTGGGCCAGCGCGTAAATGACGAACCACGGGCGATGCGCCTCCTGATGGACTACTACAATCAAAGCGGCGACAAAACCCCGGTCTACATCATCTTCATCAGCGATGGCGGTGTTCATGAGAATCGCGCAATCACAAAACTGATGATCGAAGCGTCCTCCAAGAATTTCTTCTGGCAATTTGTCGGCCTGGGCGGAAACGGCTACGGCATCCTGGAGCGACTTGATGATATGCCAGGTCGCGTTGTCGACAACTGCAGCTTCTTCGCTATGGATGACCTTCACGACCTCACCGAAGATGCACTGTACGACAAGCTTATGAAAGAGTTCCCGGGCTGGCTCAAAGAGGCGAAAGCGAAGGGAATCATCAGTTAATACCCTGATTTTCAGCGAGAACCGTACGAATTTCAGATGTTCCGAATCCTCGCACCAATTCAGCGCATGAAATTAAAAAAGCCACCTGATCCGGAAGGGCCAAGGTGGCTTTTTCGTATTGGGTTTGGATGTGCCCGCTGGGCACTGCCTCAGCCCGGCGGATGGATCAACGTACCTGCTTCAGCGTTCTGATTTCCCTAAAGCGCGTACACCACCACGTAGCCGCGGCTCCCTTCACCCCAGATAGGCAAGGTCAAACGGTTGGATCTCCCAGAACCGCGCAGCACGGTCCAAGTCGACCCGAGCACCCCAGCTATTCAGTGCACCCACAGGATCTATGTGCTCAATGCGAGCAAAGTCCAAAAGCTCCCAGTCCTCCCGCCGCACGACCACAGACAAGATATAGGGCTCCTCAAGGCGCCCGGTCGCTGGGTCATTTCGTTGAACATACCCTGACACCAGGCAGCGATTGATTGCCGGCAGCAGAGCGAATACCTCGCCAACGACCCTGAACAAAGAGCCGTAACACAATCCCACAAAGTCCCGTCGCACCTGGGCATCACTTCGTGTCTTGAAGGTGAGTTTTCCATTGCCTTTTGCCTCGGCAGTACGCCGCGGGGTATCACCTTCGTCAGGTAGATCCACATCCAAGGCTATCCCGGCTGCATCGTAGGTGAACTGATAGGCAACATTCGTTTCCTTGGGCCAGGCTATGCCGCTCAGCACGTAATCGAGCGCTTTCTCCATGTGAGCACTGAATCCCTTCGCAGCCAGGCGGAAGGTCTTCTCAGCTTCCGAGCGCTCATTGTCATGCGCGTCACGGGCTGCCTCCCATTCCGATAGATCCTGCTGGTAGATCTGCTCGTTGGTGAGGCGGTCAGCCTCTAGCTTGCCAGACCTGAACAACCTATCAACGAAGCTAGGCTCAACTGACGTCGGCGCCGTCGGAATCGGTATCGAAAAAGGAGGCGGTAATGCCGGCATGGTACCCGGTCGAGGGGTGCCTACGTGGACGTTCAAGCAATCATTGAGCTCCTGGTTCAAACTCTCTGCAGCTTTTGTGAGCAGCGCTTCAATCTCTGCAGCCTGTTCGCTCTTAACGCGCCTCACGACTCTTGCAGGAACCGGACTTCCTGCCTCATCGACAATCAATAGCGTACCGTCATCCTGCACGCTGATCTTGATCGGCCCTGAATAGCCCGCTGAACCGGAGGAGCTGGATGGTGACTGACGTGCACCATCCAAGCGCTGGCGGTAGGACAACCCGGTCCCGGGTAGGCCAGCGTTCAGAAACGTGCCATTACGTCCCATTGTCATGCTTAGGCCCCTCGGGCCAACTGAAGCGGACAATCCGCTGGGGGAGATATTAAGCCTTACGCCCGGCACAATCGTGATCCGCTTACTGAACCTCCACCCCATAGCCTTTTCCTTGACTCATGATTGTAGAACTGGGCGCTTACTGTCATAGCAGTGTCTCGCACGCATGACGGCAGATACGAAGGTCTGAACATGCGCCCGGTTGAGAACTAGCGTTTAAGCGCCTGGGAGCTCGATGAACTTCTCACCACTCCACTGGAAGCGCTGCGGGTATGGCTGCGTCGGGCAGCAACGTGGATCATCATCTCCCTGAACAAGGGCGTCGATGAAGATGGTGCGACTGCCGACATCGCGCGCCTCACGAACGGCTCCACTAATTGCAGCATCGCCACCTTGAGCCTGCCAACCCTCTGGCGCGTGGTAGAACGCTGCGAGGGAGTGATAGGCCGACTGTGAGCCGCCTGAGCCTTCGATGGTATAGAGCACTGCGGCATCCAATTCACCGTCACCATTCAGGTCCACCTGAATGATTTGCCGACCTTCTGGGTACTCTACACCGCCGTCTGTATCGAGCCCCGCGATGTACGCATTGATTGCCACAGTCAAGTCAGGGAACGACTGTGCTGCAACAGTAGATTGAGCCATCACGACTGCAGGTGGGGTGGCAACTGGGTTATTCAATTGCGGCTCGACCGGATCTGCTGCAATGGTATCAGCCCCGGCATTCGGCTCCGGCTCGACAGAGCTCGGGCTACCTCTGCCGTTCACAGCGTCGGCAATCATTTGGTAACTCCGAAGTGCCTGATCGTCTGGCTTCAGACCTGCCTTCTTCGCACGAACAGAAAACTCCTTTTGGATCTCGCCCAAAGCCCGTCCCATGTCCTCAGGGTTGAAGGTCATCACAAATCCTTTAGGAGACATCGGTTGCGAGTCACCGAAGAAGATGCGCGCAAAAATGTTCGGTCGCATGTCCTCAAGGGCGTCGATGCCGGCATCAACAAACTCGTCCGCGACATCCTTGTACAGCGACCATCCTTCATCGCCGAAAAGCTTGGTGATGTTCTCTTTGGCCACGTCATTTTTGAAGTCGGTTAGCTCCAGGGCTTTCTGGTTAAAGTCGATCGTTTGGCTCCTGCAGCTATACGTGTCATTACCGAAGCAGTTCTGCCTTAACTCGTTGAGTGCCAGGGAAAGACGTACGTCATTTGCTGCCTGGCCGCAGCCGGCCAGCATGGTGACCACAGCACTGGAAACCAAGATTCTCTTAATCACTTGAAACTCCGCAATCCATGCGCATCACGTGTGCGCGCAAAGCTAGGTGGTCAGAACGAACCACCTGACAAAAAAAAGCCCCTGCCGTGTTAGCAGGGGCTTTTCCTACAGGCTCGAATTAGCCGATGGAAACGCCATGGGCTTCAGCCAGTGGCTTCAGGCCGCCAGCGAAACCTTGACCGATCGCCTTGAACTTGAACTCGTCGTTGTGACGGTACAGCTCACCGAAGATCATCGCGGTTTCAGTCGAAGCGTCTTCGCTCAGGTCGTAGCGCGCCAGCTCTTTACCGTCTGCCTTGTTGACGACGCGGATGTAGGCGTTGCCCACCTGACCGAAGCTCTGCTTGCGGCCTTCGGCTTCGTGGATGGTGACTGCGAAAACCAGTTTTTTAACGTCTGCAGCCAGGCCGGTCAGCTTGACGTTGACCTGCTCGTCGTCGCCTTCACCCGCGCCGGAGCGGTTGTCGCCCAGGTGCTCAACAGAACCGTCTTGCGAGGTTTTGTTGTTGTAGAAGATGAAGCTGTTGTCGTTCAGTACTTTGCCATTTTCACCGGTGATGAAGATGGATGCATCGAGGTCAAACTCGGTACCGTCGGTTACACGAGGGTCCCAGCCCAGGCCAACGACCACTTCGGACAGGCCAGGAGCTTCTTTAGAAAGCGATACGTTGGAGCCTTTGGTCAGCGAGACAGCCATTGGATAATCCCTTGAAAATAGATGGAGTGGTCGTTAGCACCGTGTGGTGCTAACGACGGATAGCGACCTTAGAAATTCAGGCCGTACGAGTTGGCAAGAGCCTTCAAGCCGCCGGCATAGCCTTGGCCAACGGCGCGGAATTTCCACTCGCCGTTGTTACGGTACAGCTCAGCGAAGATCATCGCGGTTTCAGTCGAAGCATCTTCGGCCAGGTCGTAACGAACGACCTCAGCACCAGTCACATCGTTGGCGATACGGATGAACGAACCGCCGACCTGACCGAAGTTCTGCTTGCGAACATCGGCGTCATGGATGGTAACGGTGAACGCGATCTTGTCGATGTCCGCTGGCACGCGGCTCAGGTCGACCTTCAGTACTTCGTCATCGCCGTCGCCAGCGCCAGTACGGTTGTCGCCGGTGTGCTCGATAGAACCGTCTTGGCTCTTCAGCTGGTTGTAGAAGATGAAGTCTGCTTCACCGCGAACCTTGCCATTGGCAGCCAGCAGGAATGCACTGGCGTCGAGGTCGAACTCGGTGCCATCGGTCGAACGCGGGTCCCAGCCCAGGCCGACGATGATCTTGGTCAGCGACGGGTCAGTTTTGGTCAGGGACAGGTTGCCGCCTTTCTGCAGGGTCAAAGCCATTTCTTAAACTCCTTGTTAGGGTACGAGTGATTCAGTTGGATTCTGCTTGAGTGTCTTCCTTTTCGGGGAAGATCACACTTGCAACGATGCCGATGACCAGCACCACCATCACGATGAGGAGGCTGGTGTTTGGATCGATCTTGAAGCCGTGGTGGAACATATGGTCTGTGGCGTTGAGGCCCAGTTTTACCGCGATGAAGAACAGCAGCGCAATGACAGCTTTCTCCAGGTGCACCAGGTAGCGCTTCAGGGCCTCGAGTACGAAGTACATGGTACGCAAGCCCAGAATGGCGAACAGCATAGCGGAGTAAACGATGAGAGGCTCACGGCTCACCGCGATCACAGCCGGCACGGAGTCGAAGGCAAACAGCACATCCGATACTTCAGCGACTACCAAGCACAGGAACAGCGGGGTAGCAAACAAACCACCTTTGGCCGCCAGGCTCATGCCTTTGTTCTCAGGTTTCAGCAACTCGCCCTCGAGAACCTTGCGGCTAACGAAGAACTGGTTGCCGTGCAGCTTTGGCCAGACCGGGAACAGTTTCTTGGCGAATCGATAGGCGATGTGCTTGGAGTAGTCTTCCTCCTCCTCATCATCACCGCCGCTACGAAGCATCATGACGGCGGTCCAGGCCACGATCAGTGCGAATACGATTTCTACCCAAGGACCGAACGCCAGAAGGCCGGTACCGATCGCAACGAAAATGCCGCGGAAAACGATAGCGCCGATGATGCCCCAGTAGAGCACGCGGTGGCGGAGGCCATCAGGAACTTTGAACCAGGCAAAGATGGCCATGAACACGAAAAGGTTATCGACGCTGAGAACCTTCTCAAGGGCGTAGCCGGTGACGAACAGGCTGGCGACTTCAGGCCCGTGCTGAACGTACAGGAATCCTGCAAACGCGAGGGAAATGGCAATCCAGAACACGGACCAGACAGACGCTTTTGCCAGCGAGACCGGCTTATCGCCGCGATGCGTAACCATGTCGAGCAGCAGAGCGCCTAAGGCGATGCCGACGAAAACCATCATGGTCAACGGGGGGAAACCGATATGGGTAACTTCCACAGGTCAGTCCTTAAAGTTCGAAATCAGCTGGGGAGAGGCCCAGCTCCATGCAGATCAGACGGCATGCCGCCTTTTCCTTTTCATCAAAGTCACCATCGGATGCGCCGACGGAGCAGGTAACGCGTATGAGAAGGCGCGCAGCCCCTTCGTTGTCTTTGATTCTGCCGATGACCTTCAACGCTTCTGCTTGACCGATCTGAGGGTCAAATTCGAACTTGCTCATCGCGTCGTTGAACACGGCGAGTACGTCGGTCAGGCTGAACACCTTCAACTCTGGGGAGTTGTTGATGAAGCCGATCATCTTTTGCTTTTCTTCAGGACCCGCGCCATTGCTCGCCACAGCTACCATGGCGCAGCCGTTGGCGGTTGCTTCCATGAACTTGCGATTCTTGTGCTTGCCTACTTCGGCAGTCAGGGCCTCGCGTGCTTGCGCACCTTTTGCTTTCAACCAACTGAGCATTGTTCGTACCTCAAAGTGGCGGGAACGAAGCCCCGCCCGAAAGTGGATTACTTGGAACCGACGCTCCAGCGCAGACCCCAACGGTAGGCCTTATCCATGGGCTCTTGGTTTCTATGGAAGTCGACCCTACGAGACACCTTAACGGCGCCGTTGTCGTTTTCAAGGAGAGCAATGGCGCAACAACCGAGACTTCCACCCTCCTCGTTCAAACGGACTTCAATCTCTGGCTGGCCAGGGATGAAAATGGTGACCACACCATCGGTCTGCCCCCAGTTCGGTGCACCGTCGTAGATGAAGGCGTAAACCAGGATTCGCTTGATCTCACTCCACTTCTTCCCATTGATGTGAATCCACTCGCCGCCGGATACGGAGCCAGTTCGGTCATCACCCATGAGTTGAATGTAGGGTTCGTCTTCAAGGTCGCCAAAGGCATTGCCCAACGCCTGAACCACGCCCTTGTGCCCGTCCTGCAACTCAAACAAGCAACCAACGTCGAGGTCGATAGACTTGCTACGACTGAAGAAGCCGCCAGACTTGCCTTGGTTCCAGTTCAGGTTCACCCGGATTTCACCGAACCCAGCAGCTGTCTTTTCCAGACTGATCGAGGAACGAGTCTTGTCGAGGGTCACCTTACTCAGGCTAATAGTCGACTTTGGAGCAGGGGCCGGTGCAGGGGTGGGCGCTGGAGCAGGTGCCGGCGCAGTACTTGGAGCTGGTGTCGGGGTCGGGGCCGCAATGTCGACACCAAAGTGGGTTGCCAGTGGTGCAAGGCCACCGGCAAAGCCTTGAGCGACACATCGAAATTTCCACGCACCCTGGCGACGGTAGAACTCGCCAAGAATCAGCGCGGTTTCCTTCATCCCCGAAGTCGGGATCTGAGTCTCAATGCCACCAGACACAGTGACCACAAGCATGGGTACACGATCGAAGCTGGCTTTGTTCTCGTAGATGGTCGCCGTCAGCGCGACCTTTTCGATAGCTGCGTCCAGCCGGCTGAGGTCAACGGTGAAAACGGCGCGGCCAGCAGCCGTATCAACAAGCTGCACCGACCCACCCAGTACACTGGGCTGGCCGTAGAAACACATGTCATTGTCGCCACGGACCTTTCCAGTTGCGGTCAGTGCAAATGCAGACACATCAATGTCTGCACCTGGAATAGGCGAATAGCCCACCTCCACCCGCAGGCTCCCGGTCGCTACCGGTGCGTTACCACCAGGGACCAAGGTTGTCATGCGCGCACCGCCTGAACGGCCAGGTTCACCAAGTCGTCAGCAGTACGGCCATGGGTAGTCTTACCGATAGCTTTGAACTCCCAACCAGAAGCGCCGCGCGACAGGTTGGCCATGACCACGCCAGTGTGCTCACCCTGGTCACTGAGGTTGAAACGCGCCAACTCCTGTTTATTGCCGTCATTGACGATGCGGCAGTACGCATTTTGGATGCGAGAGAAGTTCTGCCCAGTGAAGCTGTTAGTCGTAAACACCAAGTGCTTAACCGATGCAGGAACGTTGCTCAGGTTTACGGTGATCGACTCATCATCACCCTCACCCTCACCAGTGCGGTTGTCACCAGAATGCTGGATCGAACCATCTTTGGATTTCAACTGGCGGAACCACACCAGGTCGACCGGCTTCAGGTCGCCATCCAGCATGATGCACGACGCGTCGAGGTCGATCTCTCCACCGCCACCACCGAAAATCTTGCCGAAAAGACCAGTAGCTTTCACAGGATCCCAGCCCAGACCCAGGGTTACCTTGGACAGACCCGAGCCCGCGGTCTTCTCCAGAGAAATGGACTGATTCTTCGAAAGGGTAAGTGCCATCGTTACGCTCCTTGTTGGTCATCGTGCTGTTGGGTGCCAGAGGAGACACCCGTAACTGAATTTGTGGTCGCGTTCGTCGAGTTCACACGCGCACCAATTTTCTCAATCTTCATCCGGCCACGCTGCCAGCGCGGGTGAAAGTGCCGCCAGTGCGGCTCTTGCGCTGCAGCAAGTAGCTCTTGATCCCCGCGGGTGTCACCCCAAGCTCGTAGCTTGTACTGGGCCAGCGGGCCATATACAGCTTCCAGGCGAAGTACCTTTGCTTCGCAGCGGCAGTTACTCCCGCTAAGCGCGCCTGTGAGCTTGCCTTCAACTACTTCAAGCTCGGTCCCAATCAAGCTGATACCCAGCTCCTGAGCGAATGGCATGAGCACTATCCGCGGAGAAGCTGAACAGATTGTTACCAGGGCACCGCTAGCAACCTCGGCCGCGACGGATTGTACGCCGGCCGGCCGCATGAGCCGTACCCAAAACGCCTGCCTGAATTCCGCAGCCTTCCGCTTCACCCAAGCCTCCTCAACACCAGTCAGGAAGGTGGCGACAAGCACAGCTTTAAGCTCGTCGCGACTCATTCCCTTGCCGAGGTAGCGAATGCATGCAGGAAGCATGCGTATCACCCGTGCGGCGAACTTCCGCTTACCGAACGCAAACAGCAGGAATGGGACGAAACTGTCTCGCCGCGTCAGGGTGCCGTCGAAGTCAAAAACCGACAGGACCTGGCCGGAGGCCGGGCCAGCTTCAATCATTTCCTGGGTCACCGAACTGCCTCAGCCAGGCGAACTGGCTCCGCTATACCTGATTCTGCGGGTTTCACTCCGTGCCATTTCACCCGTTCGATGATGTTGATGGCCCAGTTGTAGTGGGTCGCTGGTTCAACCATCGCATCGTTGTGCTTGAAGACAGCAGGCGCAGAACCATCGACGATGAGCTTGGCGCAGTTGTAGTCCTCAAGAGGAACGCGGAAGCCGTCATGAATCTGCGCAATCTGAGTCGGGTGAATCGCTGTCTTACCAACCAGCCCATGGGCAATGTCCAAGCCCAGCTCCTCAGCGAGCAGCTGAGGTGTTGCGAGCTGCTCGAAGACAGGGGCGGTAAGAGCAAAACCTTGTGCCCCAAGGACCCCGCACAGCATTGGGATCACGTACCCCATTGGGGTCTGATACAAGGTCGTTGCCGGGTTGCGGCGCAGCCCCAGGCAACTCATAAGATCATTTCCACCGATGCGCAACGCAAGGATTCGATCCCCCAGCTCTGAGCGAAGCGCGCAACCCAACTCGCCCATTGCTCCAGGGTTGAATACGTCGCTGGTTTCAAGCGTGGGCATCATCAGCAGGTCGGGGTTGGTAACTGCTCGGGCCCACTCACCCAAGGTGGCAAGGGACAACTTCGGCACTACAAATCCATGCGCTGCGGTGATCTCAGGCCACTCGTTGAGTAGAGTCGCCATCTTAGAATCACGCGGACGTACGAAAACCAACGGACTTCTCGGAGAGCGGCTAGCTCGTGGCCCGATAGCAGTCAAGATCGCCCGCAGCGACAGCAGTGCATGCTCAACATCGGTAGAGGCAACCGCATCCTCTAGGCAGATAACGAGCGAGCGAAGGCCAGGCTGCTTATCTGCGCAAATCACATCGACGATATCGGCTCTAGTTGCAGGCATGTAGAGCGTCGCGCCCAGGGCCCACGGCGAGATGCGGTCCATTAGCTCACCTCCCGGATGATGGTAACGGCACGGTAAGGCCCCAAGTCTTCACCAGCTTCCTGTACCTGGATGCCGGCACGGTCAGTCAGATGGATCAGCAGTTGGACGTCTGCGTCGTTGCGGTTCCGCACCAGTACCTGATCTGGGACACGGCGCAGCACAGCGCGAGTCGCTTCGGCGATACCGGGCTTGATGCGATTCAAATTGGTCACACCAAATCGATCAGCAAGACGGCTGACGACACCAAGTGCATCGTTCTGCAGGTTCTTCGCCTCATCTGGTGTCCACGGCTGAGCCGGACTTACCTCGACGGCAGCTCGAGCTGCTTCGATCCGATCAATGAATGCTCGGGTCACGTCGTGCTCTCGCAGGTGGTCGTATACTACGCAGCCATGCAGCCCGCCATCACTCGGCCAGATCGAGCGGGAAACCAAACCGGATACGGTCGCGCCCAGAATACCGGATGGGATGATCCAATCTTCGGCCGAGGCTGCGAGCCAGGCTCGGCCGCACGGGTCTGCCAGTACGACCAATCGCGGGTCTTCAGGGAAACGGCTGTCACCTGCAAGGCTTCGCTTGATCTCACCGGAGATTGCGCCTTTGCCTGTCCACCCATCGACGAAGACGATGTTTTCAGCACCATGTGCAGCGATGATAGACTCAAGCGCAACAGTGTCGATACCACGATCGCGGACGATGCTGATGCCGTAGTGATGTGCGTCGCGGCCCCGGCCAATCAATGCACGGCGTAACAGAACCCCAAGCGGAAGCCCGGCGCGCACGAAGGACACGAGCGCAATTGTCGGCCCCTGATAGCGTTCTTCCAAGGCCAGAGCTAGGGATTGAACGTCCGCCGCCATGCGCAGGCCGTTCTGAGTCATCGCTCGCTCGAACAACTGCATGTGAGTCTGTGACGGCGCATCTTCCTGGCTGATCATTTCCGAGTAGTGCTTTTCCTTGGACTGGATCAGCCGCTCCTTTTCCAGCACATCCGTCAGGCCGATGTTCACTGGCTGCAACAGGAAATGAACATCCTCAGGCAAGTAGCTACCGCTACCAACAGTCATCGAGGTCAGGATCGGGTTAAGCATGGATGGTGCCCTCCACCAATGCGGCAAGCTGGCTCCGCGCCGGAGTCGACCAGAAATCGCAGAGGTTCATGTAGCCGAGATCGGTGATGCTGTCGCCGAAGCCGAGCACAGGGCGCTCCCCGTGTAATCCACGATCCTGCTTGAGGAAGTGCTCAACAGCGACGCGCTTGGACAGACCTGCAGGTAGCAGGGCAAGGTTGTTGCCGTTGGAGTGAGTGTGCATGCCTTCGATCAGGCCAGCTTCACTCAGCTTGTTGCGCACCAGAATCAGATCAGCGTCAGAACCGTTGTTGTGCTTGACCACAACGTAGTGACGCTGATCGGCCTCTTCCACAACCCAGCCACGAAGCGATACACCTTGCTCGTCCCCAATACGCAACGCCGTCTCACACAGCACGGGCAAGCGGTCCTGGAACGCCGAGAGAATTCCATTCATCACGCCATGCCAGTCCATATTGACGGAGCGATCGGGATTAAGAATCAGGCCACCATGGGAGCAAATAGCAGGGCCAGTGAAATCCAGACGAACACGATTGAAGGCCTCGGCACTGCGCGCAGTAACGGGTACCACATCAGTCGTTGCCAGGAGCCACCCAAGGAACTGCTTCTGCATCTCGGTCTGGTAACCGCTCACTTCACCGTTAACGTCAAAGGACGCCGGATAGCGCGAAGTGCCCTCAGGCATTTTTCGAGCGGTTTGGAAGAGCGTGTCGTCCAGGTCGACCAGGGCAAGCGGGCGCTTATTTGCCATCGACGATCACCTCCGCGTTCAAAGCTTCAATCAACGCAGCCGGCACAGCCTGTGCGTCCGTCTCGCTGCAGATCAGCACTCGATCGAATTGCCCGGGTGCCACGTTGTAGAGGAAGTTGACGATGCCCAGACCGTAGTTGTCCGAGAAATTCAGCGCGTGCCCAATCGAATGACCAAGTGCAATTGGCGAACGGGTAGTCGAGCTGAAATGCACATCGGCGCCAGCGCGCTCAAGGCGTTCAGCCAGCAGGAAGGGCTTCCAAACGAACTCACCGGTACCGAGGACGATGACCCGCTCACCCGGCTGGACAGCGATGTTGAGCCCCAGGGTGTCTGCTACCCCACGGGTACCCAGTCGGCCCCAATCGTTTTCGGGGTTCACAGCCCAATCTCCAGCGGCCACGGTGCCGGTGTCTGGCATTTCAGGAAGCGGAGCTTCAGGATCTTCAGTGAAGCTGTAAGCGCCACTCAGCAGGGATACCTGTGCGGCCGCTTCGCCGATGCTGCTCGATACAGCGCCTGCAGACCAATCAGTCAGCACGCAGGTGACAACGCGCTCGATCTGGTTGAGTCCAGCGTCCACTAGGGCGCGGTGTAGATTGATGAACGTGCGACCGGTCGAGGCCTCATCATCAACGAGCACCAGCGACTTGGCGCTGCGCATCATTTCCGAGAGTTGAGGTTCGGACGGCTCATGAATCAAGTGTGCACTGGCATGGCTGTGCTCTTCTTCAAAACGAGCAAAGATCAGATCGCCCACCGGGTGGCGGGTGCTGACGATGTACATGGTGTCAGCCCGTGACTCGCTGAGGGCGCGATGAACGCCAGCCCCCAGGCCGACGGCTGTCTCTGCCATACCGATGATCAGTACAGGGCCTGGCAGGTCGGATGGGATTTGTGCAGCCAAGGCCTTATAGGATTGCTGCATCACCGATGGCTTGACGGGAATGTGCTTACCCAGCACCCGAGAAACAAACAAAAATGCTCGTTTCGGATTGCGGCGCTCGGCAAAGCCAAAAAGCGACTCAGGCGAAATGGAAGCCTGATGCACATCAACTTCGAGAACGCCGCGCTTCAGCGTGGCGCTCAACTTTGTAGACGCTCGATTCACTAAACTATGCCCCATGTTGGAGTTCCGTGGACGATAGTAGTGAACCTAACGTGCGCACTTTTAATTTCAATGGCCTGCAGCATTTAATTTCGCGCTTCGACTTTCCAAAGCGACGGTTGAACACCCCTCGCTATATCGGCAGGTGTCTGCGCTGCATGAGAGTCATTGACTGTTATGTGGATATGGCATGCTTCTAAGAAGGCGCCGAGCAAATGGGACTTGACCGCAAAGTTCATGTTCTGCGCATCTGGCACGGTTGAAGTAACCATGCCGACCACACTCCCCTGCGAGTCGAACAGTGGACTACCACTCGACCCTGGCTGAATTGCCGCTGTGAACTGCAAGAGGCTCGAGTCGTTACGTAGTCCGAACAGGGCGGAGACGCCGCCCTGAGTGACATGCGCACCACCGCCCGCAAATCCCGACATTGGGAAGCCAATCGCTGTCACTGCGTCGCCCAGGGAGCAGCCGCCGGTTGCGGCGAACTGGACAGGCGTCAATGGCGCACCATCTACTCGGAGCAATGCAATGTCGTTTGAAGTGTCGACCATCACTGGCTCAGCTCGGTACCGACCATTGAAGGAACTGATCTCAATTGACGACATCCCCTCGATGACATGGGCGCAGGTCAACAGCCCGTTGCTGGACACAGCAAAGCCAGTGCCAGTGGCGGCCGTTGCACCGCCATTAGGCCGAGAGTCGCGACTTCCAACCTCTGGATGGTCAGGGTTGGCTTCGTCTATCTCCACTCCGAGCCTGCGGCCAAACGCCGCCAGGCCATAGGCTGAGCCTTCTGCCATGGCCCGGAACTTCCATTGTCCACCGCGGGAATAGAACTCGCCCAATACCAACGCGCTCTCGCCAAACGCGCTGGTATCCAGGTCGTAGGAAATCGTTTGATCAACCTTGAGCTTGAGGTTGCCAAGAGAGCTAACCGGCCCGAGGTTGGAATATCTGTAGACGATCAGCAGAACGCGATCACTGCCGGCAGGCAGGCTCCCGAGCTGAAGCGAGCAGCCGACCTGCTCCCGACTACCACTCCATTGCATCCAGGCGGGCTGCTCAATGTGAAAGAGCGCGGCAGCCCCCTTTGGGGATCGTTTGTCATCAACAGGGATCAGCGCGACAGCTGCGGTTGAGCCAAAAGCATTCTGCTGCGAAGACTCCAGCGTCCACGATGCTTTTTGTGAAGAAAGTGCAACATTGGCGCCTGGCGTCAGCATGTCTCGCTCCCTGAGTAGACAGAAACTTTAATCTATAATCTGGTACACGTGGTACCAGAATGATGGCCATTCTATCACCCAGCCGGGGTCGTAACGGCAATAGTGATCGCCCGAATTCGCACCCCCTCCTTCCAAGAAATCTCTGGCTCTGGGAGGCCAAGCCGGCGCGCAGCGAAGATACCCGCCAGGTTGACACCAGCTTCACGGGTGTAGCCAACACCACCTGAATATCGTGGGTTGATCTCAAGAAGCCTTGGCATCCCATCGGCGCCATCGCGGGTCTGGACGTTGATGATGCCGTCACAACCGAAATGCTGAGCCGCGGCGACAGCCAGATCGGTTGCCGGCGTGTCTCGCTCGAAAGTTTGGTGCGCTCCGGCTTTCCGGCGACCGACATACGCCACTACCTTGCCGCCCTCACAAACCATGTCTACGGAGCACTCTGGCCCTGGGAGGTAAGGCATCACCAGCATCGGCTCACGAGCTGGCCCGGCCGAGTAGATCCGATGATAAGTCTCGAAGTCGACTTCTCGAGCATCTGGGTTCGCAAAGCAGCGGAATGGGTCAACACCGGCCTTGAACCGCCAGAATCCCTGTCCATAGATGCCAACAACCGGCTTGATGCAAACCTCTGAAGTCGGACTCAAGGTTTCGTAAGCAGCGCGCAGCTGCTGTGGGTTTTCAACCGTGATAGCGGGGATGCAAGCCAACCCGGCGCGTTCTGCCTCGGCCGTAAAATTGGCCTTGTCGTCAACCAGCTCAAAAGTGCGCTTGCTCATTCCGCCGGTAACAAGCGTGATGCCTTCGCGCTCAAAATCCGCACGACGGCTCTCATACGCGCCCCCAAGGCGACCAGCTAAGACCACCCTAATCGAGTTCTCGACTGCAGTGCGGAGCACCCAGTCAATTCGCTCTTCGCGGTCTTCAGGCTCCTTGAAGCTGCCGTGAGCCAAACCGGTGATTTCCGGCCGGTCACCACCATGGGATGCGAATACGCGCACGCCGGCCGGGAGTGCCTCTAAGGCGCCCAGAATGATGTCGCGCTGAGAAGCCTGACCCTGTAGAAACCAGATCATTAAAACCACCTTGATTTAGTACAATTGAATTTGGATCTAGGATGCCGACCTTGGGCGTGATGGTAACGGTTGAGCCGGCGGCTTCAAGAGGGCATCATTATGATCTGCCTCCTTAAAAAACGCCTCTGGCCTGGTGGTAATCGCGTCACGCAAATTGTTGCGATTTATTAATGGGTTCGATCGCGACAGATGGCCGGAAGCCCCCGTGATAGTCCCTATGATGCCCCTGGCCATAAATCTTCTCTCACTAATCTTGATTGTTTTTGTTCACGCTTGCAGAGCCTGGAGGAGGAGCTGAGCAGACATCCTCAAGCATTTTATGATGTGGTCGTACTGTTCCCGTGTGATCGCCCCTGATTCCAATGCTTCCCTAGCCTTAAAGCGGATCACGTCTTTCGATAGTTTTGTCCGGCCGTTTTTTCCTGGCCTTGAGTATTTCGTCAGCCAGCCTCTTAAGTTCTGATGTAGCCATCGTGACTCCCTTCAGTTTGAATTATCAAGATTAAGCTTTGGGGGGCATCTACGACCTCAGTTCAGCATCCAAGGTTACTCCACAGGCCATTCAGCGACTTGAGTGCGATGCACAGCTCAACAAAGTGAGCATGCAAGCACTGGCATTTGCGATAGAGGCTGAGGGCCTGGTTTTCTTTCCTGTCCATCCACCACTCAAGGGCATGAAATGCCGTGGGTCGACAAAAGACGCGCGCAGCCGCCGTGACTACCACCTGCTCGAGTAACTAGGTATGTCCCAGCCCTACCGATTCCCAAGTGGAAAACTCGCACCCGGCTTGATGCTACCAACGAAGATCGAGGGACGCCTTCGCCTGCGCCTCGCATCAATCGAAGCAGCCGATATTCCCGTAACTGCTTGATTGCCCAGGCCAACGCGCAGGGTGCCTGCCTCGGTCTGGACATGGGGGATCTTCTGCTCCGCTCCGACATCGAGCGCGTGGAAATCCCGGTCGACAACGTCGCCAGTAGCGGCTAGCCGAGCTGGCCGGCGACGTGGAGCTGTAACCGATCCGACTACTCCAGGCAGTCCACAGGCCTCAGAACAGTCCGCCCAGCGGTGACTGCTGCCATTTCATGATCACCAACTCGCCGGCCACCTCAGATTTAGTCTGGCGCTGGTTCGTGTTGCTGTAACGAATATCCAGGCACTCGAAGTGGAAGCCATCGAAGGCGCGCCGGATGTCTAGGTGGTCGTTGACGCTGACCATCACCTTGCCCTTGCACCTGCGCATGAAATCGGCCATGCGCTCGCACTTCTCAAAGGGGAAGTCGACGCCATAGATAGCATTCTGCCATTACGGCGGATCCATGTAGAAGAAGGTGTGCGCTCGATCGTAGCGCTCGCCGCAGACGAGCCATGACAAGCTCTACATAGGTGCCAGCGAGGCGCTGCCGCGCGGCGGTTAGGTTTTCTTCGATGCTCAACAGGTTGATGGCCGACTCAGTGGTCGCGTTACCGAACGCTTGCCCGGTGACCTTGCCACCGAAGGCGTGCTGCTGCAGGTATCAGAACCGGGAGGCGCGCTGGATGGCGGTCAGGGTCTCGGGGCGTGTCATCTTCTGCCACTCGGAGATCTGACGGGAGCTAAGCGCCTACTTGAACTGGCGCACTCCTCTAGGTGATTCTGAACAACGCGGTAAAGAATGACCGGGTCACCGTGGGTGACCGAGAGGATTGCTTAAACAATCGTCCTACCCCAGCCGAACTCGGTGGCTATGAGCCGCTTCGGTGAAGCCAACCGCTCAGCGGAAACTCTGCTGAAATCCACCGAAAGCCAGACGCTAAAGGATGGGCTGGAGGATGGGCTGAAAAGCTGTAGGCGTAAAAAAACCCTGAAAAATCAGGGTCTTAATATGAATTAGTGGCGGAAGCGTAGAGATTCGAACTCTAGGATAGTTGCCCATCGACGGTTTTCAAGACCGTTGCCTTAAACCACTCGGCCACGCTTCCTTCGTTTTGCGGCGGCAATCATACCGTAATGTAACAAGCTGTCAAACTCTCTGTGTCGCCGGTTGCGGGGGCTCTGATATGCTCTTTGCATCCGAACGTTACAAAACCCACAGGAGTGTCGCCATGCGCGAACAGGATTATGCCCTTAACCACGGCCAGCAGGTCGAGCAGCAGGAGGTTAGCCGCGTCCTGCGCAACACGTACAGTCTGCTGGCGCTCACCCTCGCCTTCAGCGGTGCGATGGCCTTCGTCGCTCAGCAGATGCGGGTCGGCTACCCGAATATCTTCGTGGTGCTGATCGGCTTCTACGGATTGTTCTTCCTCACCAACAAGCTGCGTGACTCGGCCTGGGGCCTGGTGTCGACCTTCGCCCTGACCGGTTTCATGGGCTTCATCCTCGGCCCTATCCTCAACCGCTACCTGGGCATGGCTGGTGGCGCTGAGGTAGTCAGCTCGGCCTTTGCGATGACCGCGCTGGTGTTTGGTGGCCTGTCGGCGTACGTGCTGATTACCCGCAAGGACATGAGCTTCCTCAGCGGCTTCATCACCGCGGGCTTCTTCGTCCTGCTGGGTGCCGTGGTCGCCAGCTTCTTCTTCCAGATCAGCGGCCTGCAACTGGCAATCAGCGCCGGCTTCGTGCTGTTCTCGTCGGTCTGCATCCTGTTCCAGACCAGTGCGATCATCCACGGCGGCGAGCGTAACTACATCATGGCGACCATCAGCCTGTATGTGTCGATCTACAACCTGTTCATCAGCCTGCTGCAGCTGTTCGGCATCATGGGTCGTGACGACTGACCGATTGCCGCGTGACAGAGCCCGCTTCGGCGGGCTTTTTTATGGGCGCTCGGTACTACCCCTGGGCGGCAGCGGCCCGTAGAATGCGCTCCTTTTTCTTCGGGGCAGCTATCCCATGAGTTCCATCGAACAAGGGCCCAACGCGGCCGCGGCCACCAATGAACTGGTCCTGGGCCTTGAGGACAGGCCACGGCCGCTGATCGGCATGCTGGCGGCGCTGCAGCACTTGCTCGCGATCATCGTGCCGATCGTCACCCCTGGCCTGTTGATCTGCCAGGCCTTGGGCGTTTCGCCACGCGATACCAACTTGATCGTCTCGATGTCGCTGGTCATCTCCGGCATTGCCACCTTCGTGCAGTGCCGCCGCTTCGGTCCGTTCGGGGCCGGCTTGCTGATCGTCCAGGGCACCAGCTTCAATTTCGTCGGACCGCTGATCGCTGGCGGTGCGCTGATGGTCAAGCAAGGCACGCCGGTGGAGGGGGTGATGGCGGCGATATTCGGCGTGGTGATCGCGGGCTCCTTCGTGGAGATGGGTGTGTCGCGCATCTTGCCGTTCATCAAGCGCCTGATCACCCCGCTGGTCACCGGCATCGTGGTGCTGATGATCGGCCTGACGCTGATCAAGGTCGGCCTGATCAGCATGGGGGGTGGCTTTGCGGCGATGGGTAACGG
>JAEWGL010000170.1 GCA_023388335.1 Pseudomonadota bacterium | reverse complement strand
GGGGTAATGCTCGCCAGGCTCCAGCCGCCACTCCCAGAGCTCCACCTCACGGCTTGCCGGACAGCTGGCCAGGAGCACCGCCTTGCTTCCAGGGTGCTCGCCCGCCCAGGCCAGCTCGTTGATGCGGCTGGGATCGCGCTGGCCAGGCGCCTGGATCAGGAAGCTGAATGCCACGCCGAGCGCCTCGGCGATCAGGTCGAGGGTGGTCAGGCTGACGTTTTTCTCGCCCGCTTCAATGGCCACCAGCATCCGTCGGCTGACACCGGACCGCTCTGCGAGAGTGGCCTGGCTCAATCCGGCGGCGATGCGCAAGCGCCTGATGTTCTGGCTGACATGTTGCAGCACCGAGGCCCGGTGACTGGAATCTTTGTGCACTATATTGCTCACTCGTAGGGGTTGCGCAGTATACTGCCCACGTTGCGCGCAATTGTGCGTCGCCCCTCTCGAGTGTGCAAGACCATGCCCCAAACCGATACCGCAGAACGAGCCGCCATTACCTTTCGGCTGAGCAAGGCCGAAATGGTGCTGGTCTTCATCACCATGCTATGGGGCGGCACATTCCTGCTGGTGCACAATGTCATGACCGTCAGCGGTCCGATGTTCTTCGTCGGCCTGCGTTTCGCGGCGGCGGCACTGTTCGTTGGCCTGGTTTCGGCCCGGGCTTTGTCACGGCTTACCTGGACGGAGCTGAAGGCGGGAATGCTGATCGGCGTCACGATCATGCTGGGCTACGGCCTGCAAACCATGGGCCTGCAGACCATCAGCAGCAGTCAGTCGGCCTTTATCACCGCGTTGTATGTGCCTTTCGTGCCCCTTCTGCAATGGCTGGTCCTCGGTCGCCGCCCCGGCCTGATGGCGAGCGTGGGGATCTGCCTGGCTTTCGCGGGCCTTATGCTGCTAGCCGGGCCTGAGGGCAGTTCGCTGCAATTGAGCGAAGGCGAGCTGGTCACCTTGGTGAGTGCCGTGGCTATTGCGGGTGAAATCATCTTGATCAGTCGCTACGCCGGCAAGGTCGATGTGCGCCGGGTGACCGTGGTCCAGTTGGCCACCGCCTCGGCACTGTCTTTGCTCATGGTTGTGCCCACACAGGAGCGCCTGCCGGACTTTTCATGGTTGCTGTTGCTCAGCGCGGTTGGTCTGGGCGCCATGAGCGCGGTGATCCAGGTGGCGATGAACTGGGCGCAACAGTCGGTATCCCCTACCCGTGCAACGTTGATCTATGCGGGCGAACCGGTCTGGGCCGGTATCGTTGGTCGCTTGGCCGGCGAGCGCTTGCCAGGGGTGGCGCTGATCGGGGGAGTGCTGATCGTGCTGGCCGTGGTGGTCAGCGAATTGAGGCCCAAGCGCCGCGCCAAGGCCATTGAGGACCGGGCAGCAGATACGCTGTGCGAGGGTGAAACCAGTCGCTGAAGTTGCGGAGAAAGGGCTTTCCTTTTAAAAAACTGTTATAAAAAAACAGCTTGTCGCGCCGTCTTTGTAGGATTCTGCGACAGCTTGCGTGTTGGTGATCCCACATACGCCACGTATGATCCTTGGCAAACTCCTGCAGATTAGAACGCTATGTCATTGATAGTGCTATTGCTTCTGCCGTTCGTCGGCAGTTGCCTGGCGGCTGTCCTGCCGCACAACGCACGTAATACCGAGTCGTTTCTGGCCGGCCTCGTGGCCTTGGTCGGTACCGTCCAGGTAGCGTTGTTGTACCCGCAAGTCGCCCATGGTGGCGTCATCCGCGAGGAATTTCTCTGGCTGCCAAGCCTGGGACTGAACCTGGTCCTGCGCATGGATGGCTTTGCCTGGCTATTTTCATTACTGGTGTTGGGCATCGGCACCCTGGTTTCGCTTTATGCGCGGTACTACATGTCGCCGCAGGATCCAGTACCACGCTTCTTCGCCTTCTTCCTGGCGTTCATGGGTGCGATGCTCGGCCTGGTGATCTCCGGCAACCTGATTCAGCTGGTGTTCTTCTGGGAGCTGACCAGCCTATTTTCCTTCTTGCTGATCGGTTACTGGCACCACCGCAGCGATGCGCGCCGCGGGGCATACATGGCGCTCATCGTCACCGGTGCCGGTGGCCTCTGCCTACTGGTGGGGGCGCTTCTGCTCGGCCATGTCGTCGGCAGCTACGACCTTGACAAGGTCCTCGCTGCCGGCGACCTGATCCGCCAACATGCCTTATACCCCGTCCTCCTGCCCCTGATCCTCATCGGCGCCCTGACCAAGAGCGCGCAATTTCCCTTCCAGTTCTGGCTGCCTCATGCAATGGCGGCGCCCACGCCGGTTTCGGCCTACCTGCACTCAGCGACCATGGTCAAGGCTGGCGTGTTTCTCCTGGCGCGCCTGTGGCCGGTGCTCTCCGGCACCGAAGAATGGTTCTGGATCGTCGGCGGCGCTGGCGCCTGCACCCTGGTGCTGGGTGCCTTCGCCGCCATGTTCCAGAACGACCTCAAGGGCCTGCTGGCCTACTCGACGATCAGCCATCTGGGCTTGATTACCCTGCTGCTGGGCCTGAACAGCCCCCTGGCGGCGGTGGCCGCGGTGTTCCACATACTCAACCACGCCACCTTCAAGGCGTCGCTCTTCATGGCCGCCGGCATCATCGACCATGAAAGCGGCACGCGCGACATTCGGCGCCTGAGCGGCCTTTTCCGCCTGATGCCCTACACCGCGACCCTGGCCATGGTCGCCAGCGCTTCCATGGCCGGGGTGCCGTTGATGAACGGCTTCCTGTCCAAGGAAATGTTCTTCGCCGAAACGGTGTTCATCAGCGCCAGCGCCTGGGTGGAGATCGCGCTGCCGGTACTCGCCACGCTGGCCGGGACCTTCAGCGTGGCCTACGCGCTGCGCTTCACCGTCGATGTGTTCTTCGGACCGTCGGCCAAGGACCTGCCACACACGCCGCATGAGCCGCCGCGCTGGATGCGCGCGCCGGTCGAGCTGCTGGTACTGACCTGCCTGGTGGTCGGCGTGTTCCCCGCGCAATCGGTCGGCCCGCTGCTGGCCGCCGCGGCACTGCCGGTGGTCGGTGGTACCCTGCCCGAGTACAGCCTGGCCATCTGGCATGGCTGGAACGCGCCGCTGATCATGAGCCTGATCGCCATGGCCGGCGGTGTCGTGCTTTACCTGCTGCTGCGCGAACAGCTGCGCCGTGGACGCTTCCCCTACCCGCCGTTGATCGAGCGTTTCAACGGCAAGCGCCTGTTCGAACGCGGCCAGGTACACCTGATGCGGCTGGCCCGGCACGTCGAGCTGTTGCTGACCACCCGACGCTTGCAGAAACAGCTGTTCATGATCGTCCTCATGGCATTCATCGCGGGCCTGGTCCCCGTACTCTACAGCGGGCTGACCTGGGGCGAGCGACCGAAGATTCCGGGATCGGGGGTGTTCGTCGCGCTGTGGCTGATCGCGATCGCCTGCGCCATCGGTGCCGCATGGCAGGCCAAGTACCATCGCCTGGCGGCCCTGACCATGGTCAGCGTCTGCGGCCTGATGACCTGCATCACCTTCGTCTGGTTCTCTGCGCCGGACCTGGCCTTGACCCAGCTGGTGGTGGAAGTGGTCACCACGGTACTGATCCTGCTCGGCCTGCGCTGGCTGCCGCGACGCATCGAGGGCGTTTCGCCGTTGCCCGGAAGCCTGGAGCGGGCGCGCCTGCGGCGCCTGCGCGACCTGCTGCTGGCGGGGCTGGTCGGCGGCGGCATGGCCCTGCTTTCCTACGCCATGCTGACGCGTCCGACGCCGAATGATATCTCGTCCTTCTACCTCAGCCGGGCCCTGCCCCAGGGCGGTGGCACCAACGTGGTCAACGTCATGCTGGTCGACTTCCGTGGGTTCGATACGCTGGGCGAGATCACCGTACTGGTGGCGGTGGCTCTCACCGTGTTCGCCCTGCTACGCCGCTTCCGTCCTCCCAAGGAGAGCATGCAGCTGCCGGCGCAACAGCGCCAGCTGGCGCCGGACGTGGTCACCGACCTGATCAACCCGCGGCACGCCACCGATACCGCACTGGGCTTCATGATGGTGCCGGCCGCCCTGGTGCGACTGTTGCTTCCCATCGCCCTGCTGGTGTCCATGTACCTGTTCATGCGCGGGCACAACCAACCAGGTGGCGGCTTCGTCGCCGGGCTGGTCATGTCGGTCGCCTTCATCCTCCAGTTCATGGTAGCCGGCACCCAATGGGTGGAAGCGCAGATGAGCCTGCGACCGTTGCGCTGGATGGGCACCGGACTGTTGTGCGCGACACTGACCGGCATTGGTGCGATGGTCCTGGGTTACCCCTTCCTGACCACTCACACCGCTCACCTGCACCTTCCCGTGCTCGGGGACCTGCATGTGGCCAGCGCGCTGCTCTTCGACGTGGGCGTATACACCGTGGTGGTCGGCTCGACCCTACTGATCCTCACTGCCCTGGCGCACCAGTCAGTGCGGGCCTATCGCCCGGGCAACCAGCCGAAACCCAGCCAAGCAGGAGCCGCCTGATGGAAGAAGTCATCGCAATCGCCATCGGCGTCCTGGCCGCGTCCGGCGTCTGGCTGATCCTCAGGCCGCGGACCTTCCAGGTAATCATGGGCCTGTGCCTGCTCACCTATGGCGTCAACCTGTTCATCTTCAGCATGGGCAGCCTGTTCATCGGCAAGGAGCCGATCATCAAGGACGGCGTGCCCCAGGACCTGCTCAACTACACCGACCCGCTACCCCAGGCGCTGGTTCTGACCGCCATCGTCATCAGCTTCGCCATGACCGCCCTGTTCCTGGTGGTGATGCTGGCTTCGCGTGGCCTGACCGGTACCGACCATGTCGATGGCCGGGAGCGCGACGAATGAGCCTGATGAACCAACTGATGGTCATGCCCATCATGCTGCCGTTGCTGACGGCGGCCCTGATGCTGATGCTCGGCGAGAAGCACCGGCCGCTGAAGCGGCGCCTGAACCTGCTGTCCAGCCTGGTGGGCCTGGGCATCGCCGTTACTCTGTTGCTGTGGGTGCGTAGCCAGGGCCAGGCCGCCTCGATCGGTGTCTACCTGCCGGGCAACTGGCCCGCGCCCTTTGGCATCGTACTGGTGGTGGATCACCTTTCGGCCCTGATGCTGGTATTGACCGGGATCATCGGCGTCTGTGCCCTGCTGTTCGCCCGCGCCCGCTGGGACAGCGCCGGAGCCAGCTTTCATGCCTTGTTCCAGGTGCAGCTGATGGGGCTGTACGGCGCCTTCCTCACCGGCGACCTGTTCAACCTGTTCGTGTTCTTCGAAGTGCTGCTGGCGGCGTCCTACGGGCTGCTGTTGCACGGCTCGGGGCGGGCGCGGGTCAAGGCTGGTCTTCACTACATCGCGATCAACCTGTTCGCCTCGTCGCTGTTTCTCATCGGCGCAGCCATGCTCTACGGCGTGACCGGCACTCTGAACATGGCTGATCTGGCGCTGAAGATCCCGCTGGTGCCGGAGGCCGACCGCGGCCTGCTGCACGCGGGCGCCGCCATCCTTGCCACGGCGTTCCTGGTCAAGGCAGGCATCTGGCCATTGAATTTCTGGCTGGTGCCGGCCTATGCATCGGCCAGCGCGCCGGTAGCCGCGCTGTTCGCGATCATGACCAAGGTCGGCTTCTACGCCATGCTGCGCCTGTGGACACTGCTGTTCTCCGGGCAAGCCGGCGCCTCGGCCTTCTTCGGTGGCCAGTGGCTGGTCTATGGCGGCCTGGCGACCCTGTCCATCGCCGCGGTTTCGCTGCTCGCGGCCCAGCGCCTGGAGCGCATGGCCGCACTGAGCATCCTGATGTCGGCCGGTACCTTGATGGCGGCCATCGGCTTCGGTCAACCGATGCTGACGGGCGCCGCCCTGTTCTACCTGGTGACCTCGAGCCTTGCCCTTTGCGCGCTGTTCCTGCTGGCAGAGCTGATCGAGCGTTCCCGCTCGGCCAATGAAGCGCCCCTGGACGACGAAGGCGATGGCATGCCACCACCCTTGGAATCACTGCACCCGCCCAAGGGCATCAACCTCGATGACGAACAGAAGGCGGTGATCGGCCAGGTCATTCCCTGGACCATGGCCTTCCTCGGCCTCAGCTTTATCGCCTGCGCGCTGCTCATCATCGGCATGCCACCACTGTCAGGCTTCATAGGCAAGTTGAACCTGATCAGCGCGCTGTTCAATCCGCTCGGCCTGGGCGTGGCCCCGGAGCAACCGTTGTCGGCGACTGGCTGGACCTTGGTGGCACTGCTGATATTTTCAGGTCTGGCGTCGCTGATCGCCTTGGGCCGCGTGGGCATCCAGCGCTTCTGGAAACCCGAAGAGCGTCCCTCTCCCGTACTGCGCCGCTATGAGTGCCTGCCGATCGTCATCCTCCTGGGCCTGTGCCTGATCCTCAGCCTTAAGGCCGAGCCGCTGCTGCGCTATACCCAGGACACCGCGGCCAGCCTGCAGACGCCCGAGGCCTACATCGAGGCGGTATTGGGCAGCCGCCCGGTCCCTGGTCCTACGACCCTCAACGCACAGGTGCAGCCATGAGCCGACTCTTCCCTGCCCCGCTGTTGTCGATGGCCCTGTTCGTGCTGTGGCTGCTGCTGAATCTGTCGCTAAGCGCCGGCAACGTACTCCTCGCGGCCCTGCTTGCCGTAGTTGCCCCGTTGCTGTTGGCGCCATTGCGCCCGCAGGTCGCACACATTCGCAGTCCGGGCACCATCGTGCGCCTGGTCCTCAGAGTGGGTATGGATGTGCTGAAATCCAACCTGCAGGTCGCCGGCAGCGTGCTCACCGCGCACCGTCGGCCTCCACGCTCGGCTTTCGTGCACATTCCCCTGACCTTGCGTGATGCCCACGGCCTGGCCGCCCTGTCGATGATCACCACCGTGGTCCCCGGGACCATTTGGTCGGAGCTGGCGCTAGACCGCAGCGTGCTACTGCTGCACGTGTTCGACCTGGAGGATGAGGCGTCCTTCATCCAGCACTTCAAGGATTGCTACGAGCGCCCGCTGATGGAGATCTTCGAATGACTGGCCTGCTTGCCAATGCCATCCTCGCCAGCCTGTTCATCTTCGCCATTGCCATGGCCTTGGCACTGGTCAGGCTGTTCCGCGGGCCGTCCGCTCAGGACCGGGTCCTGGCCCTGGATTACCTGTATATCCTGGCCATGTTGATGATGCTGGTACTGGGTATTCGCTACGCCAGTGATACTTACTTCGAAGGTGCCCTGCTGATCGCCTTGTTCGGCTTCGTTGGCTCCTCCGCACTGGCTAAATTTCTCTTGCGCGGCGAGGTGATCGAATGAACGAAAGCGTTCAACTACCGTTCTGGCTTGAACTGGCGACGGCGATGCTGCTGCTGACGGGCAGCCTCTTCGCCCTGACCGGGGCCGTGGGGCTTGTGCGCCTGAAGGACTTCTTCCAACGCATGCACCCACCGGCCCTGGCCGCGACCCTCGGCACCTGGTGCGTCGCCCTGGCCTCGATCCTGTACTTTTCCGCGCTCAAGCAGACGCCGGTACTGCACGCCTGGCTCATCCCCATCTTGCTGTCGATCACGGTGCCCGTCACCACCGTCCTGCTGGCCAGGGCTGCGCTCTTTCGCAAGCGCATGTCCGGCGATGATGTGCCTGAGGAAGTGAGCGGCAACAACGGCGGCAACTAAACCGTCACGGGCAAGCACGGGCGGCTTCAGGCGCCCCTGCCCCGCGACGGAACATCAGTGCTGGCTCAGGCGCTGAAACGCCCATCCTGCCCTTCAGCGGCAGCGCCTTCGATGCTTATTCACTGGCCTTGAAAGTAGTCATCTCGCCCTTGCGCCACTTGGCGACCTTGCCCGTGGCGGTCTTGAGTACCTTGCCCAGGCCTTCCTGCAGTTGCTGGTGGGCGGCGAAAACCAGCATCACGCCCTGGCCTTCACGGAACACGATGCCCTCACCCTCGGGCACCGAGACGAAGGCGTAGTCGCCCAGGCCGTAGACGTTGAGCTTGATGTCGCGGAAGCGGATTTCCAGTTTGCCGCCTTCACGGCTAGGCAGCACAGCTGCCCGAAAGTGATCACCCACTTTCAGTTCAAGCCGCTGCTTGTCGTCGACCACCAACGCGCTGTCGGTGTCGAGTTCGGCCATGTAAAGGCCTTCCGCATTCTGCTCGGTGATATAGACGAAACGCCCTTGAAACTGCTTGACCAACTTGGCCCGCAGATCGCCCAGGGCAAACAGGGCATGGGTATCCAGAGTGCTGACTGCCAATGAACAATTCCTCAAACCGATTACACTCCGCCACCGCGTACACAGCATGACTGCACGAAGGCAACGGCACTTCAAAGTGGAAGTCTAAAGACTATAGGGTAAATGCGCGAAGCGTCTGTGCAGACAGTAGTCCAAGTGTGCGGGAAACATCACACTTGCCTGCAGGCCAAGGTCGCAGGACAGACTTTCGGCAGATTACCGTTACAGGAGACGTAATATCTGACAGCAAAACTGCCAGAAAAAATGCGATAGATGCATCCAGCCCTAGGCAGAACGGGCTCCCGGTTCACAACTGCACATTACAGGGAAAGGAATATGCACGAAAACACTGAATTACGTCGAGAGGTGATGAACATTTCTTACCTCAATCATCCCCTGATAGGGTCAGGCGAGGGCGCTGCGCGCTATGTCGTGATCCCAGCTGGCATCAACTTCTTCCATATCACCGAATGGGCTACTGGACGGGTCAAGGGATTTCGTCGACGCCACAACGATGCCTGTGCCTTGGCGCGCGCCCTGGAGCGCTAAAACGTCCGTCACACCACCTGACGCAGGCTCGCTCGAGGTCGAATACCTTGTAGTGCTTCGATCCAGGCGGCCTGGCACTCCAGCGCCTCAGTGCGGCTCGCAAAGGCAGTGCCGCACCGCTCTCCGTCGACAAGCACCACCCAACAGATGCGCTTGCCCAGCGCTTGCAATGTGACGGGTACACCGCTGCCAATCATCACGGCCACATCGACTCGGCTTGCCATCCTATCCTCCCAATTTCATTAGCACCCTAACTATATCGCCATGATACGCCCGTCTTGCGGCTGGAAGAAGCTATTGCCGGTATAGCTCTGTTGCATGGAGGGCAATAAAGCCGACGTGCGCCCACGAGAAAGCAAAAGGCCCCGTGGATCGCTCCACGGGGCCTTGCACCTGAGACAGGTCAGACCTGGCGTTGGTGCTTGTCGATCTGCTCGTGACGTTCCTGCGCTTCGATGCAGTACTTGGTGGTCGGGCTGATCAGCAGACGCTTCAGACCGATCGGCTCGCCGCTGTCGTCACACCAGCCGAAGGTCTCATCGACGATCCGACCCAGGGCCATTTCCAATTGCGGCAGCAGGCGCTGATCACGCTCGATGGCATTGACCAGCCAGTGACGCTCTTCCTCGACGGAAGCGGCATCGGCCGGGTCAGCCGGGCTGTCCAGGCTCTCGATGGTTATGCGGCTCTGTTCGATGCGCTCCTGGGTCTGGACTTTCGTCGAATGCAGCAACTCGGTGAAGAACGCCAGTTGCTCAGCGTTCATGTAGTCATCGGCCGGCATGGCCAGCAACTTTTCCTTGGTCATCGACTTCTCTATAAAAATACGTGCATTTAGGCGAATCGGGTGCCCCGACGATGGCTCGCCGGAGGCGGAATTCTCAAGCACCATGCGGCACTCTATTTACAGGGGGCGGCAGTCTAAGGTGCCACGTCGCACTGGGCAACAGAAATGACAGGGCAATTGACTGAAACAGCATGGATTGCGCTTATCGGGATCAAAACCGCCATTTGCGGGCCTGGTCTGGAGCAGTTTGCCCGAGTACCAAGCTGTGGCGGCAACCATTGTTTGCAGGGATAAAGGCTGCCCTGTCAGCGCAAATCGCGCGACCAGATGCCCGGCTGCCCGCTTTCGACCAACGAGCTTGTTAAAGGTGCCCCAAGTCATACCCCGAATTGGCCATGGCCCACGACCATGAGGTCAGCCGACAGCGGGTGGTAACGGTCTACTGCAACGGCTGCGCACGCCGCTGGCTTGATGGAGGCCCTCTCCCCCGCAGGAACGCCTTGACATGGTCATTCATAAACGCCTCGCCGAAGACAGCACCTTGGGCTGTCCTCTCGCAAAACGCTTCGCCTCCCATCCGCAACTGGTGGATGTCGCCGGCACGGTACTGAAGGAGCAGTGGCAGCAACGTCAATTGAGCAGCCGCCACCACCCCCTGGAACTGTTCCTGGTCACAGCCAGGTCGTCACCGCACAAACCCTGGGTCCGTCCTTTGCAAAACGTACTGGTGGAGCGGTACTGCAAGCGCACTACCCTGAACCTCACTAGCGGCGAGGACTTCCTCAGCAGCCGCGACGACAGCGACCCGCGATGGGCGGTGGAGCTGGACCTGCATGCTGTGGAACGCCTGCTCAACGAATGCGGCCCGTGGCTGATCGACAGCTTCCAGCAAGCGCTGGCCGCGTTCTGGAGCAGCACCGACAGCGCCGGACAATCGCCGTGGTCCTGGCATGCGCAGTACCTCCAGGAGCAATTGAAAATCGCCATCGACGCGGGTGTCCACAAGCATCGCCTGAGTCGACCCGCCGCTGCGCTGGCCCACCTGGTGCAGGCGTACCCCCGGCGCGATGAGCAAGCAAGCTGGGCCAACAGCGACACGGTCAGGGTGTTCAACCTGCAGGTCGATCTCTCATCGGCCAGCCGAATGGACCCCAACCTGGCGAGCGCCTTGCTGATCGAACGTACCGAAGATGCGCCAGGCCGCTCGATCACGCTGCTTTATACCTTGACCGGTCGGCTACTGACGTTCGACTCGCGCCAGCAGTTGCTCGATATCATCGGCAATCACTGGCCTCGGCATCGGGTACCGCTCCCGCCACAGTTGATGCTTACCGAAACATCCTCGCACGTGTTCGAAGCCCAGGCGATGGGACTGCTGAACCAGCAGCTGCATCTGATCGAACGTGCCAGCGCCACCTACGCCTCACAGCATCGCGCCGCCGCGTTGAACCAGACACTGGACCGCATGACCTCACTGCTGGAGTTCTGCACCATCAGCGAACAGGACAACTACAAGCGCATCTTCGCCCATTTGCCCGCCTGGTTGCGCACTGCTCCGGCCGAGCTGCACATGCGCTATGCCGCAATGCTCGCGGATATCGCCGAAGCCCATTTCGATGCCCAGGGCAAAGGCTGGCTGGATGGCATTGCCAGTGCGCAGGATTTCGCCTTGGAAAAAATCGCACAGCGCATCGAGACTGATCATCCGCAGTTCGACATGGACCTGCGGGACTTACGCGTGGTGAACCATCAGGTAACGGCCGCGGCCTTGCCAGTTGGGGGTTCGCCGGTCATCGACCATACCGTTCAGGACGTCAGCTTCTCACTCGCCCAATTGGCCATCGCCAATCTCGGCCTGTTGCAGCCGGGAACGGTCATGCTGGAATCGCACCGCGGGCAACCCGTGCCCTCCTGGTTCGACGAGCGCTACCTGCGCCGCGTGATCACGGATGTGGACATCGGCGCAAACTACCCACGCATGTTGAAGCAAAGGCTGCTCGACGATCCCGCTCAAGCGTCCGAGCGCCAGCACCTGCTCATATCCTATCTGCGTACCCAGTTACCCGCCGAGGCGATGGAGCTGCACCTGCGCGACCAGGGCCTCAGCATGCAGGGGGTGGATGCTGTCAGCCAGGCGCTGGCCCTCGAGCCCGGCGAAGAACAGCCACGCTGGATCCTGCGCCCCCTGGGTTTCAAGCGCAGGATGGATGCCACTCCTGACCTGCCGCTCAACGCCTGGCTCATCGAGAGCGAATCGCCCAGCAGCACGCTATGCCTGCTGTACCGGCCGTTGCACCCCGACCGGCTGCTGGAGTTCGCGAACAGGCCCGCACTGTTCGCGGCCGTCAGCACACCCGGCCCTTTGCAGGACGACCTGTTGCATCGCTTGCCCGAGGTGGACCGGCGCGTGTATGCCCACGGCGGTTTCCTCGAGCCGCATCTGTTCTTTGCGCTCGATGACACATTGTCAGTGCCCTTCAGCAAGCCAGCGCCAGTGATCATCACTCGCCAAATGCCTGTCGCGGACATTGGCCAGGCGCTATACCGGGCCTGTGTCGAGGAGACCATCAGCAATTTCAGCGAACAGGCACTCAGCAGCGCGCAGACCCGCTGGCAGCGTTGGGAACGCCTTGGCTGGCTGCTGCTCAACACCCTCCTGCCCTTTGCCGACGGTGCGCTGGCAAGGGCCGCCTGGCTGGTACAAATGGACATGGTGCTGGCCGAGTTCATCACTGACCAGCCAGGGAAGGATTCGCCAGGGCAAGTCGATGCGTTGATCACATTGCTGACCAATATCGCTATCCTGCTGCTCACTCACGCGGTAGAACGCCTAGACCTCGAGCGGGCGTCTCTGGAGTCGACACCTGGGCGAACCGCTGCGACGGAAACGCTCGACGAACCATCGAATACCCCCGCCATACCTAGCGTACTGGGCGCTTCAGGCTTCGCGCGGGAACTGGACTTCAGTTGGTCCCGTCCTGACCAGCGGCTGTCCGCCGCGCAGCGCGAGCAGCTCCAGAAGCTGCAGGCGCCACTGTTGCCCGAGGCGCTCGGCGCGCCAGTGCCGTCCGGTCCCTTACAGGGACTGTACCTGTATCAGGAAAGCCTATGGGCCCGCATCGAAGGCAAGGTCTATAGCGTCGTATACGACCCGCTTCAGGCCCAGCCACGCATCCTCAACAGGGTGGAGGGGGAACCCTTGGGCCCCTGGCTCATCCGCGACGAAGCGGGGCGCTGGCGCCTGGACCTGCGCTTGCGCCTGCGCGGCGGCCAGCCGTTGCAAAGCCGCCTGAGCCGGTTGAAAGTCAGCAATGAAACGTCGGTCGCCCACCTGGACGCCCAACTCAAGCAGGACGGCGAATACAGCAAGACCCAGCGCGCCTACCTCGAAAAGATCGCCCAACTGGCGTCGGCCGAGGCGCCCGAACCCATCCTGCGCAACTACCTGGAGAAGACCAAGGCCTTCGCGAGCTTCTGGGAAGAACACCTGGAGCGCTTGAAGCAACGCAACGAGAAAGCCGTACTCAAGGATTACAAGATTCTTCGCGCCTACGCGCTTCACCAACGGCTACGAAGCCTGCAAGCAACCCACGCAACCTTGCAAAAGCTCTACAAACCCAGACGCCTGCAATTTCTCGAGTTCCACAAGAATAACGAACGAGGCTACGAGCTAACGCCCGCCGATGAGCGCGCGCTCAAGGAACGGCTCGATGTCCTGGCCCCACTGGTCGATCAACTGCTGACCAACACCGAACAGGTCCGCGCCACCCATGATCAATTGAAACGACTCGCAAGCCGGTCACAGCCACGCATCACCGAGCTTCTAGCGGCCAGCGAACGCCTGTGGCTTACCCTGCCCAATTCGCAGAGCTGGCGCTACCTGCGCATGGAGATGAGCATCAATCGATTGTCGCTGATCCATCAGTTGGACGACGAGGCCAGCTATTGGATGGACCGCGCCTGGACGAACCTGAACCTGGGGATCTCCCAGCACGTACAGCTGGAGAACCTCCCGCAGGCCAGCGATGAGGCCATCAGCCGATTGCTGCGCAGTATCGCGCAGCAGTTCGGTGCCGCTGAGCGCCAGCTTGGCAATCTGCAGGAACGCCTGAACAGTCCGGCGGCGCGGACTGAGCTGAAGATCCTCCAGGACGACCTGGCAGACTTCAAGCGCCGCCTTGACGAGGAGCTTGCCGAGTACCCCTATGCGCCTCCGGCGACGACGGTCCAGCAATTGCGCAGCCAGTTGCCTGGCCTGATCGAGACCGCAGAGCATGGGCTACTGCTCGGCCAGCCGCGTGCGGGCGACAATCACCTGGTGGACATTCCAGGTCCTGACCCTCAAGCCTCGACCCGCACCTACCGGCTCGAACAGGACCAATGGGTGCCGGTGCGCGACACCCCTGCCGTCAAGCCGGTCAATACCGGGCATAAGCTGAGTCGGCTACTCAAGGACAGCAACCGGCTGATCGCCGCCGCCAGGCGGGAACTGGAAAACCTGCAAGCGCGCAACCTGGCCAGCTACCTGCCGGTCGAGATCGAGGAAATCCTGCAAAACCAGGCAGGACTGCTCACCTCTCAGCGCAATGCCATCGAGCAACGCCTCACCGCCGATAACCAGACCGACGAGGCCAGCCGCAACCAGGACGCCGCGGTCACCATAAAAGCCTTGGAAGACATGGCGCTGACACTCGACGACCAAGCGCTCGCCTTGCGTATCCAGGTCGCTTTGGCACAGAAGCCAAGGATGAGCGAGCTGCAGTTCCTGCTCGGCAAGGGCAAGCTGCAAATACGCGCCGAGGGTACACGCAGACCCTTGGCCAAGGTCAAAGGCAGGCCGGTGGATTACCTGGACGAGTATGCGGTGTTGCACGAAGGACGGCCGCTCTGGTACGCGCACTTCCACTACCGCGCCAACGACAGCGACAAGACCGCTTTCACCGCAGGGCACCTGAAGACCGCCAAGCAACGCTATGCCCAAGGCTCTGCAATCAGTGACCCCACAAGCGGCCAGGTCACCGCGGTGTACCGCGCGCCCATCACCCTGGCGGCGGCACAAGCGGTGTTCTTTTCTCTTTAACGCGTGGCGTCTGGCCTCAGCGATCCTTGAACTGCGCTTCGCGCTTGACGATGAACGCGGCCATGCCTTCCTTCTGGACTTCGGTGGCGAAGGCGGCATGGAACACCCGGCGTTCGAAGCGCACCCCTTCGCTAAGGGTGACTTCGAACGCTCGATTGACGCTTTCCTTGACCATCATGCTCACAGGCATCGATTTGCTGGCGATGCTCGCCGCCACCTTCAGGGCTTCCTCCAGCAGTTCGGCCTGCGGCATCACACGGGCCACCAGCCCAGCACGCTCGGCTTCCTCGGCGCCCATCAGGCGGCCACTGAGGCACAGCTCCATGGCCTTGGCCTTGCCCACCGCGCGGGTCAGCCGCTGGGTGCCACCCATGCCCGGCAGCACGCCCAGGTTGATTTCCGGCTGGCCAAACTTGGCATTGTCGGCAGCGAGGATGAAGTCGCACATCATCGCCAGCTCACAACCGCCGCCCAGGGCAAAACCGGATACCGCGGCGATGATCGGTTTACGCCGGTTGGCGATACGGTCGGCGTCGCTGAACAGGTCATCGACGTAGATCTGCGGATAGCGCAGGTCAGCCATTTCCTTGATGTCGGCACCTGCGGCGAAGGCCTTGGCGGAACCGGTTAGAACCACGCAGCCGATGTTCGGGTCTTGCTCTAGCTGGTCTAGGGCCTGGTTGATCTCGCCGACGATCTGCGCGTTCAAGGCGTTCAATGCCTGGGGACGGTTGAGAGTGATCAGGCCGACCTTGCCATGTATGTCCAACAGGATGGTTTCGAATGCCATGCTGACTGCTCCTTCAAAGATTGCGCGCAATGACCATGCGCTGAATATCGCTGGTGCCCTCATAGATCTGGCAAACGCGCACGTCGCGATAGATCCGCTCCAGCGGGAAGTCGCTCAGATAGCCATATCCACCAAGGGTCTGCAAGGCATCGGAGCAAACCTTTTCGGCCATTTCCGAAGCGAACAGCTTGGCCATCGAGGCTTCAACGAGCGCCGGCCGTGCGGCATCGCGCAGGGCCGCGGCATGCAGCACCATCTGCCTGGCCACGGCGATACGCGTGGCCATGTCGGCCAAGCGGAAAGCCACGGCCTGGTGCTCGACCAAGGGCTTGCCGAAGCTCTGGCGCTCGCGGGCATAGTCGCGGGCAACCTCGAAGGCCGCCCGGGCCATGCCCACCGATTGGGCGGCAATACCAATGCGTCCGCCTTCGAGATTGGCCAAAGCGATCCGATAGCCTTCGCCCTCCTCGCCCAGACGGTTGGCCACCGGCACGCGCAAGTTGTCGAAAACAATCTGGCAGGTGTCGGAGGCGTGCTGGCCCAGCTTGTCCTCGACCCGCGCCACCTGGTAGCCGGGCGCATCGGTCGGCACGATGAAGGCGCTGATGCCGCGCTTGCCGGCCTCAGGATCGGTCACCGCGAAGACAATCACCACCCCGGCATTCTGCCCGGAGGTGATGAACTGCTTGCTGCCGTTGAGCACGTAATGGTCGCCATCCAGGCGCGCTCGAGTCTTCAAGCTGCTGGCGTCGGAGCCGGCCTGGGGTTCGGTCAGGGCAAAGGCGCCGAGCATCGCCCCGCTGGCCAGTGGCGCGAGGAATTGCTGCTTCTGCTGCTCGGTGCCGAACCTGAGGATCGGCACGCAACCGACCGAGTTGTGCACGCTCATGATGGTCGAGCAGGCTCCATCGCCCGCCGCGATCTCCTCCAGGGCCATGGCGTAGGCGACATGCCCGGTGTCGCTGCCGCCCCATTGCTCGGGCACCAGCATGCCGAACAGGCCGAGTTCGGCCATCTCCTGGATCGCTTCGCGTGGGAAGCGGTGCTCGCGGTCCCATTGCTCGGCGAAGGGTTTCAGGCGCTCCTGGGCAAAGGCCCGGCTTGCATCGCTGATCTGCTGCTGCTCTTCGTTGACTAGCATGGGAAACCTCAGTACAGACACTCGACGGCCATGGCCGTGGCCTCGCCACCGCCAATGCAGATGGCCGCCACGCCGCGGCGCAGGTTCTTCTGGCGCAGGGCCGACAGCAAGGTCACCAGGATCCGCGCACCCGAGGCGCCGATCGGATGGCCCAGGGCGCAGGCGCCGCCATGCACGTTGACCTTGTCGTGGGGCAGGTCCAGGTGCTTCATCGCTGCCAGGGTGACCACGGCGAAGGCTTCGTTGATCTCGAACAGATCGACCTCGCCCAGTTGCCAGCCGGTGCGTTTCATCAGCCGGTCGATGGCGCCGATCGGTGCGGTAGGGAACAGCGACGGTGCGTCGGCGAAGGCGGCGTGGCCATGGATCACGGCCAGCGGCGCAAGCCCACGTTGCTCGGCCTGGGAGCGGCGCATCAACACCAGTGCCGCGGCGCCGTCGGAGATCGAGCTGGAATTGGCGGCGGTGACCGTGCCACCCTCCCGGAAGGCCGGGCGCAGCTGGGCAACCTTGTCCAGGCGCGCCTTGGGTGGCTGCTCGTCGTCGCTTATCAGGCGCTGCGCCTTGCCCTGCGTGACCTCGACCGGGACGATTTCGGCGGCGAAGCTGCCATCCTTGATCGCCTGCTGGGCGCGGGTCAGCGAGGTAATCGCGAATTCATCCTGGGCCTGGCGACTGAAGCCGTTGGCCTCGGCGCAGTCCTCGGCGAAGGTACCCATCAGGCGGCCCTTGTCATAGGCGTCTTCCAGGCCATCGAAGAACATGTGGTCGATGACCTTGCCATGGCCCATGCGATAGCCGCTGCGGGCCTTGTCCAGAAGGTAAGGGGCGTTGGACATGCTCTCCATGCCACCGGCGACCACCACCTCGGCGCTGCCGGCCAAGAGCAGGTCATGGGCCATGATCGCCGCCTGCATGCCCGAGCCGCACATCTTGTTCAGGGTGGTGCAGGTGGTGCCGTTGCCGAGCCCGGCACCCAGCGCGGCCTGGCGCGCGGGCGCCTGGCCGAGGCCTGCGGGCAGCACGCAGCCAAACAGCACCTGCTCGACCGTGTTGGCGGCGATGCCGGCACGCTCTACGGCGGCGCGGATGGCGGCGGTGCCCAGCTGCGTTGCGCTCAGGCTCTTGAGGTCGCCCTGCAGGCCGCCCATGGGCGTGCGCACGGCGCTGACGATAACGATGGGATCATTGGCGAGGGACATGTTCTCGTGCTCCTTATCTGGCAGCCATGCGCAAGGCGCCGTCGAGACGGATCACCTCGCCGTTGAGCATGCTGTTCTCGATGATGTGGCGGGCCAGGGCGGCGTATTCCTGCGGCCGGCCCAGGCGTGGTGGAAAGGGTACGCCGGCGGCCAGCGAGTCGCGGACTTCCTGGGTCATGCCAGCCATCATTGGGGTCTCGAAGATGCCAGGGGCGATGGTCAACACACGGATACCGAAGCGCGCCAGTTCACGCGCCGCCGGTAGGGTCAGACTGGCGATGGCACCCTTGGAGGCGGCATACGCCGCCTGGCCGATCTGGCCGTCGTAGGCGGCGATGGACGCGGTGTTGATAATCACGCCGCGCTCGCCACCCTCGTTCGCCGGACCCTCGGCCATGGCGGCGGCCACCAGGCGCAGCAGGTTGAAGCTGCCGATCAGGTTGACGTTGATGACCCGGGCGAAGCTGTCCAGAGCGTGGGGGCCCTGCTTGCCCAGGACCTTTTCGGCACCAACGATGCCGGCGCAATTGACCAGCCCCTGCAGGCTGCCGAAGGCGCCCACGGCAGTATCGACCGCGGCCTTGGCGGCGGCCTCGTTGCTGATGTCGGCTACCGCGTAACGGGCCCGGTCGCCCAGGGCCTGGGCCTTGGCGGCCACAGCTTCAGCGTTGAGGTCGACCAGCATGACCTGGGCGCCAGCGTCGATGAGCATCTGTGCGGTGGCGGCACCCAGGCCTGAGGCCGCGCCACTGACGATGAAGTTACTGTTGATTATCTGCATGGTGCTCTTCCTTCAGGCGCTGACACTCTGGGTCAGCGCGGCGTGTTGTCGGGCAATTTCCTGATTGCGCAGGATGAAGCGCTGCAGCTTGCCGCTCGGGGTCTTGGGCAGCTCGCTGACGAATTCGATTTCACGTGGGTAGGCATGGGCATACAGGCGCCGACGCACATGCTGGCGCAGCGTCTCCTCGAGTTCAGTACTGGGCCCGTGGCCGGCTGCCAGCACCACGAAGGCCTTGATCAGCTCGGTGCGTTCAGGATCGGGTTTGCCGACCACGGCGGCCTCGATTACGGCGGGATGCTCGATCAGCGCGCTTTCCACGTCGAACGGACCTACGCGGTAGCCCGAGGTGGTGATCACGTCGTCGCTGCGGCCGACGAAGCTGATACTGCCGTCATCATTGAGCTCGACAGTGTCACCACTGAGGTAGTACTTGCCGACGAAGGCCTTGGTCGGTAGACCCTGATAGCCCCCGAACCAACACAATGGCGACTGTTCGCGGTCTACCGCGAGAATGCCCGGTTGGCCGGCTGGCAGTTCGTGGCACTGTTCGTCCAGGACCACGATGCGATGACCGGGGATGGCGAACCCGGCTGAACCTGCGCGCACAGGATGCGCCAGGCCGTGGTGGTTGCACAGGACCATGCCCAGTTCGGTCTGCCCGTAGTGGTCGTGGATGGTCACCCCCAGCTCGCTGTCGAACCAGCGAATAACCTCCGGATTGAGTGGTTCGCCGGCACTGCTGACTACCCGCAGACGGCCCTTGATTGGTGTGGAGAATGCCTGCCCGGCGGCGATCAGCAGGCGGTAGGCGGTCGGCGAGCCGGCCAGGTTGCTGATCGCATGCTTGTCGATGATCCGGCAACAACTCTCGACGCTGAACGGACCGTCGTAGAAGGTCGTGGCCTGACCCAGCGCCAACGGCCCGGTTACCGCATAATAAAGGCCATAGGCCCAGCCCGGATCGGCGAGGTTCCAGAAACGGTCCTCGGGACGCAGGTCGAGGGCGTCGCGCATGTAGCCTTGGAAAGCAACGATGGCGCGTAGCGGTACTTCCAGCGGCTTGGCCGGCCCGGTGGTGCCGGAAGTGAACATCAGCAGGAAGGGTGCATCGCCAGGCAGCAACACCGGCGCGCATTCGCTGGCAGCCTCTTGCAGGGCATCATGAAAGGAAATGTCCGGGGAGCCAGGGGCGCTGCCGACGGTGATGATCACCGGGCAGTCGGCGACCTCGTCAAGCTTGCCGCGGTTATGGCGGTCGGTGACCACCACCCGGGCGGCGGACTGGGCCAGACGGTGCTCGATGGCCTTGGGTCCAAAGGCGGTAAACAACGGTTGGTAGACCGCCCCCAGCCGCCAGGTGGCCAGCACCGTGACCAGCAGTTCCGGGGTTCGCGGCAACAAGCCCGCGACCCGGTCGCCAGGCATTACGCCCTGGGCCTTGAGAACGTTGGCGAAACGCACGGCCAGCGCCTGCAACTGCTCGAAACTGTAGGTGGCGCTGTTGCCGTCGCGGCCTTCCCAGTTCAAGGCGATCTGGTCGCTGCCGACATGCCGGTCGCAACACTCGACACAGACGTTGAATGCCTCGAGTGAGCCATGCAGGGCCACCGCCGCGGCTTGCCGATAATTGAACGCCCTCGCGGCTACGGAATAATCGCGCATCGTCAGACTCCTGGCTTCTTATTGTTGGAGTAGAACTTGTCTGACGATAGTCGCGCTAGGCTGCGCCTGGAACAATGGCCAAAGCTGTCAATCTGGGTGACTGGTTTGGCCGTTGCTTGCTTTGCCTCTCACCCCTCGCCAGCGCGTTCCGCCGCCAAGGCCTCGTCAGTCAGGCATTGGAACAAGGCGTCCAGCGCCGTTTGCCGCTCACGGGACAACTGGTTGATCCTTTCCAGGTAGTCGCTTTCCATCAGGCTGTCCTGTTGCGCAGTCAGTGCTTCAAGGCGCTCCCAAAACACCTGCTCTTCACTCTCGAAGCGAGCGGGATGCGCCTGCCTGAGATGTTCGCGCCAGAAATCGCGCTGACTGATAAAGTTCGCCAAGGCCGGCGAATCCTCAGCGTGGCGTACCCTGCTCGCAGCCTCTTCCAGACGTTGCTGCGTTACATCGGCGATCATTCGAAATTGCATGGTCCGCGGCTGACCCGGCAGATCCAGGGACTGCGCGAGACCGACGCGATACGCCAGGCTGACCTCAATCTCATCGACCTCCCGCCCTGCCGCGCGGCGTGCGGCAATATCATCGCGTGCGAACTGCTCGAGCCTTTCCAGCCGAAACAGCCGCCGCGCCAGGTTGAGCCTTACTTGGCGAGCCTGTCCAGGCTCGCTGCGCTGCATGGCCCGTGCCATGAACACCCGCACTTCCAAGGCACTGAAACAAACGGACACACTGTCGACGCAGGTACGCGGATTGCTTGCCAGATCGAACAGTTCGTTGCGCAATTCGCTATCTTCGCTGGCAGCATCGAAGACTTCCCATACCCGCCGCTCGAGATCTTCCCTGGCTAACCTGAAATCGCTGGTCTCCACAAGTTGATCGATAATGTCGAAGAATTCCGCGCTGTCGGCCTCGGCGCGCAACCGATCCCACTGTTCGCCTCTTCGCCGCTGCTCCTGTCCATCCAGCCGCTCCAGCCAACGTGATCTTGCGCGGTCAGGCGCACGTTCAGGTAAGTCGACCGGCGCAAATGCCGCCACCCCCATCTGCTCGCGGACAGCGACGGGTAATGGATTGCCCTCCAGCAATACCACGTGACGGAAGTTGGCGTGGGCATTGAGCAATACATGGGGCAAGGTCGAAATCTGGTTGCCGCGCAGGTCCGCGACATGCAGGAAACCGCGCGAGACCAAGCCAGCGGGGACCGTGCTCAATAGACAGTTGCGCAGGTACAGTTCGGTCAGCTGGGTAAGATTACGCAACTGCAAGCTGATCAACCCCAACGGGTTATGACTCAAGTTCAGCACGCGCAACTGCCGCAGGCTGGCAATGGTGATCGCCCCAGGTGCCGTCATGCGGATCCTGTTTTGCGTGATATGCAGCCTGCGCAGGTCTGTCAGATGGGACAGCGCCGTCGGGATGCTTTGCAGGGCATTGTTATGCAGGCTCAATCGCTGGACCCGAACGAAACAGTGCAGGAAGGACGCTGGTACTTGCTGCAGGCGCATGTTGGACAGGTCGAGTTCCACGACATGAGAAAAATCGGTGTTCTCCGGCAGCGCTGGCAAGTTGTCCGCCTCGACGCCTGACAGATCCAAGCGCATGCCGATATTTTCTCCGTTGGCGGAGTATAGGATTTCTCCCTGCAGACGCCAGCAGCGACGCAGTTCTTCACAGATGAAACGACGCCGGTTGCGCTGTACCGAGTGGGGTATTTCGGTCTCCCAACGGGACAGGGCCAAGTCGAAGCGGACGTAGGATTGTTCCTGGTTGAGCAGGTTCACGAAAGGGGAGCCCGGCGCCGCATGCAATATTTCCAGGTAAGTGGAGATCTGCTGCTCGCTGAAGCTTGGATAAAGCCCGCGTACGCGGTCTCGCAAGATATTCAAAGCGGGGGCGCCACCCCTCCCTCGCCCACTGAGCTGATAGCCTACCCTACCGTCGGGCAGACGCTGGCCGGAATTGAAGCGGGGCTTTATCTCGCGCAAGCCGATCAGGCGAATGAGCTCCTGGCGGGTACCCGGCAGCCATTGTTGCACCTCACGACGCATCTGCTGCCCGGCCAAGGGGCCATCCCATCCCAAACGCGCCCTGTCCGCTGCCGGCAATGCCGCGACCAGTGCCTCGAACAAGCCAGCCGGCGCTGCGATGCTCTCCTCCAACTCACGACCGTGCTCGTCATACAAGCAATAGGCACCTTCGCGCCTGACCAGCAATTTCAGCTCAGCCGATGGGTTTTGCGCATACAGGCGTGCCAACCTGGGACCGGTATCGGAGCCCTTGCGCAGCTCAAGATTGATTGCCTGCGGCCAGCCCTCACGCCGACGCAACCAGGCGAAGACCAGCTCGACCGTTTCAGGGCGGTAGCTATCATCGAGATACAGGCCTTCCAGCGTTCGCGTCAGGGTAGCCGACTGCAATTGCAGGCGCGCCTGCTCAGCCAACGCCAAGGGTATGCGCGATTCGGCCAGCATCCGCTGGCGCTGCATTTCGCTGGCCTGGCGCAGTACGTCCAGGGCATAGGCGTCGGGTAACGAGGGGAAGTCGCGTTTGAGCAGCGGGAGCAACACATCGTCCGCCAGGTATTGTTGCACAAAATGCTCGAGCAACTGTTCACGCCACAGCGACGGCTGGTCCAGAAGTGCCAAGCGCAAGGCCGCGTCACTCGGTGGCGTGGTGGCCAACTGCTGGGCGCACCAGTCAAGGAACCCATGGTCCTGCAGCGACGCAGTGCCTGCGTCCAATTGGGCGAAGAATACATCGATGCGGGCAGCCACACTGAAGCGTTCCAGCGTGTCACGCAAGCTGACCGGCAGGGGACGGTTCTCGACCAGCAAGCCACGCAGTTGCGCCTCGTTGCACCCCGCCACCTTTACGATCGCTTCGATATCCGGTAAATCGAAGTGCGCGGCAGAAGGCCACAGGCGCCCCAGCAGCACTGCATTGCCCTCCCATTCCAAGGGTCGCTCACTCTGCAAGCGCCAGGCGCGTTCGCCGTTGAATTCAAGGCGTGGCCCGAAGCCATTTGGCCGCTCGGGGTGGCGAAGCCGCCAGGCAGTTTCTTCCGCCGACGGTTGGACCTCGTAGTGCGCGCCCGCATGCCGCCACCAGTAGCGCTCGCCATCACTGTGCAAGCCATTTTCCAGGACCTGGGTGTTTTGCGGTTCGGGCAGGACACGATAAGGGGTGAGGTCATTGGCCCACAGCCGCCTGTCCTGCGACTCGAGCTCGATGGGCTCTAGCTCGTCGACGAAGGCGCTGCGGGCGAAACCGCGGCTCGCGACGGCGACCCCGCCGACCAACGCCGCAGTCACCGCGACTGTCTCAGCGACCCCCAGCATATGCTCTATGGCTTCGTAC
>JAEWGL010000107.1 GCA_023388335.1 Pseudomonadota bacterium | reverse complement strand
TTACGGCCGCTGCGCGCCCGATCGCGGGGCAAGCCCATTCCTACAGTCTAGTAGCCGCGGTTGAAATCCACTTCCCCGCGCAATGCCTGCCCTTGCTGGTACGCCCGCAGGTTGTCGACGAACAAGCGCACCATTGCCGTGGGTGAGGTAGGCGCCGAGCTGTGTCCGGTCAGCAGCAGGCCCCAGGCGGTCCAGAACGGGTGACGCTGGGGTAGCGGCTCCTGGCGGCAAACATCGATCACCGCGCCGGCGAGGTGGCCTTGCTTCAACGCCTCGACCAAATCGGCATCGACCACCGCCACGCCGCGCCCAGCGTTGATGAACAACGCCGTGGGACGGAAACGTTGGAACAGCGCGGCGTCATACAGGTCGTGGGTGGCCGGGGTGTCAGGCAGCAGGTTGAGCACGTAGTCGACCTCACCCACCAGCCGCGGCAAATGTTCAAGACTCGCCACTTCAACGAAGGGCGCCTGTTCCCGGGGCTGGCTGGCGATGCCGTACAGGCTCACGCCGAACGGCACAAGAAACTCGGCCACCCGCTGACCGATATCGCCGGTACCGACGATCAGCACCTTGCGGCCTTCCAAGCTGTTGCCGGGGCGCTCATCCCATTTGCACTCGACCTGGCTGACCAGGCGCGCCAACACCTCGCGCTCGTGGCCGAGCATGTAGGTCAGCATGTACTCGGCCATGACCTGGCCAAAAATGCCCACGGCCCGGGTCAGGCGGTAATCACGGGGCAAATCCTGGGCCAGCAGTGGAGTGATGCCGGCCCAGGTGGACTGCGCCCAAGTGGGGGTATGGCCCTGGCGCAGCAGGTTGGCCAGCAGGTCCGGCTGGCCCAGCCACAGCGGGCACTCAGGGGCCAGGCGGGCCAGCTCGGCGGCGTCGCCGCTGGTCAGGACTTCCAGCTCCGGTGCCGCGTCGCCGAGCAGGCGAGCGTAAAGGTCATGATTGAGTTCCGCGATCAAAACACGCATGTTGGTGACAACCTTGGAAGACGACGGGGCTGCCCGGCGCCAGCACCGGGCAGCAGGGCAATGCAGGGGACCCAGCCGTCAGACAGGATCGTTACGGCGCAGCAGCTCTTCGGGCAGGTGCGCGATGTAGTCATCCTCCGGCGGTGGCATCTGCAGGTGGTAACCCTGGTTGTCGAGGTTTTCCAGGACCTTGACGATGTCTTCGCGCGCCAGCTTGCGCTCGGGGCTCAACACCAGGTCGAAGGCATGGACCGGCGTGCCGAAGAACGGCAACAGGCCTTCGGGCACACGCTCCAGGCCGTCGGCCTTGAGCACGTAGAGGTACATTTCGTTCTTGCGCGGGCTCTTGTAGATCGAACAGATACGTTTCATCAGGATTCTCCGGCGCCTGCGAGGTTATCGAGCAGGGCCTGCCCCATCCGCTCGCGGCGCCAGCCACGCAGCGAATCGGGAAGTTGATAAGGACCGTTGGGGTAGCCGGTCTTGAGCAGCGCCTCGAGGGTCTTCTTGCGCAGCATCAGCTCGGGGGCGATGTCCAGACGCTCGCCCTCGGCCTGACCGATGGCGCGCAACTGCTTGAGGATGGCGGCGGCCTCGATCGGCAACGGCTCGGGCAGCACTGGCGGCCAGGTTTCGGCGGGCTGGCTGGCGGCTTGCTTGATCAGGCCGATGAGGAACTCGCCGTCCTGGCGGATGGTGCGCGGGTGCATGTCGTCGATCTTCGCCAGGACCGAGAGGTTGTCGGGCTGGGTCTTGGCCATCGGCCAGAGGGCATGCTCCTTGAGGACACGGTTGCGTGGCAGGTCGCGCGCGCGCGCCTCACGCTCGCGCCAGGCACACAGCTCGCGCAGCACCGCCAGCTGGACGCGGGAGAGTTTCCAGGCCAGCTTGACGTCGCGGTAGAGCTCGTAAGGGTCGATTTCGCGGCGCAACTGGGCAACCAGCTCAGCACCGTCCTCCAGCACCCAGGCGTTCTTGTCGTCCGACAGCCGTGGGCGCAAGGTGGCGTAGAGTTCGGCCAGGTGCACGGCATCTTCGGCGGCGTAGCTGATCTGGGTCTGCGACAACGGCCGTTGCAACCAGTCGGAACGGGTCTCGCCCTTGGGCAACTCCAGGCCCAGAACCTCCTGGACCAGGCGCGAGTAGCCCATGGAGAACCCCAGGTTGAGGTAGCCGGCGGCCAGCTGGGTATCGAACAGCGGTTGCGGCAGTTTGCCAGTCAGGCGCGACAGCACTTCGAGGTCTTCGCTGCAGGCATGCAGGACCTTGACCACACCCGCGTCGTCGAGCAACTCGCCCAGCGGTTGCCAATCATCGATCAGCAAGGGGTCGATGAGGAAGGCCCGGACGCCGTCGCCGATCTGGATCAGGCCGGCTTTGGGATAGAAGGTGTCGACCCGCATGAATTCGGTATCGACTGCCACGAAGGGTAGTTCACGCCAGCGTTGGCAGTGCTCGGCCAGGCTGTGGTCGTCACGGATCCAGTGTATTTCGATGGCCACAAGGCTCTCCCACAAACAATGGCGCGCAGTATATACGGCGCAGGCCTTGCTCGGGAAACCACACGTCCAGGGTGCCGGCTTCAGACAGGAAGGCATGCCTTGGCATGGCGCACCAGCCGCCAGCCCAGCTGGCGACAGCCCGTCGCAAGTCCGGAACCTAGCAAAGACGGCTATCCTCAAAGATCAGGACCTACATCAACCCTGACCGAGGTGAAGCAATGCCAGTCACGCACGATCTGCTCGCGGACCTGCACATCACTGCAGACGAATTCGAGAAGCTCAAGGAGAAAGACCCCTCCCTGACCAAGCTTCACAAGGAGTACCTTGCCCGGGACAAGGCAACCATCGCCGCCGAGAACAACGGCACCGCCGACGACGAAGTCAAACGCTTGCGCAAGGAGCGCCTGCTGATCAAGGACAAGATCGAGCGCGTCGTCCATCCGCCCAAATCATGACGGTCTGAACAACCCGCGGGGGCGGCTAAGCCGCTTCCGCGAACCGCCCCTGTCAGCCTTGGGCCGCATGGGCCAGCGCCTGGTCCAGATCCTCGATCAGATCGCGGTGATCCTCGATGCCCACCGACAGGCGCAGCAGGTTTTCGCTGATACCCATGCGTCCCTTCTGCTCGGCGCTCAACGAGTTGTGCGACATGCTCCAGGAGTGGTTGATCATGCTTTCCACGCCGCCCAGCGAGTCGGCCAGGACGAAGATCGACAGCGCCCCGACCAGGCGGTTGACCGCTTCGCGGTCGCCCTTGATCCTCATGGTGACCACCGCCCCGCCCGTGCGCATCTGGCTTTTGCACAGGGCTTGCTGCGGGTGGCTGTCCAGTGCCGGGTAGTAGACCTGCTCGACCTGCGGATGGTCTTCGAGGAAGCGGGCGATGCGCAAGGCATTGGCGCACTGGCGCTCCATGCGCACGTCGAGGGTCTTGAGGCCACGCAAGGCCAAGTAGCAATCGAACGGCCCCTGGATCGCCCCGACAGCCATGCTGATCTTGCGCAGGCGGGCCAGCAGCGCCTCGCTCGCGGCCACCACCACGCCACCGATCAGGTCAGAGTGGCCGCCGATGTACTTGCTCGCCGAATGCATCACCAGGTCCACACCGAGGGTGATCGGTTGCTGGTTCCACGGCGAGCAGAAGGTGTTGTCGACACAGGTGAGAATCCCCCGCGCCCGCGCCAGTTCGCACAGCGCCTTGATATCGACCAGTTGCAGCAAGGGGTTGGTCGGGGTCTCGATCCAGATCAACCGGGTTTCGGGACGAAGGGCAGCGTTCACCGCCTGCAGGTCGTTGAGGTCGACGTAGGTGGTGGTGAGCCCTGAGCTGTGGCTGCGGAAGTCTTCGAGCAGGCGCAAGGTCCCGCCGTACACGCCGCTCATGACGACTACATGGGCATCCTTGGGCAACAGCTCCAGTACCGTCGCCGTGGCCCCCACGCCCGAGGCGCAGGCCACCGCGCCCGCGCCCTCCTCCAGCGCCGCGACACAGGTTTCGTAGGCGTGCCGGGTCGGGTTGCTGACCCGGCTGTAGGCGTATTCGGGCTCCTCGTCCAGGCTGCGCTTGATGAACGAACTGGCAGTGACGATCGCCGGGAAGATGGCGTTGTCGGCGACCGAAAACTGGTCGCCTGCGTGGAGAGTGCGGGTTGCGAAGTTGTGCGGCTTGTCGGACATGTTCGGCCCAAAGGTGCGGGGGATGGGCGTCACTATGGCATATCCGCAGGTTTCATTGCTTCTACGGCTTCGTTAGTCTGGAGAAACCTTTTCTCCTCACCGGCACCCGAGCAACATGGACAGTTTCGACCAGCACATCCTCACCCTGCTCCAGCGCGACGCTTCGATTTCCCTCAAGGACCTGGCCGAAGCGGTCAACCTGACCACCACGCCCTGCTGGAAGCGGGTCAAGCGCCTGGAGGACGACGGCTATATCCGTGGCCGCGTGGCCCTGCTCGACCCCGAGCGCCTGGGCCTGGGGCTCTCGGTGTTCGTCCAGTTAAAGACCCAGCGCCATGACAGTGCCTGGCTGGAGCAGTTCGCCAGGACGGTGACGGACTTCGAGGAGGTGATGGAGTTCTACCGCATGTCCGGCGAATGGGACTACATGCTGCGGGTGGTGGTGAGCGACATCGGCGCTTACGACCGCTTCTACAAGAAGCTGATCACCAGCACCGATGGCCTGTCGAACATCACCTCGAGCTTTGCCATGGAACAGATCAAGTACACCACGGCATTTCCGGTGCGGCGCTGAGGCAGCCGGGGGGCGCGGTCCGGCGCCCCAGCACAACTGAGCGTCAGTCCGCCTCGATCGCCGCCGCGATCCGGCTTCCGGCCCGCGCCTTCTCCAGCTTGATGGCAATGAACTTGGAGGTGGGCGTGTAGGTTCGATCGCCATAGCTTTCCAGCGGCACCAGCGGATTGGTTTCCGGGTAGTAGGCCGCGGCCTGTCCCTGCGGCACGTCATAGGGCACCAGACGGAAACCCGACACCCGGCGCTCACGGCCATCCTCCCAGAGCGACACCAGGTCGACCTGCTCGCCCGGCTCCAAGCCCAGGCGGCGGATGTCCGCTTCGTTGACGAACACCACTTCGCGCAGACCAAACACGCCACGGTAACGGTCGTCAAGGCCGTACAGGGTGGTGTTGTACTGATCGTGGGAACGCAAGGTCTGCAGGATCAGGTCCGGCGTGTCGCCGCGTGCCAGCACCTGCGGGTTGACCAATTGCTCGGGCAGCCTGCTGGCGGTGAAACGCGCCGTGCCGGTCGCCGTGCGCCAGTTGCGCTGCGCTGCGGTGTTGCCCAGGTGGAAACCGCCCGGATGCTGCAGGCGCTCATTGAACCTGGCAAAGCCGGGGATGACATCGGCGATCAGCTCGCGAATGCGCGCATAGTCGGCAATGGCGTAGTCCCAGTCGATCGGGTGGTTGCCCAGGGTGGCCTTGGCCATCCCGGCGATGATCGCCGGTTCCGAGCGCAAGTGCGGCGAACGCGGTTTCAGCTGGCCATGGGAAAGGTGCACCATGCTGAAGGTGTCCTCGACCGTTACGCCTTGCGGACCGTTGGCCTGCAGGTCGATCTCGGTACGTCCCAGGCACGGCAGGATCAGCGCGTCGCGGCCGGTGACCAGGTGTGAGCGGTTGAGCTTGGTGGAAATCTGCACGGTCAGGTCGCAATTGCGCAACGCCGCATGGGTGCGCGGGCTGTCCGGCGTGGCTTGGGCAAAGTTGCCGCCCAGGGCGATGAACACCTTGGCCCGCTGCTCCTCCATGGCCTTGATCGCCAGCACGGCATTGTGCCCGTGCTCGCGCGGCACCTTGAAGTGGAAGCGCTTTTCAAGCGCATCGAGCAGTTGCGGCTTGGGCTTCTCGTCGATGCCCATGGTCCGGTCGCCCTGCACGTTGCTATGGCCACGCACCGGCGACAGCCCAGCGCCCGGCTTGCCAACGTTGCCGCGCAGCAGTTGCAGGTTGACGATCTCCTGCACCGTCGCCACCGAATGGCGATGCTGGGTCACACCCATGGCCCAGCACATGATCACCCGCTCGGCCTTACGATACATGCGCGCGGCCAGTTCCAGCTCGGCCAGGCTCAGGCCGGACTGCTCGACGATATGCGCCCAGGTGGTGGCCTCCACGGCCGCCAGGTAGTCCTCCAGGCCGCTGGTGTGCTCAGCGATGAAGGCATGGTCGAAGACCGGCGACTCGCCCTTGGCCTGGGCTTCACGCTCCCACTGCAGGAGGAACTTGGCGATGCCGCGCATCACTGCCATGTCACCGCCCAGGGCCGGGCGGAAATAGGCGGTGGTGGTTGGTTCGGAACCGTTGCTGAGCATTTCGAAGGGATGCTGCGGGTGCTGGAAGCGTTCCAGCCCGCGCTCCTTGAGCGGATTGAAGCAAACCACCTGAGCGCCGCGCCTGACCGCCTCGCGCAGCGGTTCGAGCATGCGCGGGTGGTTGGTGCCGGGATTCTGACCGATGACGAAGATCGCGTCGGCCTGCTCCAGGTCATCGAACACCACGGTGCCCTTGCCTACCCCCAGGGTCTCGGACATGCCGAGGCCACTGGCCTCGTGGCACATGTTCGAGCAGTCAGGGAAGTTGTTGGTCCCAAAGGCGCGGACGAACAGCTGGTAGAGGAAGGCCGCTTCGTTGCTGGCCCGGCCCGAGGTGTAGAACTCGGCCTGGTTGGGCGAGTCCAGTGCCTGCAGGTGCTGGGCGACCAGGGCGAAGGCTTCTTCCCAGGAGGTCTGCACATAGTGGTCGGTGGTGGCGTCGTAGCGCATCGGGTGGGTCAGCCGGCCTTGGTACTCGAGCCAGTAGTCGGTCTGGCTGGCCAGCGCACTGACGCTGTAGCGGGCGAAGAAGTCCGGGCCCACCGACCGGCCAGTGGCTTCCCAGTTGACCGCCTTGGCGCCGTTCTCACAGAACTTGACCCGGTCGTTTTCCGGCGACTCACCCCAGGCGCAGCCCGGACAGTCGAACCCGCCGTTCTGGTTGGTCTTGAGCATTGCCCGCAGGTTCTTGAAGGCGTTATCGCTGCCCAGCCAGCTCTTGGTCACACTTTTCAACGCGCCCCACCCAGCGGCCGGACCTTTGTAATTGCGGATATGTTGGTCTTCACTCATACCAGTGATCCTCACGCAGGCAATGACACTTCATCGACTGACCATCGTTGATGTTTTTTTCAGCCTAAGGAGGCGGCGACATAGCGTCCAATCGAAATAAGTTAAAGCCTGATAAGCGCGCTCGATGATGAGGCAAACGCCCGGAAAACCTGCGGTGCAGGATAATAGAGGAGACTTATCAATCGGTTGGCGAAAGCAATTTGACGGGCGTCGACACACGTTATAGTTTCGAACTCAGTATATTCGACTTTAAATGGAGTCGAGCCAACCGAGAGTAGGCAGAAGTGGAAGAAAAAAACGGTACATTGATCGACGGTTTCAACCGGAAAATCGACTACCTGCGGATGTCTGTCACCGACCGCTGCGACTTCCGTTGCGTCTACTGCATGGCCGAGGACATGCAGTTCCTGCCGCGCCAGCGCATCCTTACCCTCGAAGAGCTGTACCAGGTGGCCGAACGCTTCGTCGCCCTGGGCACCCGCAAGATCCGCCTCACCGGCGGCGAACCGCTGGTGCGCAAGGGCATCGTCGAGCTGTGCCAGCGGGTCGCCGCCCTCCCGGGCCTGCGCGAACTGTGCCTGACCAGCAACGGCTCGCAACTGGGACGCCTGGCGCAGCCGTTGTTCGATGCCGGTGTCTCGCGCCTTAACATCAGCCTCGACAGCCTTGACCCGCAACGCTTCAAGGCCCTGACCCGTACCGGCGAGCTGGCCCAGGTGATCGCCGGCATCGATGCCGCGCGCCAGGCCGGTTTTCGCCGGACCAAGCTCAACTGCGTGGTGCTCAAGGGCCGCAACGATGACGAAATCGTCGACCTGGTGCGCTTGGCCATCGACCGCGAGCTGGACATCTCCTTCATCGAGGAAATGCCCCTGGGGGTCATCAGCGAGCATGAGCGGGGCGAGTCCTACTTTTCCAGCGACCAGGTGCGCGAGCGCATTGCCGAACACTTCAGCCTGATCGACTCGGCCGAGTCCTCCCAGGGGCCGGCACGCTACTGGCGACTGGCCGAGGCGCCACAGACCCGCATCGGCTTCATTTCGCCACACAGCCATAATTTCTGCGCTACCTGCAACCGTGTGCGGCTGACGGTCGAAGGCCGCCTGTTACTGTGCCTGGGCAACGAGCATTCGCTGGACCTCAAGCAGGTGCTGCGCGCCCATCCCGGCGACACGGCGCGGCTGGAAAAGGCCATCCGCGACGCCGTGCAGCTCAAGCCCTACCGCCATCACTTCGAAGTCGGCGGTGAGGTGCAGATCCTGCGCTTCATGAACATGACCGGCGGTTGAACCGTAGGGAATCCGCAACCCGATGATCGTCCATTCCCGCCCCGATGTGCTGCGCGTGCTGTTCACCCTCAAGGGATCGATCGTCAAGCGCATTGCCTTGCGCTGCCTGATGGTCACCCTGCTGGCCGCGCTGATCGTCCTGGTCGAGCACCTTTACCCGGCCTTTTTCTATCCTGTCAGCGCCACGCCCTTCACCCTCCTCGGACTGTCGCTGTCCATCTTCATGAGCTTTCGCAACAACGCCTGCTACGACCGCTGGTGGGAAGGGCGCAAGGCGTGGGGCAGGCTGATCATCGAGACCCGTTCGTTCATCCGCCAAAGCGTGGTCATCACCGATGAAGCGCTGCGCCGCGAGCTGCTGCGCAACCTCTGCGGCTTCGCCCATGCCCTCAACGCGCGCCTGCGCAACGAGGATGACCTTCGCGCTGCCCGGCCCTGGCTGGCCGACCCCGCCGCAGTCAACCCGCACAATGTGTGCGACGGCATCCTGCGCGACATTGGCGCGCAGTGTTCGCGGCTGGCACAGACGCAGCAGATCAGTGACTGGCGCTATACCCTGCTGGAGCAGCGCCTGACTGGTCTATCGGAAGTGCAGGCCACCTGCGAGCGGATCAAGGGCACTCCCCTGCCCTTTCCCTATACCCTGCTGCTGCACCGCACCATCTACATCTTCTGCCTGCTGCTGCCCTTCGCCCTGGCCGAACCCCTGGGCTGGCTCGCGCCGCTGTTCACCACGATCGTCAGCTACACCTTCTTCGGCCTGGACGCCATCGGCAACGAGCTGGAGGATCCGTTCGGTCGGGATGAGAACGACCTGCCCACCGATGCCCTGGTACGCACCCTGGAACGGGACGTGCTCGCCGCGCTGGGGCACAGCGAGTTGCCGCCGGTGTTGCAGCCGGTGGAGCACGTGTTGAGTTGAGGCGTCACTCGACTCGGCGATGCAGGACGCGCAGTGTTAGCGCCGGCCAATCGCTCAGCCACGCGACCCGCATGCCGCCACCGGCTTGAGGTGTGGCACGAAATTGCACGGCCGGTGCCGGGCGTCGAGCTGCTCCACCAGGATTCCCTCCCAGGCCGTGCGACAAGCACCGGTCGAGCCGGGCAGGCAACAGACCAGGGTCCCGTTGGACAGCCCAGCCAAGGCGCGGGACTGCACCGTTGAGGTACCGATGTCGAGGATCGACAGCGCCCGAAACAATTCGCCAAAGCCATCGATGCGCTTGTCCAGCAGGCAGCCCACCGCCTCGGGGGTACTGTCGCGCCCCGTGAAGCCGGTGCCGCCGGTGATCAGCACAACCTGCACCTGCTCCTCGGCAATCCAGGTCGCCACCTGGGCGCGGATCCGGTACAGGTCATCCTTGAGCAGCACCCTGTCCACCAGACGGTGCCCGACGGCCACCGCGCGCGTAGCCAGCAGCTCGCCAGAGGTGTCATTGTCGAAGGTACGGGTATCACTGACCGTCAGTACGGCGATGTTGAGCGGCACGAACACCGCATCCGGTTTAACACTCACCTTGGGTTCCTCCTGGCAAAAGACGTCCGCCCACGCTAGAGGGAACCTTGGCCAGCGTCCAATCGATAGGCTGGAACACCTCATCAACCGGCTCTATCAGCTGGTCATCTTTAAAGATTGGATAGCCGGGGCAGACTTGGGTAAGGTCGTACCAGCCCTTTATCCCCGACTCCGCCCTCAAGGCCGCACATGGACATCAAACAGCTCAAGTTCCTCATCGCCCTGGACCAGACCCGGCATTTCGGCCAGGCTGCCGCGCTGTGCCACATCACCCAGCCGACCCTGTCCATGCGCCTGCGCAACCTGGAGGATGAGCTGGACCTTATGCTGGTCAAGCGCGGCCAGCGCTTCGAGGGCTTCACCGAGGCCGGCGAGCGCATCCTGGCCTGGGCGCGCACGCTGCTGGCAGCTCACGACGGCCTGCAAGCCGAAGCGGCCAGCTGCCGCGGACAGATCGTCGGCAGCCTGCGCCTGGGCACCGTGCCCTTGGCGAGCTTCAACCCCATGCAACTGCTCATGCCCCTGCGCCTGAAGTACCCGGAACTGCACTTCCAGCTATCATCCCTGAGCTCCGAGCAGATCATCGACGGCCTGAGCCGTAACCAGCTGGACCTGGGCATCTGCTACCTCGACCAGGTCAATGCCAGCTTCTTCGACGTGATCGAATTGGGTACTACCACCATGGGGCTGCTGCATGACATTCGGCATTTCCAGTTCGATACGCCCCAGCTGCACTGGGAGGCCCTGGCTGGCCTGCCATTGGGATTGCTGAGCAAGGGCATGCACTACCGCCAGTCGCTCGACCTCAGCCTGCGCAGCCGCGGCCTGGACCCGGAGGCCGTGCTGGAAAGCGACTCCAGCTTCCAGCTGATCCAAGCCATCAGCGCTGGCATCTGCTGCGCGGTGATGCCGCTGGACTGCGGCCTGGAAGAATTGAACGAGCACCTGCGCATCCTGCCTATCCTCGATGCCAGCATCCACAGCCCCATCGGCCTGCTGCTGCGCCGCAGCGAACCACGCTCAGCGATTGCCGAGCAGTGCTTTGCCGAGGCCAAGGGGCTGTTCGGCGCCTAGCGTGCCAGGGCGCCGGCGTCGGAATCGGTCTGCGCGCCCTCGCCGCGTGGTTCGTCACTGAGCGAAATCCGATAGGTTTCCGGCAATGCCAAGCCGCCCGCCATGGCCAGCACGGCGATGACCACCAGATAGAAGGCAGGCGCCAGGTTGCTGCCGGTCGCCCCGATCAGCCAGGTAGCGACCAGCGGCGCGGTGCCCCCGAACAGGGTATAGGCGATGTTGTAGGTGAGCGCCGACGCCGTGTAGCGCGTCCGGGTGGGAAAGGTCTCGGACAGCAACGCCGCCGTCACCACCCCACTGAGCGCCGCCCCCACGGCCAGCAGACAGACACCCACGATGGCCGCCGGCACCGTCCCGGAACTGGCCAGCCAGTACGAGGGAAAGACAGTGGCCATGACCCACAGGCAGACGAACCCCACCGTCTTGCGCCGTCCGACCCGATCGGAGAACGCCCCGGCCAGCGGGCAAGCCGCCGCCGCGAACAGCAAGGCGACCGTCGACACCATCAGCGACTGCGCCCGGCTCAGGTGCCCCACCACCTGCAGGTAAGTGGAGAAGTACGTGGTGAACATGTAGAACGACAATGCCGTCAGCGAGATGAACGCGCCCAGTCGCACGATCGAGCCCAGCTGATGCTGCAAGGTTTCGCGCAGGGGCGAATGGGCATGCTCGCAGGCCTGGGCCTGGGCTTGGCGGAACGTCGGGGTTTCTTCCATGCGCCAGCGCAGGTACAGGCCAACGATGCCCAAGGGTGCCGCGACCAGGAACGGTACCCGCCAACCCCAGGTGCTCATCGCCTCGGGAGACAGGCTGGCATCCAGCACATAGGCCATCACCGCGGCGCAGGCGAAGGCGCTGAAGGTGGAGACCGGCACGAAGCTGCCGTACCAGGCGCGCTTGTCATTGGGTGCGTGCTCCATCAGGTAGGCACACGCCCCGGCATATTCGCCGCCCGCGGAAAAACCCTGGACGCAGCGCGCCAGCGTCAGCAGCACCGGCGCCCACAGGCCAATGCTCTGGTAGGTCGGCAGCAGGCCGATGACGGTCGTCGAGCCAGCCATCATCAGGATGGTCAGCGAGAGGATGCGCTTGCGCCCCAGACGATCGCCAAGCGCCCCGAACACGATCCCGCCCAGCGGCCGCAGGGCGAAGGCCACGGCGAACACCGCGAAGGTCTTGAGCAAGGCCACGCCGGAATCGGAACTGGCGAAGAACTGGCTGGCAATGATGGTGGCTAGAAAGCCATAGACGGCGAAATCGAACCATTCCACGAAGTTGCCCACGGCCGAGGCCGCGATGACTTTGCGAAGCTGGGCCGGCGGTACCGGTGCGGAGGCGGTGGTCATGCGCAGGTTCTCCCGATCAGTGCATCGCCTGGCTGAAAAATGCTTTCAGCAGGGGTTGGCTGATTGTTGAACGAAACTTGCCAAGGGCAAGCGCATGGGACCGACCTTGAGGTGCCTGATAGCGCCGAATCCAGGTCCGCGCCGTACTGTAAAGCCTGGAGCCCGAACGCAAAAAAACCACGAGGCGCCGGCCGGCAAGCCTCGTGGCTTTTGCGTCTAGCGGATCACCTGCTGCACACACAGCAGGTCATCGGTTACAGCGCCATGTCGTTCGCTGGCTTGCTTTCGACCGGCGCGGTCGGCGCGCTGCCGGTGGCGACGCTCTGGTCGATGACCGGCTGCTTGCCCAGTTGCAGGACTTCAGCGGTGTAGTCCCACTCCTGCTGCACGGCGGCTGGCGAATCATTGAGCTTGGTGCCGTAGCTTGGCACGATCTGGCGGATCTTGGCTTGCCACTCAGGCGTAGCAACCTTCTCCTTGAAGACCGTTTCCAGCACGTTCAGCATGATTGGCGCAGCGGTCGAAGCACCTGGAGAAGCACCCAGCAGGCCTGCGATGGTGCGGTCCTGGGAGGCAACGATCTCGGTACCCAGCTTGAGCACGCCACCGTGCTCCTCGTCGCGCTTGATGATCTGCACGCGCTGGCCGGCCTGCCACAGACGCCAGTCTTCCGGCTTGGCGTGCGGGAAGTACTCCTGCAGGGCCTTGAAGCGATCATCATCGGACAGCATCAGCTGGCCGGCGAGGTACTCGACCAGCGGATACTGGTCGATGCCGACCTTGGTCATCGGCCAGACGTTATGCAAGGTGGTGCTGCTCAGCAGGTCCAGGTACGAGCCATTCTTGAGGAACTTGGACGAGAAGGTCGCGAATGGGCCAAACAGGATCACGCGCTTGCCATCGAGCACGCGGGTGTCCAGGTGCGGGACCGACATGGGTGGCGCACCAGTCGAGGCAATGCCGTAGGCCTTGGCCATGTGCTGCATGGCGACGGTCGGGTTCTCGGTCACCAGAAACGATCCGCCCACCGGGAAGCCTGCGTACTCCTTGGCTTCAGGGATGCCCGATTTCTGCAGCAGCTTCAGCGCGCCGCCACCGGCGCCGATGAACAGGAACTTGGCATCGGTAGACGTGCTGGTGCCGTCCTTGAGGTTCTTGTACTCGACGTGCCACGAGCCATCTTCGTTGCGCGAGATGTCCTGCACTTCACTCGACAGTTTGAGCGAGAAGTTGGGCTGGGCCTTGAGGTGCCCGACGAACTGACGGGTGATCTCGCCGAAGTTGACGTCGGTGCCGATTGGCGTCCAGGTCACGGCCAGCTTCTGGTTCGGATCACGCCCTTCCATCATCAGCGGGACCCACTTGGCGATCTGCGCGTGGTCCTCGGAGAACTGCATCGGCCGGAACAGCGGGCTGGCCTGCAGCGCCTGGTAGCGCTTCTTGAGGAACTGGATGTTGTCGTCACCCCAGACGAAGCTCATGTGCGGGGTGGAATTGATGAACGAGTGCGGGTTCTGCAGCACGCCGTTGCGTACCTGCCACGACCAGAACTGGCGCGACACCTGGAACGCCTCGTTGATCTCGATGGCCTTGGAGATAGTGACGTTGCCGTCCTTGTCTTCAGGCGTGTAGTTCAGCTCGGCCAACGCGGAGTGACCGGTACCGGCATTGTTCCAGCCGTTGGAGCTTTCTTCGGCGACGCCGTCGAGGCGCTCGACCATCTCCATCGACCAGCCCGGCTCCAGTTCGTTGAGCCAGACGCCCAGGGTCGAACTCATGATACCGCCGCCAATCAGCAGTACATCCACTTTACGGGTTTCTTCGGCGTGCGCCTGCAGGACACCTGCCGCCACAGCCAGTGCCAGCAAGGCCTTGCTTGTTTTCTTGAACATTGATCAATCCATTCGATAGACATTATCCGCACGCGGCCTTGCAACACGGCAGTCAGGGTCGGTCATCACGGCAGGGATGACGATCGCATCGCGGTGCTGGGGACGAAGGCGGATGGTTTCAAGACCGGTGCCACCGGCCTCAATGGGTCATGTCCTTCAGTGCTCGTTTTTTTTGATCGTTGGATTGAGCAGCTTGAGAAACATCGGACGCCACCCCACGCAGGCCCGAGAGGACCGGCTGAGGCTGAAACGTTTTATGGATTGTAACCGAATTGCCAGTACAAACGAAATGAGGGAGTCAATACGGCAGGTTGTCCCAGGCAAGGAATGGGAGGCTGCGCCGGGGTGCTACGGGGCTGGTGAGCGAAGACAGCGCAATACCGTCGCCCAGATCCGCGGCGCGGAACCTCGATCAGCCGGACATGAGGTTACAGGCAGCATCAAGTCGATCAGGCATTACTGCATCTCCTGCTCCCAAGCGTGAGCGACCGCGACGGTTACAGCCAGAGTCTCTGGATTTTATGGGCGGATTAAAAGCGCTATGATCTGCGCCGACAACCTAGCCTGAATACACTCCAGTGGTCGTATGCCATGTCAGGTAGGGCAAGCCATGACAAACGAAGAATCAAAATCCTGACGACCGATGCCAGCCGTCGGGGTTGCCTTCGACCTCACCAGGGAATGACCAGGCCATGCTTCCCACCGCACCACTGCTTCACAGCACCAAACGCTTTCGGCTGCAGGTCCTGCGCGGCCGTGTCGGCCTCGGCCTGGTTGCCGCGGTTTCCGTCCTTGCCGGCATGACCGATGCGATCGGCTTCCTGGCGATGGGCGACTTCATATCGTTCATGAGTGGCAACACGACACGCTTGGCTGTCGCCATCAGCCAAGCCGACCTGGGCATGGTGCTTCGGCTCTCAGTGGCGATACTGGCGTTTGTCATCGGCAACGCGGCAGGCGTCATGCTCGCCCGCTACTTCCGCCGCAGAGCAGCACCGGTGCTGATGATCGTCGCAGCCCTGCTGGCCTTTTCGGCGGCGTGGCCGGCGCAGTGGACCTCCCCTGCGCTCATAGCAGCGATCCTGTCCATGGGTATGCTTAACGCGGTTGTCGAACAGGTGAATGGCTTGCCGATCGGTCTTACCTATGTCACCGGGGCACTTTCCCGTTTTGGCCGTGGCCTGGGCCGCTGGCTCATGGGTGACCGGCGCCACGGATGGAGGGTCCAGCTGGTCCCGTGGACGGGCATGATTCTGGGCGCCGCGCTAGGCGCATGGCTGGAGCAGCGTCTAGGCTTGGCCGCCATGGCGGCCAGCTGCGCACTGGCAACTGTGCTGGCGCTGGTTTCACGTTTCATTCCACGGGCGTGGCAGCAGGGCTACATGCTTCGTTGAATCGCGCTTTGCAAGCGGTCAGCGGTGCAACATAGAGGCACCTCAGCCTGGAACTGCGCCAATACCCCAAACGAAAAAAGCCCCGAGGGCTATAAGCGCTCGGGGCCTTTAATATGGCGGAGAGATAGGGATTTGAACCCTAGGTACTGTCGCCAGTACAACGGATTTCGAATCCGTCCCGTTCGGCCACTCCGGCATCTCTCCAATGGCGCGCATAATACCAGCAGTTGTTCTAAAGGCAAAGCCTTCTTTGAAAAAATTCGCGTGGTATCAGGCGCTTGCGTGAACGTGCTGGCTTACAGCGGCACGCCCAGGCGTTTGGCAACTTCTTCGTAGGCTTCGATGACGTCGCCCAGACCCTGGCGGAAGCGGTCCTTGTCCATCTTCTTGCGGGTTTCCTTGTCCCACAGGCGGCAGCCGTCCGGGCTGAACTCGTCGCCCAGGACAATCTGGCCGTGGAACACGCCGAACTCGAGCTTGAAGTCGACCAGCAGCAGGCCGGCGTCGTCGAACAGCTTGCTCAATACTTCATTGACCTTGAGCGACAGGGTCTTCATCTGCGCCAGCTGCTCGGCAGTGCCCCAGCCGAAGGCGACGACGTGGGATTCGTTGATGAAGGGGTCGCCCTTCTCGTCGTTCTTCAGGAACAGCTCGAAGGTGGAGGGCTCAAGCTTGATGCCTTCCTCGACGCCCAGGCGCTTGACCAGGCTACCCGCGGCGTAGTTGCGCACCACGCACTCGACCGGAATCATGTCGAGCTTCTTGACCAGGCACTCGTTATCGCTCAGCAGGGCGTCGAACTGGGTCGGGATGCCGGCTTCTTCGAGCTTCTGCATGATGAAGGCGTTGAACTTGTTGTTCACCATGCCTTTGCGGTCGAGCTGCTCGATGCGCTTGCCGTCGAACGCCGAAGTGTCGTTACGGAACAGCAGGATCAGGCGGTCGGCGTCGTCGGTCTTGTACACCGACTTGGCCTTGCCGCGGTAGAGTTCTTCGCGTTTTTCCATGATGGGCTCCGCTTGCTGAGTAGGTGGGCTAGGCGATTTCACGCCAGTCGAGCCCATGGTCCTGATTCGCCACCTGGAGCCAGTCCGGGTCGCACCCCAAGGTGTCGACGAAGCACTGACGGGCCAGATGTGGCAGGTTGTTCTTGCTGCTGAGATGGGCCAGCACCAGGTGCTGCAGGTTTTGCCAGCCCAGCTCGGACACCAGGTTCGCGGCCTGATGGTTGTTCAAATGCCCCTGAGCGCCGCCAACCCGCTGCTTGAGAAAATACGGGTAGTGCCCGCGGGCCAGCAGGTCGCGGCAGTGGTTGGCCTCGATCAACAAGGCATCCAGGCCCTGATAGCGGTCCAGCAGGCGTGTGTCGTAGGAGCCCAGGTCGGTCAGCATGCCGAACCGACGTCGGCCATCGCTGACCACATACTGCAAGGGCTCGAGCGCGTCATGCTCGACCCGCGCGGCGCTGACCTGCAGGTCACCGATGCGCAGGCTTTCGCTACAGGCGAGAAAACCGGCCGCCTCGACGGGCTTGCGCATGCCGCGCAAGGTGCCCTGGCTGAGGTAGACCGGCACATTGTAGCGCCGCGACAACAAACCGACCCCATGCACGTGGTCGGCATGCTCGTGGGTGACCAGCACCGCGCTCAACTGCGCCGCCGACACACCGAGCAGCGCCAGGCGCCGCTCGGTCTCGCGCAGGGAAAAGCCGCAGTCGACCAGGATGAACGTGTCACCACTGGCGATCAGCGTGCCATTTCCCTGGCTACCGCTTCCGAGAACCGCGAAGCGCACTTAGCCCAGGTTGTCCTGAATCACGCTCAGCACGCGGCGGGCGACATCGGCCGGCGCCACGGTGTTGATGTTCTTCTCGACGGTGACCTGCACGCTTTCACCGACCTTGGCCAGGCGCACCTGGTACCGCTCGGCGCGGGCTTCACGCTCTTCCTGGGTCGGCTCGCTGCCGAACAGGCGGCTGAAGAAGCCAGGCTGCTGCTGTTTGTCTTCGGGTTTCTCGGACAGGTTGATGTAGTACAGGCCCAGGCTGCGGTTGATGTCCTCGACGCGCCACTCGCCCTCTTCCAGGGCGCGACCTACGCTGGACCAGGCGCGGTCCAGGTCGGCACCGAGGTACAGCACCGGGTTGCCACTGCCATCCTCGCTCAGGCTGACCCGGCTTGGCGTATCGAAATCACGCGCGGCCAGAAGCGAGACCGAACCGCCCTTCTCGGCGCTGCGGGTCATGCTGGCGAGCATTTCGTCGACCAGCAGGGCATCGACGCCGGTGTTGCTGGAGTTGGACGGGAAACCAGGCTCGGCGGTACTGCCGGCCGGGCGTTCGACGCTGACGATGTAGACTTCGCTGGTGTTGCGCTGCACACCCGGCTCTATGCGCACACGTACGCGCACTTCGCTGTCGCTGCTGCTCGCCGCGCTGCCCAGGCGCTGGCCCAGGGCGGCGGAGAGTTCGTCGAAGCGCTGCCAGGTGGTGTTGAATTCACCGGTCTGCGGACGCTCTTCGGCGATGCGCAAGCCGTTGTCCTCGAAGAACTGACGCGCGATTGGCCAGACTTCGGCCGGCGAGCGCTGTGCCAGCACCCAACGGCTGCTGCCACTGCGCTGCAAGCTGAAATCGCTGATGTCGGCAGACGCCGACAGCGGCTGCGGACGCGGCACTTCATACTCGCCGCTGACGTTGTCGTCGGCGACGTTGCGCGGGATCGGCAACAGCGGGTCGAGGCGCTTGACGTTGGAGACGTCCGGCGGCAGCTGCATCGGCGCGGTCTGGTGCGCTGTCAGGTAGTCGCTGCCACGGTCGCGGAAATAACCCTCTTCGCCCCACAGCCAGCCGCAACCGCTGGTGCTGGAAATAATCAGGGCAAGGGCGGAAAGACCAGCCAGTCGCTTCATGCGGTGTACGTCCTCAATTAAGCCTTCAGGCCGCACTGGCGCAGGGCCTGGCGTACCGTGTCGTGACAGGATTCGCTCAGCCAGGTCAGTGGCAGGCGGATGCCTTCGTGCATCAGGCCCATTTCCACGAGCGCCCACTTGACCGGGATCGGGTTGGCTTCGATGAACAGGTGCTTGTGCAGCGGCATGAGTTTTTCGTTGATTGCACGGGCCTCGTCGGCCTTGCCTTCAAGGGCGGCATTGCACAGGTCGGCCATTTCGCGCGGAGCGACGTTGGCGGTAACCGAGATATTGCCCTTGCCGCCCAGCAGGATCAGCTCGACCGCGGTCGGGTCGTCGCCGGACATCACGATGAAGTCCTTGCTGACGCCGTCGAGGATGGCCTTGGCACGTTGCAGGTCGCCCGTGGCTTCCTTGATGCCGATGATGTTCGGCACGCTCGACAGGCGGATCACGGTCTCGGCCTGCATGTCGCAGGAGGTGCGGCCGGGAACGTTGTAGAGGATCTGCGGGATATCGACGGCTTCGGCAATGTGCTTGAAGTGCTGGTACAGGCCTTCCTGGGTCGGCTTGTTGTAGTACGGCACGACGAGCAGGCAGGCATCGGCGCCGGCCTGCTTGGCGTTCTGGGTCAGTTCCACGGCTTCGCGGGTGGAGTTGGCGCCCGTGCCGGCGATCACCGGAATGCGGCCATTGACGCGCTTGACGACGAATTCGATGACCTTGATGTGCTCGTCGACATCGAGGGTCGCCGACTCGCCGGTGGTGCCGACGGCGACGATCGCGTGGGTGCCGTTCTCCAGGTGGAAGTCCACGAGTTTGCTGAGGCTGTCCCAGTCAAGACGCCCTTGTGCATCCATGGGTGTGACCAACGCCACCATACTGCCCGCAATCATGAAACTGCTCCTGCCGGAAAAAGAGAGCGGTAATGGTACTGGCGCCATCGACCTTGCACAAGCGAAGCAGGCGGGCGGAGCATTCCCCTCGGCGCCAGTTTTCGCTACCCTTCTCCCTTTGATCGGTATAGCGTGGCCCGCCGGGCCGCCGACATTGCTTTCAGCCAGCGTCCACGACCGCGATTATGCGCCGGGGCCCTGCCATCACAGGCGCTTGCGCCCGTCCTGTACCGACCGCTCATCGCTTTAGGAATGCTGCATGTCCACCCCCACCGTACGCGAACAATTCCTTGTCATCAGCGCCCTGGGTGCCAATCCCATGGAGCTGGCCAACATCCTCAGCCGCGCCGCCAACGACAACCGTTGCGCGGTCGTCACCTCGCGCCTGACCCGCCACGGTGAGACCAGCGCGCTGGTGTTGCAGGTGGCAGGCAGCTGGGACGCCCTGGCGCGCCTGGAAACCGGCCTGCCGGCGCTGGGCAAGAAGCACGCCTTCACCCTCAACGTGGTGCGCAGCGCGGACCTGGAGGTGCGCCCCCAGGCCCTGCCCTATATGGCCTACGTCAGCGCCGCCTATCGCCCTGACATCATCAGCGAGCTGTGCCAGTTCTTCCTCGACCATAACGTCGAGCTGGAAAACCTGACCAGCGACACCTACCAGGCCCCACAGACCGGCAGCAGCATGCTCAATGCCACGTTCACCGTGACCCTGCCGGCCGGCACCCAGATCAGCTGGCTGCGTGACCAGTTCCTGGACTTTGCCGACGCCCTGAACCTGGACGCCCTGATCGAACCGTGGCGCCCACAGAACCCGATGTAAGGAAACCCTCATGGCCGTAGCACTCGACCAACCCGTCGCCGACTTCCAGGTCCAGGCCACCAGCGGCCAGGCCGTCAGCCTGGCCGACCTCAAGGGCCGCCAGGTGGTGCTGTACTTCTATCCCAAGGACAGCACGCCGGGCTGCACCACCCAGGGCCAGGGTTTTCGTGACCAATATGCGGCCTTCCAAGCGGCCGGCACCGAGGTGTTTGGCGTCTCGCGCGATGGCTTGAAGTCGCATGAGAACTTCAAGGCCAAGCAGGGCTTTCCCTTCGAGCTGATCAGCGACAAGGACGAAGCACTGTGCCAGCTGTTCGACGTGATCAAGCTCAAGAAGCTCTATGGCAAGGAATACATGGGCGTCGACCGCAGCACCTTCCTGATCGACAAGGAGGGGGTGCTGCGCCAGGCGTGGCGCGGGGTCAAGGTGCCCGGGCATGTGGACGCGGTGCTGGCGGCGGCCCAGGCCCTGAACAAGGGCTGACGGCCCTGCGCTGGGCTGCTACGCGGCCCAGCGCGACGCAAGGCCGCTTCCACAAGTTGCCAGGGTCGCCCTCGTGCGACGCAAGCCAAGGTCCTGTGGGAACGGCCCGATGTCGCAATGGACACCACTCCATCAGAGCAACGGCGCAACCACCGGCTCCCGTCTTGGCCAGGCATCGAGCACGGCCTTGAACAAGGTCGCCAGGGGGATGGCGAAGAAGATCCCCCAGAAGCCCCATAACCCGCCAAACAGCAGCACCGCGCAGATGATCGCCACTGGGTGCAGGCTGACCGCCTCGGAAAACAGCAACGGCACCAGCACGTTGCCATCCAGCGCCTGGATGATCGCGTACACCGCCATCAGGTAGATGAACTGATCGCCCCAGCCCCACTGGAACAGGGCGATCAGGGTCACTGGCACGGTCACCACCACCGCGCCGACGTACGGTACCACTACCGAAAGGCCCACCAGCAGCGCCAGCAAGGCAGCGTAGTTGAGGTCCAGGCTGATGAAGGCGATGTAGGTGGCGATGCCGCAGATGAGGATCTCGATGCCCTTGCCGCGGATGTAGTTGGCGATCTGCCGGTTCATCTCTTCGGCCACGCGGGTCATCAGGGCCCGCTCACGCGGCAGGTAGCCACTGACCCAGCGGGCAATCAGCTCCCGGTCCTTGAGGAAGAAGAACACCAGGATCGGCACCAGCACCAGGTAGATCATGATGTTGACCAGCAACGGCAGGCTCGATAACGAGAAGGTCAGCGCCCACTGGCCGAACTTGCCGATCTCGCCGCGCACCGCTTCGATGGCGCGCAACACCTGCTCGTCCGAGACCAGGTGCGGATAGCGCTCGGGCAACAACAGCAGCAGCGACTGCCATTTGCCGAGCATGCCTGGCAGCTCGTTGAACAGGGTGATCAACTGATGCCACAGCAAAGGCACCAGCACCAGCAGGAACACCGCCAGAGCCCCCATGAACAAGGTAAAGACCAGCGCCACCGCCACCCGGCTCGGCACCCGCAGGCGCTCCAGGGCGTTGACCAGGCCTTGCATCAGGAACGCCAGCACCATACCCGCGAGCACCGGTGCGAGCATGCCGCCCAGGGTCAGGACGGCAGCGAAGGCCAGGAACAGCAGGACCGCCAGCACCACCGCTTCTTCATCCGAGAAGTAGCGCTGCATCCAGTCACGAAGCACTTTGAACATTGACGATCCTTGGGAAAAAAGCTCAGGCCTTGCGCAGCCAATAGGTATAGACGCCGGCCTCGGCGGTCTCGCGCAGGAGCGTATGACCGGCCAGTTGCGCGAAAGTGCGGAAGTCGCGCAACGACCCCGCGTCGGTGGCGATCACCTTGAGGACGTCGCCGCTGCCTAAGCGGTTGAGCTCCATCTTCGCCTTGAGCAGCGGCAAAGGGCAATTGAGCCCGCTGGCGTCGAGTTCGGCGGCGCAGGTCGGGGTGTCACTCATTGGGCTTCTCCGGGCAGGTGCAATCAAGCGTTACAGACAAGTCTCATAGGATACCGCCACTGGTCGCCAACGTGTGAGCGGGCTACAGTAAGGCACTTTGATCGATGCGAGCTTCATGCATGAATCTACTGCGCCCTACTCTGTTGACGCTGGCTTGCCTGCTGGCCCTCCCCGGCCATGCCGACGACCTGCCGTCACTGGGCGACGCCAGCTCCGCGATCGTCTCGCCGCAGCAGGAGCACCAGCTGGGCCGCGCCTGGCTGAGCTTGCTGCGGGGCAACGTCAACCAGCTGAACGATCCGCAGCTCAAGGACTATGTCGAGACCAGCGTCTACCGCCTGGCCGAAACCAGCCAGCTGCAGGACCGGCGCCTGGAATTCATCCTCATCGATAGCCGCGAACTCAACGCCTTCGCCGCCCCTGGCGGGATCGTCGGGGTCAACGGCGGGTTGTTCCTCAACGCACAGACCGAAGGTGAGTACGCCTCGGTGCTGGCCCACGAACTGGCGCACTTGTCCCAGCGCCACTTCGCCCGTGGCGTCGAGGCCCAGCAACGCATGCAGCTGCCAATGATGGCGGCCCTGCTGGCGGGCATCGTCCTGGCCGCGTCCGGTGGCGGCGATGCGGGCATGGCGGCGATCGCCGGCACCCAGGCGGCGGCGATCCAGGAGCAGCGCCGCTTCTCCCGGCAGAACGAGCAGGAAGCCGACCGCATCGGTATCCAGAACCTGGAAAAGGCCGGCTTCGACCCACGCACCATGCCGACCATGTTCGAACGCCTGATGCGCCAGTACCGCTACGATGCCAAGCCGCCGGAGTTTCTGCTCACCCACCCGGTTACCGAATCGCGCATCGCCGACACCCGCAACCGCGCCGAGCAAGCACCCAAGGGTGGCGTCGAGGACAGCCTGCGCTACCAGCTGATCCGCGCCCGCGTGGCATTGACCTACGAAGGCACCCCGGGCCTGGCGGCCAAGCGCTTTCGCGCCCAGCTGGACGAAAACCCGAAGCTCGATGCCGCGCGCTATGGCTTGGCGCTGGCGCAGATCAAGGGCGGACAGCTCAACGAGGCGCGTGAAAACCTCAAGCCGCTGCTGGCCAAGGCAACCAACGACCTGACCTACAACCTGGCGCAGATCGACTTGGAGATAACCAACAACCGCCTGGCCGACGCCCAACAGCGGATCGAGCGCATGCGCGGCCTGTACCCCAGCAGCTACCCCTTGCAGCAGGTGCGCGCCGACCTGCTGCTCAAGCAGAGCCGCCCGGCGGAGTCGGAAAAAGTCCTGGAGGCCCTGCTCAAGAGCCGGCCGTACGATCCGGATGTCTGGTACGACATCGCCGAGGCACGCGGCCTGTCGGGCAATACCATCGGCCTGCATCAGGCGCGAGCGGAGTACTTTGCGCTGGTGGGTGACTTTGACCAGGCTATCCAGCAACTGGACTTCGCCAAGCGCCGCGCGGGCAACAATTTCCAGCTGGCCTCGCGGATCGATGCGCGCCAGCGCGACATGCTGGAGCAGCAGCGGATGGTGAAGGAGATGATGCGCTGAGGATATCTTGCTGGCCTCTTCGCGGGCAAGCCCGCTCATAGAACAAACGCTAACTCATTGATTTAGCTGAACCTTGTAGGAGCTCGTCCAGCCCGCTGGGCTGCGCTGTCGCGCAGAGAACAAAGCCTGCAAGCGCGGCGCAATACTCTGTGGGGGCGGCGGTTCGGCGCTCCGACTTGCCCGCGAAGCAGGCACCGCGGTGTATGGCAC
>JAEWGL010000095.1 GCA_023388335.1 Pseudomonadota bacterium | reverse complement strand
GGCAAAGGGCGTCCCCGCAGCACGGCTGGTCTTGAAACACGGATTGCGCAATGCTTTGATCCCAATTGTTACCGTAGTAGGGCTGTATTTCGGTACCTTGATAGGTAACTCTGTACTGACAGAGATTGTGTTCAATCGTCCTGGCTTGGGTAAGTTGATTCTCGCGGCTCTTAATACTCGCGACTATAGCTTGCTGCAGGGGCTAATGGTTGTTTTTGCAGGCTGTGTCATTTTGGTTAACATTCTGACCGATATTGTGTACGGCTTGGTAGATCCGAGGGTAAAAGTTAAATGAGCACCCTGACCGCTCCTTTAGTCGCGATGCCGAATACGCTTTGGCACGCCTTGCTACGAAATAAAATGGCGTGGGTTGGCATCGGCATGATGCTGTTAATTATACTCGTTGCCCTGTTTGCTCCGCTGCTCGCGCCCTATGATCCACTGCAGCAAAATATAGCTTATCGGCTTGAGCCCCCCTCGGCAGAATTTTGGTTGGGTACTGATAGTTATGGGCGCGATGTGTTGTCCAGGTTGATCTACGGCACACGTGTCTCGCTGCTCGTCGGGTTTGTGGCTGTGATGATCGCCATGGTAATCGGTTCCATACTAGGCATTGTTGCGGGTTACCTGGGTGGGTTTGTAGACCGCTTCATTATGGGGTTGGTTGATGTTCTCTTGTCATTTCCGACGCTGCTTTTGGGCCTGATGGTCGCCGCCATGCTGGGCGCCAGCCTTGAGAACCTGATCATCGCCATTGCCATAACCGAAATTGCACCCTTTGTCAGGGTCGCGCGAGCGCCAACCATTGCGTTGAAACAGCGAGATTTCGTGGAGGCAGGTCGCTCCCTGGGTTACAGCCCAATTCGCCTGATGGGAGGCCATATCCTTCCAAATATGATCTCTGAAGTGTTGGTGTTAGGTGCGTTGTGGATGGCAACGGCGATCAGAACCGAAGCATCCCTTAGTTTTATCGGACTGGGGGCTCCGCCACCCACTCCAACCTGGGGCAGCATGATTCGGGAAGGTTTTGAAAATATCCTGGATGCCTGGTGGCTCACAGTATGTCCGAGCATTGCGATCTTGATCACCGTCCTGGCCCTGAGTCTGCTGGGTGATGCGTTGCGCGATGCGATTGACCCAAAAACTCGATCGGAGCGCTCATGAGTATGTCTCGCCAATGCACCAGTATCCGAAACATTCATCCGATTAATGAGCAGGCTAAAGCCGGCTCTACTCTAGTAGACGCAGGCGAAGCCGTGCTCCAGGTCAGCGGACTCAACGTGGCCTTCCGGCGCGGTGATGGTTGGTCTTCAGTGGTAAAGGGGCTGGATTTTACGGTCAACCGTGGTGAAACCCTCGCGATTGTGGGCGAATCCGGTTCAGGTAAAAGCGTATCCGCGATGTCGATCATGGGGTTGTTGCCCACGGGTAGCAGCCGTGTGACAGGCAGCATCCGTCTCGCAGGGCGAGAGATGCTGTGCTTGGCAGAGTCAGAAATGGCCGCAATTCGTGGCAACCGGATTGCCATGATATTCCAGGAGCCAATGACCTCCCTCAATCCGGTGATGTCTATCGGAGATCAAATCGCCGAACCGCTTAGGCTGCACCGCAAACTTAACGCTGCACAAGCTCGCGCCGAGGCGCTACGGCTGATGGACAGGGTGCGCATTCCTGCTGCCAAGCAGCGCTTCAATGACTATCCACATCAGTTCTCTGGCGGTATGCGACAGCGAGTGATGATTGCCATGGCATTGGCGTGCAACCCTGGTGTGCTCATCGCAGACGAGCCTACTACAGCACTAGATGTCACTATTCAGGCGCAAATTCTGGAGCTTATCAAGGAGCTTCAGACTCAAGAAAATATGGCTGTGGTGTTCATCACCCATGACATGGGCGTGGTGGCGGAAATCGCAGACCGGACCCTGGTGATGTACCGGGGCGATATGATCGAGACGGGGTCAACAGCAGAGATTTTCGCCAGGCCTAAACAGCCCTATACCAAGGCACTGATTTCCGCAGTCCCTGAGTTGGGCTCCATGAGCGGCCAAAAATGGCCGAAACCTTTCCCGATTTACGATATTAAATCCGGTACAAGCTGTCAGGTTCCTTCGCTGCAAGACAGTGTTCAGCACGATTCACCTTTCCTCTTGGAAGTGTCTAACTTAGCCGTTCGATTTGATGTGCACACCTCATTTCTCAGAAAGGTATCTGGACGCGTTCACGCGGTTGAAAATGTTAGTTTCAATCTTCGTCGCGGCGAAACCCTTGCCATTGTCGGAGAGTCGGGATGTGGTAAGTCCACAACGGGGCGGTTGATAACCGGTTTGTTAGACGCGTCGGCGGGGCACATCAAAATTGATGGGCAGGATATTAAATCGCTCTCATCCATGCAGCGCGCGAAAAAAATACAAATGATCTTTCAAGATCCTTTCTCGAGCTTGAATCCTCGGCAAAGTGTGGCTCAAGCGCTGATTGAACCCCTAAAAGTGCATAACCTGGCGAGCAGGAAGGATGGCGAGCAGATCGCTATTGAACTCCTTGCCAAAGTGGGCTTGCCGGCAGATGCTGCCTTACGACTGCCTCATGAGTTCTCAGGCGGCCAGCGTCAACGCGTGTGTATTGCACGCGCACTAGCCTTGAGACCAGGGACAATCGTAGCGGATGAAGCGGTGTCGGCCCTTGATGTCTCCGTAAAGGTACAAGTCGTCAACCTGTTGCTGGAGCTCCAGCAGGAAATGGGGTTGGGTTTTATTTTCATTAGTCATGACATGGCGGTAGTAGAGCGTATCAGTCATCGCGTGGCGGTGATGTATATGGGGGAAATCGTTGAAATAGGTTCCCGGGCAGAGGTATTTGATAACCCGCGGCATCCGTATACCCGGCGGCTTCTCCAAGCCGTACCCATTCCAGATCCGGCACGTCGTCAGGTTCGAAGTCTGCCGGCGCGTGAACTACGTACGCCTTTCAAAGCCCATGACTTTATTCCTCCTGTGAGAGAGTATCATCAGGTAAGCCCTACGCACTTTTACATGGAACCAGGGGATGATTGGAACTGAATGGCGGGCTGGACACGTCTAGAGCACTAGCGGAGAAGCAATTGTCTCAATAATCTCTTCACCCTCTAGTAGCGCCTTTTCTATCAGGAGAACAGGCCTGCTTGTGGCTCTTATCAGGAATCTATAATGTCACATATAAAAGTTGGCATCGCTGGCGTTGGCGGAGTCGGGCTTGCCTATGCCGCGTGGTTTTCTTCGAAAAATATTGATGTAAAGGTTTGGTCGCCTCGTTCTCAAAGTGCTCAGGTATTCCAGTCCCACACCTTGACAGCAACGGGTGTAGTCGCGGGTGAATACAAAGTTGGATACGCCGAGAGCGCAAGGCACTTGGCGGATTACGCTGACGTCATCATCATGGCTGTTCCTTTGAACGGCCATCGGTTCGTTATGGATAGCCTGCTGCCGCACCTTCGTAGTGGACACGTGGTGATCGTCAGTGCGATGGCGTGCCTATCGTCACTCTATATCTATGAGCGCGCCACGGCGCTGGGTGTGGATGTAACAGTCGCAAGCGTTGGGACAACCGCGTTCACGGCCCGTCGAAAGACGCCAGCACAGGTAGATGTCATGACCAAGCGGCCTAAGCTCGGCGTATCTTGCTTGCCCCAGAGCACGTCAGAGTATGCAAGGCAGGTCTGCGGTAAGCTTTTTGCCTGCGAAGTCAGCATCGATAAAAATCCGTTGATGTCTTCATTGTCGAACACCAGCGCGGTAGGGCATGTGCCGCTTGCCCTGTTCAATTGGACCCGGATCGAGCGCGCCGAGGAGTGGCCGCAGTACCACTATATGACGCCCGATGTGGCTAATATAATAAACAAGTTAGACCTTGAGCGAATTGCGGTAGCAAAGGTCTTTGGCTGGGACTTGCCTAAGTTCGAGCAAAAGCTTCGGAACTCGTTTGATGTCGCCGCGTCGGGTTTGCCCAGTGTCGCAGCGGAGCTTCATCGCAAGCGAGGCGGTCCGCCGGGACCCACGTCGGTGGATACACGCTATCTTTGGGAAGATGTGCCCTACGGGCTAATCTTCATGGCGGCTATTGGGAAGATTGCCGGAATCGCGATGCCTGTTACCGATACGATGGTCGCGGTGTCAGCGCTCATTGCAGGTGAGGATTTGTTGAACGCAAATGACTTGCTTGAAGGCCTTGATCTTTCGGGTGAGACAGTTGATGGGCTGCTCGAGAGAGTGAATGCAAGTTTCAACTGATGAGTGTCCAGCCGATCTCACAGCCCAGGCAAATCTCGAACTGCTCGGCGCAGAGAATCGTGGCTTAATCAACTCGGGTCGATACGCCAAGTGGGGTATCGCTAACCTATAGCGGCATGCGCGAAGGGCAGCCCATCCGGTTGTCGGGCAACTGGGGGAGAGGCTGGCCTTCCTTGGCCTTATCTACCCTCAGAGGCCCGACTGGACCTCAGTGCGAATGCCGTGGCATGCCACCTTCGCGGGCGATCACTTTCATATGCAGGGTCGCCGGCTCCAGGCAACCTCCGGTGGAGAGCTGCCCGACCAGTTGCCGGTAGAGCTCCTGCCAGGGCGTCTGTGACGGCGGGATGCTAGGCTGCCAAGCGGCGCGGCGGCGAGCCAGTTCTTCCTCGTCGACCAGCAGGTTGACGCTGCGGGCGTTGAGGTCGATACGCAGGCAGTCGTTGGTCTGCAGCAATGCCAGCCCACCGCCGATGGCCGCTTCCGGTGACATGTTGAGGATCGACGGGCTGGCTGAGGTACCGCTCTGGCGGCCATCGCCCAGGCAGGGCAGCGAGTCGATACCGCGCTTGATCAGTTCCGCGGGCGGGGCCATGTTGACCACCTCGGCGCTGCCGGGATAGCCGACCGTACCGGCGCCACGGATCACCAGGATGCAACGCTCGTCGATATCCAGCGCTGGGTCGTCGATACGCGCGTGGTAGTCCTCTGGCCCTTCGAAAACGATGGCTCGCGCCTCGAAGCTGTTTTCTGCTCCCGGTGCGGACAGGTAAGTCTTGCGGAACGCCTCGCCGACCACTGACATCTTCATGATCGCGCTGTCGAAGAAGTTGCCGCTGAGCACGATGAAACCGGCGCGGTGCTTGAGCGGCGCTTCGAATGGCAGAATCACCTCGGCGTTGCTGGTCACGGTATCGCGCACCACTTCGCCGATCGTCTTACCACTGACCGTGGCGCAGTGCTCATGCAGCCGCCCAGCCTTCTGCAGCTCATGCATCACTGCCGGCACGCCGCCAGCGCGGTGGAAACCTTCGCCGAGGTACTTGCCGGCCGGCATGCAATTGACCAGCAGCGGCACGTCTTCGCCGACCCGCTGCCAGTCGTCCAGTGACAGGTCGATGCCCATGTGCCGGGCGATAGCGATCAAGTGTGGCGGGCAGTTGCTCGATGCACCCAGGGCCGAAGCCACGGCGATGGCGTTCTCGAAGCTCTCCAGGGTCATGATCTGTGACGGGCGTACGTCCTGCAGGACCAGCTCACAGATGCGCTTGCCAGTGGCGTAAGCCATCTGTCCGCGTTCGCGGTAGGGCGCGGGAATGCTGGCGCAGCCAGGCAGGGACATGCCCAGTGCTTCGGCCAGGGCGTTCATCGACAGGGCCGTACCCATGGTGTTGCAGTGGCCCACCGACGGCGACGCGGCCGTGGTCATGTCCATGAAGCCTTCGTAGTCGATCTCGCCGGCGGCCAGTAGGTTGCGGGCGTGCCATAGCACGGTCCCGGAGCCGATCAGTTGACCCTTGTGATGGCCATCGAGCATCGGTCCGCCGGACAGCACGATGGCCGGCAAGTCGGTAGTGGCGGCGGCCATCAGACAGGCGGGGGTGGTCTTGTCGCAGCCGGTGGTCAGGACCACGCCGTCCAGCGGATAGCCATGGAGGATTTCCACCAGGCCCAGGTAGGCCAGATTGCGGTCCAGCGCGGCGGTCGGCCGGCGGCTCTGCTCGGCGATTGGATGCACCGGGAATTCCATCGGAATGCCGCCGGCATCGCGAATCCCTGCCTTGACCCGCTGGGCCAGTTCCAAGTGGTGGCGGTTGCAGGGCGTCAGGTCGCTGCCCGTCTGGGCGATACCGATGATTGGCCGCCCCGATTGCAGCTCCTCACGGGTCAGGCCATAGTTCATGTAACGTTCCACGTATAGCGCGGTCATGTCGGCATGGGTCGGGTCATTGAACCATTGCTGGCTGCGTAACGGGCGTTTCGAGGTGGTGCTCATGTCTGTCTCTCTTGCACTTGAAGGGCGCGGTATTAGCGTTGTCAGGCCGGCACGCTAGCGGAACTATGGGTGGTGGCGGCAGCGCCGCTGCCGACGGCATCGGACAGGTCGGTCAGGTCGCGGCCACGGGTTTCGGTCGACAGCAATGTGCCGATCAGGGTCAGGCAGGCCAGCACGGCTGTGTAGAGCGCCAGTACCCAGAAGGCGCCACCGGCGATGCCAACCAGGAATATCCCCAGGATCGGTGCCAGGCCACCGGAGAGCATCGCGCCGATTTCCCGCGCCAAGGCTACACCGGAATAGCGGTAACGGTTGCCGAACAATTCGGTGAAGTGCGCGCATTGGGCGCCCAGCATGCTGTTGGCGCCAATGGCGAAGCCCCCGACGACGGCGATGCAGACCAGCGTTGGGTCGCCGCTGTCGATCATCCACCACGCCGGATAGGCCCAAAGCGCACAGAACAATGCGCCGCCGCGGTATACCACTAGTCGACCGAAGCGATCCGAGAGCGCGCCGAACAGGGGTGTGGTCAGCACGCTGAGGATGCTCGCCGCCAGCACCGCATCGGTACCGATGCCGGTGATGTTGGCGCCACTGTCACCCAGGTGGCGACTGGCGAAGCCGGCGAGGAAAGCGATCGAAACGGTGGTGTAGAGGGTTGAGCAACCGGTTTCGGCCATGCGCATCAGGGTGGTGGCCGCCAGTGGCCGGCGGGCATTGCGCAGGACCGCACGCATCGGTGATTCGATGACATGCTGGCTCTGGCTGAGCTGCTGGAACACCGGGCTCTCCTTGAGCTTGAGGCGAATCCAGACAGCCATGCCGATCAAGACCACGCTGGCCAGGAAGGGCAGGCGCCAGCCCCAATCGAGCAACTGCTCCTGGGTCAGCGATGCCTGCAGCACGCGGAAGGTGATGGTTGCCAGCGCCAGGCCGCTGAATACGCCAATGAAGGGGAGAGCGGCATAAAAGCCGCGTCGTTCGCGTGGGGCCAGTTCGGCCATCAGTGTTGCCGCGCCGGTCTGCTCGGCACCGGCGCCGAACCCCTGCAGCAGGCGCAACAGCACCAACAGCACGGCCCCCACCGGGCCTGTAGGCAGCAGGCCGATCAGGGTGGTGGCGATTCCCATCAGCGCGATGGTCAGCAGCAGCACTAGCTTGCGCCCTTTGCGATCGCCCAGCGAACCGAAGAACAGCCCGCCGAATGGCCGTGCCAGGAAGCCGGCGCCATAGGTGGCGAAACTCGCCAGCAGTGCACCGGTGGTACCCAGCGACGGAAAGAAGATGTGGCCGAAGACCAGCGCCGAGGCCAGTCCATAGATAGCGAAATCGTAGTACTCCAGAGCACTGCCGATGGCGCCGGTGTAGATTGCCCGGCGCAGCTGGCGCGGATCGGGCGTCGGGGAGACCTTGGCCTCTGTATGCATATCAAGCCTCGCTTTTATTGTTATGGATGAGTCTCGTGGTCAAGAGGGGATGCTCAGCGCTGCAGCAGTCCGCGGTCGGCCAGGTTGCGCATCAATGCGCTGACACCAAAGGTCCAGGGCGTAGCCTGGTCACTGGTGGTGACTTGGTTGTGTAGCGTGCCCAGCAGTGGACTGCTGATACTCACTTGGTCGCCCGGCTTATGGGTAAAGCCGGCGCCGGGGTTATCGCGGTCGGCGGTGGGGGCGAACAGGGTGCCGAGGAACAGCAGGAAACCGTCGGGATATTGATGGTTGGCATTGAGCGTCTGCCGGACGATATCCTCTGGGTCGCGGCTGATCTGATCCATCGAGCTGGCGCCGGCCAGTACGAAGCCGTCTTCACCTTGCACCTTGAGATCGACCACGCACTGGCGTACCGCGTCCAGGTCAAAGCTTTCGTCGAACAGGCGGATGAACGGGCCGATGGCACAGGAAGCATTGTTGTCCTTGGCCTTGCTCAACAGCAGGGCGCTGCGGCCTTCGAAATCGCGCAGGTTGACGTCGTTGCCCAGGGTCGCGCCGTGGATGCGTCCGCGGCTGTCGACTGCCAGCACCACTTCGGGCTCGGGATTGTTCCATTGCGAGCCCGGGTGTACGCCGATCAGGCTGGCGCTGCCGACCGCGGCGAGGATAGGCGCCTTGGTGAACACCTCGGCGTCGGGGCCGATGCCTACCTCGAGGTATTGCGACCACATGCCTTGTTCGATCAGCAGCGCCTTGAGCGCCATGGCCTGGTCCGAACCGGGCTTGACCGCCCGCAGGTTGTCGCCGATCACCGCGCGCACGGTGGCACGCACCGCTTCGGCCTTGGCGGCGTCGCCACCGGCCTGCTCCTCGATCACCCGCTCGATCATGCTGGCTGCGAAGGTCACCCCGGCGGCCTTGATCACCTGCAGGTCCAGCGGCGCCAGCAAGTAGGGTTTGTCTGGAGTGGCATGGGGGCCCGTGTTGGCCAGCAGCTCCTGGATGCTGGTGAGGTAGCTACCCGGCGTGCTGCGCAGCGCCTGCAGTGGATCATCGCTTTCGAGCAGTTCGCTGAGGGTCGCGAAGCGTTGCGACAGGTCGAACACGCCATCGGCGCGCAGCACGATCGGCGATGGACCGGCAATGTTTCCAGGGATCCAGGCACGACCGATCAGCGTTCCAGTGAGGCCGTCGCTGGGTAGGGTGTTGGTAGGGGTAAGGGTGAGCGGCATGTCGTGGCGTTCCTGATCGGTAAAAGCTGCACGCTAGGTAACGCTGGCGATAAACTCCAATGGCATATTTTCACCATATGATAACAACACGTTATTACACCAAAGGCGGATTCCCATGTCGGACCTCTCGTTCTCCCATTTCTGCAATTGGCTCAAGTTCCGCCACCTCGTACTGATCGACACGCTCGGGCGCACCCGCAACATGCACTTGGCCGCGCAGCAGATGAACCTCAGCCAGCCGGCGATCAGCAAGATGCTCAAGGAGATCGAAAACCTGCTCGGCTTCGCGGTGTTCGAACGTCAGCCACGCAGCATGCCCCCCACCGCCCTCGGCGAGCAGGTGGTGCGCTATGCGCAGGTCGCGCTCAACGATGCGCGCAACTTCGTGGACCAGATCGGTAGCCTGCGCGAGGGCGGGCATGGGCATCTGAAGGTCGGCGGGATCTTCGCCGCCACGGCCGTGGCCTTGCCGGATGCCGTCGTGCAGATCAAGCAGCGCTGGCCGCTGTTGTCGATCGAGGTGGTGGAGCAGACCAGCGACCACCTGATGCACATGCTTGATGAAAAGATCCTGCACCTGGCCGTGGCGCGGTTTACCGACGAATCCCAGCGCCAGCGCTTCGACTTCCAGCCTCTGGCGCCGGAGCCGTTCTGCTTCGTGGTCAACCATCACCATCCATTAGCCGATGCTGGATTTGTGAGCCTGGAGCAACTGCTCGACTGGCCATGGATCCTCTACCCCAAAGGCACGCCGATCCGCGGGCGAATGGAGCGCGCCTTCGCAGAAGCAGGCGTGGCCGTGCCACGCAACACCATCGACACCATCTCCACCCAGACCTTCCTCAATGTGCTGCAGGGTGGCCCGATGATCGGCATGCTCCCGCAGGCGATGGTCGAGCCTCACCTGCGCAGCGGATTGTTGCGCACGCTCGATACACCATTGCATCTGGTGCCGCAGGACTACGGCATCCTCACCCGCAAAGGCGAGCCGCTCGTCGGCTCGGCCCTGGAGTTCGCGCAGATCCTCATGGCCGATGCCCGTAAGGGCCGTGGACGCAGCGACGGTTTTCGATAGCCTGTCGTTATCGCTCGATCCACAAATGCCATTGGGAAAGAATCGCTCGCCTGCCTAGATTAGCGACCAGTCTTTTCAACGAGTTCCAGGAGCGTCCATGACTCAACACGCTGGTCACAACTTTATTGGGGGGCGCCGCAGCGCTGCCGGCAACCAGACCTTGCGCAGCATCGATGCCAGCACAGGCGAGCCATTGCCTATTGCCTTCCAGCAGGCCACCGCCGAGGAAGTGGAGGCCGCTGCCCAGGCTGCTGCCGCAGCGTACCCGCAGTTCCGCGCGCTGGCGCCGCAGCGCCGCGCCGAATTCCTCGACGCCATCGCCAGCGAGCTGGACGCCTTGGGCGAGGACTTCATCCAGACCGTCTGCCGTGAAACCGCACTGCCGGCCGCCCGCATCCAGGGCGAGCGAGGCCGCACCAGTGGCCAACTGCGGCTGTTCGCCCAGGTGCTGCGCCATGGCGACTTCCTGGGTGCGCGCATCGACCGCGCTCAGCCCGAGCGCCAGCCATTACCGCGCCTGGACATTCGCCAGTGCCGCATGGGCCTGGGACCGGTCGCTGTATTCGGCGCCAGCAACTTCCCGCTGGCATTTTCCACGGCCGGCGGCGACACCGCGGCGGCATTGGCCGCCGGCTGTCCAGTGGTATTCAAGGCCCACAGCGGCCACATGGCCACAGCCGAGTGGGTGGCCGAAGCGATTCTGCGTGCCGCCGAGCGCTGCGCGATGCCGGCCGGTGTGTTCAACATGATCTTCGGTTCCGGCGTTGGCGAAGCATTGGTCAAGCACCCCGCCATTCAGGCCGTGGGCTTCACCGGCTCGCTCAAGGGCGGCCGTGCCCTGTGTGATCTGGCTGCTGCACGGCCACAACCGATCCCGGTGTTTGCCGAGATGAGCAGCATCAATCCGGTGATTGTCCTGCCCCAGGCCCTGGCCGTACGCGGGGAGGCCATTGCTCGCGAACTCGCAGCCTCGGTGGTTCTCGGTTGCGGGCAATTCTGCACCAATCCGGGCCTGGTGCTGGGCATCCGCTCGCCCGAGTTCAGTGTCTTCGTCGAGCAACTGCGGGCGCAGATCGCCGACCAATCCCCCCAGACCATGCTCAACGCCGGAACCCTGCGCAGCTACACCCATGGCGTGGCCGAACTCAAGGCGCACTCCGGCGTTCAGCACCTGGCGGGTGCCGACCAGCAGGGCAACCAGGCCTGGCCACAACTGTTCCAGGCCGATGCGCAATGCTTGCTCGATGCCGAGCCGCTGCTGCAGGAGGAGGTCTTCGGGCCTACCACCGTCGTGGTCGAACTGACCGACCATGCGCAATTGCTCCAAGCCCTCCAGGCCCTCGGTGGCCAGTTGACCGCCAGCCTGCTCGGCGAGCCAGGCGAGCTTGTCCAGGCCACCGACCTGGTGGCGCTGCTGGAGCACAAGGCTGGACGCCTGTTGATCAATGGCTACCCGACCGGTGTCGAGGTCTGCGACGCGATGGTTCACGGTGGCCCGTACCCGGCTACCTCCGACAGCCGTGGCACTTCAGTCGGTACGTTGTCGATCGATCGCTTCCTGCGTCCTGTGTGCTACCAGAACTTCCCCGAGGCGCTGCTGCCACCGGCACTGCACGATGCCAACCCGTTGGGCCTGATGCGCCTGGTCGATGGCCAGCCTAGCCGCGACCCGATCCACTGACCGCTACACTACCGGGCGCCTGGCGCCCGGTATCCGATCAATAACAACAATCAGGCATGCCAACATGCCCAAGGGTCACTCAAATGCACACCCAGACCTCATTGTCCCGAGATCCGGACTTCGAAGACCGCACCTACCGCAAGGTCATTCTGCGTATCCTGCCGATTCTGCTGCTCTGCTACATGGCCGCCTACCTGGATCGAGTCAACATCGGTTTCGCCAAGCTGGACATGCTCAACGACCTGCAGTTCAGCAACACCGTCTACGCCCTGGGCGCCAGCGTGTTCTTCTGGGGCTATTTCCTGTTCGAGGTGCCGAGCAACCTGCTGCTGCACCGTTACGGCGCACGTTTCTGGATTGCCCGGATCATGCTCACCTGGGCGATCATTTCGATGGCTGTGGCCTTTACCGTGCCGCTGGCCAAGCTGTTTCAGGTCGAGGCCAGCACCATGTTCTATGTGCTGCGTTTTCTGCTCGGGATCTGTGAAGCCGGTTTCTTCCCAGGCGTGATCCTGTACCTGAACTACTGGTTCCCGACCCAACGGCAGAGCCGTGTAATGTCGGGGTTCCTGATCGCCATGCCGATCAGTCTGACCCTGGGCGGCGTGCTCTCCGGCTGGCTGATGACCCGCCTCAATGGCTGGCACGATATGGCCGGCTGGCAGTGGATGCTGCTGATCGAAGGCATCCCCTCGGTAATCATGGCGGTCGTGGTGTTCACCTGCCTGTGCGACAGCATCGACAAGGCCCACTGGCTGTCGGCCGAAGAGAAGCAACTGCTCAAGGCCAACCTGCAGCAGGACAACCACGGCAAGGCTTCGCGCCTGAGCGAGGTGTTCTTCAACCCGCGGGTCTGGTTGCTGGTGTTCATCCTGTTGACCTTCAATACCGGCTTCTATGGCCTGGCCTTCTGGATGCCCTCGATCATCAAGAGCGCCGGCATCACCAGCAGCCTTGAAATTGGCCTGCTGACCGCCATCCCCTATGGTGTGGCGGTAGTGGCCATGCTGCTCAACGCCAGCCACTCCAACCGTACTGGCGAGCGTCGCCTGCATGCCGCGATCCCGGCCTTCATCGGCGGTTGCGGCCTGATCCTCAGCGCTTTGTTCGCTGACAACCTGGTGCTTTCGGTGATCTTCCTCAGCGTCGCCGCCTCCGGGATCCTGAGCCTCATGCCAATCTTTTGGACGTTGCCCGGTACCGTGCTGTCCGGCGTTGCCGCAGCCGCCGGGATAGGCATGATCAATGCCATCGGCAACCTCTCCGGTTTCACCGGTTCGATGATTACCGCAGTGGCAGAGGAACTCACTGGCAACATCAACAACGGCACCTATGTGCTGGGCTTGTGCCTGTTCGTCAGCGGGCTGTTGATCCTGTCGATTCCGGCAGCGATGCTCAGCCGCGGTGACAGCGAGTCGGCCGCCGGTCTCAAGCTGGAGACGGCATGATTCTCTGTACCAGGGACCTGGCGTCAGGCCAATTAAGGAGCATCGATGAAAGCTGAACTGCTGATGCTGGCACCCTTGCTCGCGCCATATGAGGCGCGGCTGGCCGAGCATTTCCATCTGGTCCGTGCGCACAGCCGGGCCGAGCAACAGGCGCTACTGGGCGACCATCCGCAGCGCTTCAGGATACTGGTCACCAATGGCGGGGAGGGGGTGGATCCGCAACTCATGGCCAGCCTGCCGAACCTGGAACGGGTCGCGGTCAACGGCGTAGGCACCGACAGGATCGATATGGAGCAGGCGCGTGTCCGGGGCATTCGTATCGTCACCACCGATAACATCCTCACCGATGCGGTGGCCGACCAGGCTGTTGCGCTAGTACTGGCGCTGCTGCGTCAGGTTTGCCTGGCGGACCGCTTCGTCCGTGACGGGCGTTGGCGTGAGGGAGGCTTCCCGCTGCTGGGTACCAGCCTGCGCGGGCAGCGGGTCGGGATTCTCGGGCTGGGCAAGATCGGTGGGGCGATCGCCGAGCGCTTGCAACCCTTCGGGGTCAGCCTGGCCTACCACAATCGGCGACCGCTGATGGACTGTCCCTATGCCTACCATGACGACCTGGGTGCGCTGGCCGAGGCCAGCGACATCCTGATTGTCGCCGCCGCTGGCGGACCGGCGTCGCGCCACCTGGTCGACGCGCGGGTGCTTGATGCACTGGGGCCACAGGGGGTGATCGTCAATGTCGCCCGCGGCAGCGTGATCGATGAAGCGCAACTGGTGGAGCGTCTGGTCGACGGGCGGCTCGGTGGTGCCGCGCTGGATGTGTTCGAGCACGAGCCGCAAGTGCCCGAAGCGCTGCTGGCGCTGGACAACGTGGTGCTGCAACCGCACCTGGGCAGCGCCACCCTGCAGACCCGCCGGGCCATGGCCGAGTGTGTGGTGCAAGCGGTCCTGGCCGGTTAAGCGGCAATGTGAACGTCAGAACGCTACATGGCCCTGCTGGCAACGGGTCACGTAGTCGATGCTATCCCGGTAGGGGATTGTCCAACCCATCGGCTGCGTGCCGCGCACAGAGCATTACCAAATGCCGGTGCGCGGCACGGCGTTACGGTAATTGCACCGAGTTCCCCGGCAAGATGTAAATTTCGTAAATAAGATTTAAACCTATTTGAGAATCACTATATTTACCGTCCCTGTGGCTACCCCAAGCAGCGCTTGAGGCCAGTGGGCATCGGCTTGCTGGCTTGTCGACGCCGGCCTTTGCCTTTTGCTCATGAATACACGGAGACGTAGAAATGCAGTCCACAACCTCACCCAATAGCCTGGCCTGGGCCTTTGTCGCGCTGGCATCGCCGGCCATGGTCGCGACCTCGGTCCATGCTGAAGACGTGCCATCCAGTGAGGTGCTGGAAATTCCGGTCAGCGACAGCGCCCTGGTGATCGAGAGCACCCGGGTTACCGCCGAACAGGAAGCGCGCCAGGCGCTGGGGTCGTCGATCATCACTGCCGAGGACATCAAGCGCCGCCCGCCGGCCAACGACCTCTCCGACATCATCCGCCGCGAGCCGGGCGTCAACCTGTCCGGCAACAGCGCCAGCGGCGCGCGCGGCAACAACCGCCAGATCGACCTGCGCGGCATGGGCCCGGAAAACACCCTGATCCTCATTGATGGCAAGCCGTCCAGCGCTCGCAACGCGGTGCGCTATGGCTGGAACGGCGACCGCGATACCCGTGGCGAAACCAACTGGGTGCCAGCCGAGGCTGTGGAGCGTATCGAGATCCTCCGTGGCCCGGCCGCGGCGCGCTATGGCTCCGGCGCCATGGGCGGGGTTGTCAACATCATCACCAAGCGTCCAACCCAGGAGCTCAAGGGCAATGTCAGCCTGTTCACCGTCCTGCCTGAAGACAGCGCCGAGGGCGCCAGCCGCCGCGCCAACTTCAACCTCAGCGGCGGCCTGACCGACGACCTGTCGTTCCGGCTTTACGGTGGCCTGGCCAAGACCGATGCCGACGACCTGGACATCAACGCCGAGCACGCCAGCAGCGCGCTGGCCGGGGGGCGCGAAGGGGTACGCAACAAGGACATCAACGGCCTGCTGAGCTGGAAACTCAACGACGAGCACCGCCTGGAGCTGAGCAGCGGCTACAGCCGGCAGGGCAACCTCTACGCCGGCGACACCATGAACAGCAACGCCGGCGGCAACCTTGACCTGATCTCCAGCCTGTACGGCAAGGAGACCAACATCATGCAGCGCAGCACCTATGACCTTACCCACCTGGGCGATTTCGCCTGGGGTTCGACCAGGACCTCGCTGTCGTATGAGTACGTGCGCAACTGGCGCCTGAACGAAGGCCTGGCCGGTGGCCCGGAAGGCGCGATCAACGACTCCGGCGCCGACATGTCGCGCCTGCGCAATACTCGCCTTTCTAGCGAAGTGAACCTGCCGCTGACCCTGGGCAACACCGACCACGTGCTGACCCTCGGCGGCGAGTACCTTTACGAGGTACTCAACGACCAGGGCTCGTTCCGCGCGCAGAGCTTCGATCCCACGGGTAACCCCGGTGACGTGATCCCAGGCTTCGACCGTAGTGACACGAAGATGTCGGCCAAGAGCTACGCGCTGTTCGCCGAGGACAACATCGTCATCGGCGATACCACCATCACCCCTGGCCTGCGCCTGGACCATCACGAAGCGTTCGGCGACAACCTCAGCCCGAGCCTGAACCTGTCGCACAAGCTCACCGACGAGCTGACCGTCAAGGGCGGCATCGCGCGTGCCTACAAGACGCCGAACCTGTACCAGTACAACCCCAACTACCTGCTCTACAGCCGTGGCAACGGTTGCAGCGTGCAGCAGACCAACAACGGCGGCTGCTACCTGCAGGGCAACGCCAACCTCGATCCGGAAACCAGCGTCAACAAGGAAATCGGTCTGCTGTACGACCGCGGCACCTGGCGTACCAGCGCGACCTACTTCCGCAATGACTACAAGAACAAGATCATCGGTGGCACCGACGTGGTCACCGACGTCAACGGCGGCCGCCGCGTGACCCAATGGGAAAACGCCGGCAAGGCGCTGGTCGAAGGCGTGGAAGGCAACTTCTTCATCGAGCTGACCCCATCGCTGGACTGGAACACCAACCTGACTTGGATGCTCAACAACGACAACCGCGACACCGGCGAGCCGCTGAGCGTGGTGCCCGAGTATACCGTCAACACCACCCTGGACTGGCGCGCCACCGAGCAGCTGTCGTTCCAGCTGGCCGGTACCTACTACGGCAGGCAGAAGTCGCCGACCTACAACTACCGCACCCAGGAAAGCTACGACGAGCAGGCCCAGCAGGACGTCGAAGCCTACGGCCTGGTCGATGTCAGCGCCGGCTACAAGTTCAACGAACACTACGACGTGCGCCTGGGCGTGAACAACGTGTTCGACAAGCAGATCTATCGCGGTGGCAACGCCAGCAGCGCGGGCGCCAACACCTACAACCAGCCAGGCCGCGCGGTATTCGCCGCACTGAACATCTCGTTCTGACCTGACCCAGCGGTACCCCGGCTGCCCTTGCTCGGTTACGCATCGACCGAGCAAGGGCAGCTTTCTTGTGTCGGGCATGCACCGGAAGCAGAAGCGGCGAGCAAGCCGCCACGGTGCGGCGCCCCTGGATAGTCAAGGTGAACCGTGAACCCACTATCAACCCTGCGCCTTCCTGGCCGTCACTCCCTGTTGTGGAGGCTCTGCGTGCTGCTGATCGTCTTCTGCCTGCTGCTGATCTGGCTCAGCCGCTACAGCGGCGCGCACCTGGAGCGCCAGAGCAACCACCTGAGCCAGCAAGCCCGCCAGGTCCTGCGCGGCTATGCCGCCGAGGCGCAGGCGGCGTGGCAGGAGGCAGGGCGCGCTGGCGTCGACCGCTGGATCAGTGAGCTGCAGCGCCGCGAGGGCGGTTGGGCCCTGGTAATCGGCGCGCAGCTCGAGTCACTGAGTAGCCAGCCACTCACCCCGGCCCAACGGCGCTACGTGACGTTCATGAGGGAGGTGGACTGGCCGATGAGCCAGCGCTCGGTCGAACTGCCGGCCATTGGCGTGCCGCTGCCGTCGGTGCCGGGCACGCTGGTACTCCAATTGCCGCAGCGCTACATGCCTTCCACCTTGCCACTGCTGCTGCAGGTGCTGGTCCACGGCCTGTTGCCCGGTGTGCTGGCGCTGCTGGTGGGCGTGCTCTTGTACCGCGTGCTGATCGGCCCGTTGGCGCACCTGCGCGCCCAGGCCAATGCCCTGCGTGCCGATCGCCTGGCGACCCGCGTCGACCCGGTGATCAGCCGCCGCCAGGATGAGCTGGGCGACCTGGGCCGGGCCTTCGACCACATGGCCGAGCGCCTGGAGCAGACCGTGGTGCTGCAACAGCGGCTGCTCGCCGACCTTTCCCATGAACTGCGCACACCCCTGGCGCGCTTGCACATGGCGGCGGAGAACGAGAGCGATTGCACCGTCCTGCGTGATCGCCTGCTGCGCGAAGTGCAAGGCATGCTCCAGTTGGTCGACGACACGCTTGAGCTGGTCTGGCTGGATAACGTGCGGCCGCAGCTGGCGGCCGATGTCGTCGAGGTGGATGCGTTGTGGGAAGTGGTGCGCGAGAACGCCTGCTTCGAGAGCGGCTGGCAGCCGGAACAGATGCCCACCACGCTGGCGCCCGACTGCAGGGTGCGCGGTCACCTCAATGGCCTGGCCCAGGCGATGGAGAACATCGTGAGCAATGCCATCCGCCATTCGCCGGTGGGTGGCCAGGTCAGCCTGGGCGGACAACGCCACGCCGACCACTGGCACCTGTGGATCGACGACCAGGGCCCTGGCGTGTCCCAGGCAGCCCTGGAGCGCATCTTCCAGCCCTTCACCCGGCTGGACGCCGCCCGTCCCGGTGGCGACGGCTTCGGCCTGGGCCTGAGCATCGCCCGTTGTCGCGTGCAACTGCAGGGCGGCGAGCTCTGGGCCGAGAACCTCCAACCTGGCCTGCGCCTGAACCTGCGCCTGCCGATGGCATGAACACCCAAAAGGACCTTCGAATGATCAAGACTGCACCTGCCTGGTTGTCGATCCTGTCGCGCAGCGCCGCGGCGCTGCTCGGCGGCTACCTGTTCACCTATGCGGTCACCGCCTTCCTGGCCCGTGTGCTGCCGCTGTCGCCCAGCGATGCGGTGATCGTCGCCACGTTGCCGGCGTTCGTGTTCTACACCGCGGCGATCCTCTGGGCCTTTGCCAGTCGCGATGCCTGGCGGGCCTGGGCGGCGGTGGCACTGGCCGGGCCATTGGCGCTGGTGGCGTTCTGGCCGCAGGCAGGGGGCGTATGACATGAAGAGCAAGACCTTCACCCAATCGATGTCCTGGTTGCACACTTGGGCCGGGCTGATCTTCGGCTGGTTGCTGTATGCGATTTTCGTCACCGGCACCCTGGCGGTGTTCGACAAGGAAATCGACCACTGGATGCACCCGGAGATTCCTACTACCCAGGTAACACCCGCGCAGGCGGCAGAGCGCGCCGTGGCCTACCTGCAGGAACACCACCCGACCGCCAGCAACTGGGGCATCAGCCTGCCCACCGAGCGCTCCCCGGGCTTGCGCGTGTCCACCGGCGATCGTCGCCATGGCGGCGGTGTGCAGCTCGACCCGCAGACCGGCGAGGTAGTGCAGGTGCGCGAAAGCGTTGGCGGCAACTTCTTCTTCCGCTTCCACTTCACCCTCAACCTGCCGCGCAACTGGGGCATCTTCGTGGTCGGCGCGCTGGCCTTGGTGATGCTCGCGGGCCTGGTCACCGGCATCGTCATCCACAAGAAGATCTTCAAGGAGTTCTTCACCTTCCGGCCAGACAAGGGGCAGCGCTCCTGGCTCGACTTGCATAACGCCAGCGCGGTGTTGCTGCTGCCGTTCCACCTGATGATCACCTACACGGGGCTGGTGATCTTCATGCTGATCTACATGCCCGCTGCGGTCGACACCCTGTTTGCCGGCGACACCCGCGCCTATTTCCAGGCCCAGGGCAATGCCCGCCTTGAACAGCCACGCCAGGCGGCCAGGCAGCCCGGCCAGCTGGTCGAGCTGGCGCCGCTGCTGGCCCAGGCCCAAGCGCGCCTGGGGCCGATCAGCGGGTTGAACATCCGCAACCCGAACACGGCTGGGGCGCGGGTGGAGCTCCGTCCGGAGCTGGGCAACCGCATCGCCTTGAGCAAGGGCCAGGCCCTGGTCTTCGATGGCGTCAGCGGCAAGCTGCTCAGCGATGTGCCAGCGCTGCAACCGGCGCCGCTGACCCAGCGGGTGATGACCGGCCTGCACTTCGCCCAGTTCGGTGGCTATTTCATGCGCTGGCTGTACTTCGTCTGCGGGCTGGTCAGCTGCGTGATGATCGCCAGCGGCCTGGTGCTGTTCTGCGTCAAGCGTGGCCGCAAATATGCCAGCGCCACGGCTGATGTTACGGCGCGGCGCTGGTACCGCTTGGCCGAGGTCTTCAACGTCGGCGTTGTGGCTGGGGTCCTGGTGGCATGCATCGGGCTGCTCTGGGCCAGCCGCCTGCTGCCGGTCGACCTGGCGCACCGCGAAAGCTGGGAGCTGCGCGCGTTCTTCGGGCTGTGGTCACTGTCGTTCCTGCATGCCTGGGTGCGCCCGGCGCGGCAGGCCTGGGTCGAGCAACTGGGACTGGCGGCCGTGTTGTGTGGCGGATTGGGGCTGCTCGGCGCGTTCACCGAAATCGCCGACCGCCTGCGGATTGTCCTGGAACTGAGCAGCCTGCTGTTGGGGGTATTGCTGGCATTGGCCGCATGGCGCTGCGCCGCGGCCGCACATCAACCGGTCACAGCGCGCGCTCGCGCCAAGACAGTGGAGGCCAGGTAATGGTGATGATGTTCATGGGCGGGTTGTTGTTCGCCTACAGCGGGATGCTGGCGCTGTGCCAGGGGCTGGAGCGCCATTATAAACAGGTCTGGGGCAAACCCTGCGCGCCCTGGCAACGCAAGGGGCTGCGGGTGCTGGGCTGGAGCGCGCTGGGGGTCAGCTTCCTGCTGTGCGTGGCGGCCTGGGGCTGGGCCATGGGCCCGGTCGGTTGGTTCGGGGTGATTTCCCTGGCCGGGCTGACGCTGGTCATGCTGCTGCCCTATGTACCGCGGTTCGCCGTCTGGCTTGGCGCGGCGGTGGTAGGTTGGGGGCTGATGCTGCCGTTGGTGTGAGGCCTGTCAGCGCTGCGCCGCCTCGTGATGCCTGGGCAGGGTGAAGTGGAATGTGCTGCCCTTGCCTGATTGGCTCTGCGCCTCGATCAACCCGCCGTGCGCTTTGATGATGCCCTGGGAAATGTACAGGCCTAGCCCGGTGCCACTGGGGTTGCCGTCGCGGGCCGTCCAGTAGCGTTCGAAGACATGCGGCAGCTGCTCGGCAGGAATGCCTTTGCCCGTGTCGCGCACGGTGAAGGCGATGTGTTCACCTTCGGCTGTCGCCGTGACCCCCACCTTGCCATCGGCGCCGGTGAACTTGATGGCGTTGCCGATCAGGTTCGACAGCACCTGGAACAGCCGCTCGGGGTCGGCATGGATGTGCAGGCCGGGCTCGGCATGGAACGACAGTTCGATGGACTTGTTGCTCGCCAGGGGTGCCAGCAGGGTGTGCGCTTCCTCGAAGATCTGGCTCACGTTCAATGGCTTGGCGACGATGGTGTAGCGCCCGGCCTCGATCCGTGAGGTGTCGAGCAGGTCGTCGAGCAGCACGTTCATGCGGCTGGTGGCCTGCTGCATGGTGCTGATCGCCGAAGAGATACGCCGCGAAGCGTTGGCGCCATCGGCGCTGAACGACTTCTGCAGCATCCCGCAGAGCATGGAGATCACCGTCATGGGGTTGCGCAGGTCGTGGGAGACCACGGCCACCAGCTCGTCACGGGCGCGCACCGCAGCTTGTTCCTTGAGCACCTGATGGCTCAGGTCGATTTCCAGCGCGCAGCGGCGCAGGTCGTTGGCGGCGAACTGGTCGCCATGGGTCCACGGCCGCGAGATGCCTTCCATCTCCACCTTCCAGATCTCGAACGAGGTCCGCGGCCGCAGGCGTAGGCCATTCGGCGAATGCTCAAGGTGCAGCGGCTTGCTCGGGTCACCGCTCCAGCTGAGGGTTTCCTTGACCTCCGGACGGAACCAGAGGATGCCGTTGGTGACGGGCTTGGGCAAGGACAGGGCCAGGACGCCGCTGGCCAAGGCGCGGTAGTCAGTGGCCGGCGGATAGGCGCTGCCGAGCGCGTCGCAGGCGAACACCGGTGCGCCCTGATCCTCGATCCACTGGTGCAGGTCGCGGATCTGCTGCGGGTCGGGACACAGGCCGGCAGTGCGCAGTTGCGTGCCGTCCAGAATTGCCACCCCGTTGGCGCCGACCAGGTCCATGAGCCGTTGCGGCTGCGTGGCCAGGCCATCGAACACACTGCCCTGGCTGTCCTGCATGGCCTGGCCGAGCTGCGCCAGGGTGTCGAGCTTGGCCGTGCGCTGGGCAGAAAGTTGCAGCGCCTCCAGCGCGCTGATCTGCAGCGACAGCACTTGGCCGATGGTCTTGCAAGCGCTGCGCAGGCTGCTGGGCACATGCAGGGACGCGCGGTTGCCGCAGCTGATCAGTCCCCAGAGCTTGCCCTCGCTGATCAGTGAGATGCTCATCGACGACAGCACGCCCATGTTCTGCATGTACTGGCAATGGATCGGCGACACGCTGCGCAAGGTGGCGAAGCTCAGGTCCAGCGGCCTGTCGGTGTCCGGGCGCATGGCCGGGACGATCGGCACAGGCACGTAGGCGGCGTCGGGGATGATCCGCAGCCAGTTGCTCTGGTACAGCTTGCGCGCCTGCGGGGGAATGTCCGAGGCCGGGAAGTACAGGCCCTTGAACAGCTCCATGCCGGGGCTTGAGGCCTCGGCGATGACCTGGCCGTGGCCTTGCTCCTCGAAGCGGTAGATCAGCACCCGGTCGTAGCCGGTCAGGGCCTGGATCTCACGTACGCTCAAGTCGTACAGCTCGTTCAGGTTGCGCGCCGTCTGCAGGCGTTGCAGCAGGCGGTTGAGGTGGCTGTGCGGGTCGTTGTTGCCACGGGCGAGCACCTCCATCTCGAAGATCAGCAGCCCTTCGTGACGGTGCAGGACGCCTTCGAAGACACGGCCGTGGACTTTCAGGGTCAGGGGCTGCAGGTCTTCGTCCAGGTCCTGCTCGACTACCGCGCGCACCTGTCTGGCCAAGCGCGCGCCGAGCAAGGCGGTGAGCGACTTGCCCAGCGCCTGCTCGGCCGCAAGGCCCAGCAGCTCGCCGACGTTGGCGCTGATCTGGACGATCTCAAGGTTTGGCTCGCCGAGGGTCATCAGCACGCCATGGGGCTGGATCGCCCCCGGGTACTGGATCGGCTCATGGGCGCAGTTGGCCAGGAGTTGGTCGAAAGTGTCGTCGTTACCTGCTGTCACAGCAGTACCTCCCGGCTGGCGAGCCAGTGCTCGAAGCGTGCGAACGTGTCGATAGCCGCCTGAACCGCGCGTTCCTGTTCCGCGGGCGAGAGGGCGGCATGCTCGAGAAAGCGGAGGAAACTGCGCCAGAGCGCGCCCGTCTCTGGTCCATAGACATCCAGGAAGGCGCCACCATTGGCGGTGCCGATGGCCAGGCGCTCGGCCATGGCCCGCTTGAGGACCTGCCCGCCCAGGGTGGAGCCCTCCAGCACGTACATGACGCCCAGGGCCTGGGCATCACTGGTGAACCGCGGCAGCGCCTGGCACAGGGGCAAGGCATCGATTTGACTGGCGCTCAGCCCGAGGTTCTGCAGGTCGTTGATCAGGGCCGGGGCCTTGGCCCGGCGTTGCGGGTCCAGCGCTGGCAGACGGCCGGCCAGCGCCTGTTCCAGCGGCGCATGGAAGCCATAGTAGGCCGCGAGCAGGCGTTGGTAGGCGCGGTGGTCGAAGTGCTCGTCAAAGAACGGCAGGCGCGCCTCCAGCGCGCGATGACACGCGGCGGTGCCTTGGCGCAGGGCGGCCAGCAAGGGGCAGAGGGGTTTTTCGGATGCGTTGGGCATCAAAAGGTACTCGCAGCAAGATGTGAGGAATGACGCACCTTGGTGCAGACAATTTTGGGGTAAACATCCTACAGGAAGTGGGTGGCATAGACGCCTCCATCAGAAGCGATTCTGAACGACGCGGATCATGACGAGGAACGGTTTTTTGCATTTCCATCATGCGAAGCCTGGCACGCATTGGCTATTTCATAATCTGAAAAAACCTAACGCAGTGTCCGGGATAAGATGGCCACTACTGGACCCGCACGAATGATCAGGACAGGAGCGCCATTACGGTGAAGGCTATTCGCTTGACCCTTGTCAGCCACGCCCAGACCCAGGCGCAGAAAGTGGGGCGTTTTCACGCTGAGGACGATGGCATCCTGCCAAGGGGAGCCAGCGTGCCTCAGCCTTCGGGTATCGCGCTGCTGACGGCTCCGGAGCGGCGGACGCGGGAGACCGCGGCGCTCTTCGCAGCGACTGCCCAGGTCGACCCCAGGCTTGCGGATTGCGCCCTCGGTCGCTGGCGTGGCATCGCTCTGAAGCACCTGCAGGCGCACGAACCGCAAAGCCTGGCGCAATGGCTGGCCGAACCGGAGGCCGCGCCCCATGGCGGCGAGTCCATTGCCGCGCTGTGCCAGCGAGTTGGCGCCTGGCTGCAGTCTTTTGACCTGCCGGGAGACTGGTGGGCGGTGACCCACCCCTTCGTTATCCGCGCCGCGATGGTGCAGGTGCTCGGCTGCCCGTTGGCCAGCTTTCAGCGTATCGACGTACCACCGTTGTCGCGGCTCGAGCTGAGCTTCACTGGGCAGTGGCGATTGAGGCTTGGCCAGATTGACGAGCCTGTGCGGGAAGAGGGGAGTGATCGCTAATAGGCGACTCAACAACCCTCATGACACTTACGCCGCAGTCAGAACGCCAGCTTGTAGCCAATCAACAGCAGCATCGCCGCAAGGCACGGTCGCAGCACGCTGTCGGAGATGCGGCCGGTCAGGTGGCTGCCCATGTAGATGCCAGGCAGCGAACCGAGCAGCAGATAGCCCAGCAACGACCAGTCCATGTTGCCCATGCTGGCATGGCCAAGGCCGGCGACCAGGGTCAGCGGCACGGCGTGGGCGATCTCGGTACCGATCAGCCGGCGGGTGACCAGGAACGGGTACAGCAGGAACAGCGCCACGGTACCCAGAGCGCCCGCGCCGATCGAGGTCAGGGTGACCATGATGCCAAGCACCACGCCGGTCAGCACGGTGAGGACAGCGAGGGTGCGGTCGCTGAGATGGTAATGATCGCCAGCATGCTTGTTGGCGAAGGCCTGCAGGCGTGATTTGAACAGGATTGCCAGGGCCGTAAGGATCAGCACCACCGCCAGGCCTTGCTTGATGACCGCGTTGAGTGCCGAGGTGTCGGTGTGCAGGGTGCTGAGGAACCACAGCGTCAGCGCGGCAGCCGGGACGCTGCCCAGGCTCAGCAGGCCGGTGATCTTCCAGTCGATGTTCTTGTTGCGACCATGCACCCAGACGCCACTGGCCTTGGTGATGGCGGCATAGAGAAGGTCGGTGCCCACCGCCGTGGCCGGATTGATGCCAAACCAGAGCAGGATAGGGGTCATCAGCGAACCGCCGCCGACGCCAGTCATACCGACGATGAAACCCACAACCAGTCCCGCCAGGGTGAAACCGAAAGAACCTACATCCATACGCTACTCGACGCCCAACATGCCCGTGATCGGATGGCTGCCAGCATAAAGGTTTTTTTATAGCGAAATAGACTTGTTCGTTATTAGGTTATAACCAGGATGAGTCGTCGGTAAGCAGATCACGCATTACCAACGCGATCGGCCCGCCGACGTCATCATCAGATCCTGAAACTCCCCACCAATTGCTTCAGGCGTCCGGCCTGCTGGCTCAGCGCATCGCAGTGGCGCAAGGTTTCGTTGAGGTGTGACACGCCTTGCTGGTTGAGCACGTTGATCTGGGTAATGTCCAGGTTCAGGCTTTCGACCACGGCCGTCTGCTCCTCGGTGGCGGCGGCCACCGACTGGTTCATGCCGTCGATCTCGCCGATCCGCTGGGTCACGCTGGTCAGGCGGTCGCCCGCCTGGTTGGCGACCTGCACGCTCTGCTCGCTGGAGACCTGGCTCGCGTTCATGGTATGCACCGCCTCGCGCGAACCGACCTGCAGGGTGGTGATCATGCGGTGGATCTCTTCGGCCGACTCCTGGGTCCGGTGGGCCAGGTTGCGCACTTCGTCGGCGACCACGGCAAAGCCGCGTCCGGCTTCACCCGCGCGCGCCGCTTCGATGGCGGCGTTGAGGGCCAGCAGGTTGGTCTGCTGAGAAATACCCTTGATCACGTCGAGGATCTGGCCAATGTCGTCGGTGCTGGTGTTGAGCGTTTCGATCTGCTGGCATGACTCGCTGATCTTTTGCGACAGCGCGGCCATCGAGGCGATGGTCTGCTCGACCACCTGCCGACCGTCGTTGGCCTGCTCGCTGGCGCCGCTGGCATGCTGCGAGGCGTCGGCAGCGTTGCGGGCAATCTCTTGGGTGGCCGCGCCGAGCTGGTTGATCGCCGCGGCGACGCTGTTGGTGCGCATGCTCTGCTCCTCGGAGCCGCTGATCGAGGCGTTGGACGCACTCATCACCCGTTCCGACAGGTCATGCACCTGGCGCGTCACCGAGGACACCTCGGTGATCGAGGTATGGATACGCTCGACGAAGCGGTTGAACGCGGTCGCCAGCTCGCCGAACTCATCCTTGTTCGTTACCGCCAGGCGGCGGGTCAGGTCGCCTTCACCTTCGGCGATGTCCTGCATGGCACGGCCCATCGTGGTGAGCGGGCGCATCAATACCGGGATCAGCAAGCCCAGCAGGCCGACAATGGCGGCCACGGCAATGAGCATGGCAATGATGGCCGAAGTACGGAACTGCCCAAGGGCGGCGTAGGCCTTGTCCTTGTCGATGGACAGGCCGATGTACCACTGCGCGGAGGGTAGGCCTTCGACCGGGGCAAAGGAGATGATCCGCTCCTGGCCATCGAGGGTCGCCTCCTGCATCCCCGCCCCGACACTCAGTGCGCTGCCTGGGTAGAGGTCTTTGAGGTTCTTCATCACCTGCTGCTTGTCGGGGCTGACGATGACCTGGCCGTCGCGGTCGACGAGGAAGGCGTGGCCGATGCCGCCGAAGTCCACGGCGTTGATGATCTCGGTCAACGTGTCCAGGGTCAGGTCACCACCGACCACGCCGATCAGGTCGTTGCTGGTCTTGGCTATCACCGGGATGGCGATGGTCACCATCAGGCCACCGACGGCGCCTTGGTAGGGCGGGGTCAGCACCGGCTGGCGGGCCGACACGGCGGCGCTGTACCAGGGGCGCTGGCGTGGGTCGTAGCCGGCCGGCATGGCGGCGTCGGGACGCTGGGTGAACGCGCCGTTCGCCTGGCCCAGGTAGGTGAACAGGAAGTTGCCGGTGTAGGACGGCTGGTTGACCAGGCCAGCCAGGTTGTCGCCGGCGCCTTGCTGGGCGATGTCCTGGGCGAGGTTTTCCAGTACCAGGATGCGTCCGCTCATCCAGTTCTTCACGCTGCTGACGGTCAGCGCGCCGGACTGGCGCACCGACGATTCGAGGTTCTGGGCGATGGTGCTGCGCTGCAGGTAATCGTTGTAGAGGGTGAACAGGGCGAATGCCAGGACGACGACGCCGCAGGCGCTGAGGAGAATCTTGTGGCGGAACTTCAGGTTCATGTTTCCAGACCTTGAGCCATTTTAGAGGGAGGGCGCCATGCGCTCATGACGTGATGGCAGCACCTGTCAGTACGGATATCGGCTCGGCAGGAAAAAGGCTTGAGGCACGGCTTGCGCTTCTTGGCGCAAACTAGACGGACGGTGGGAGTGGCCTATCGCTCCGCCAATGCGCTGACCAACGCACGCGCCGCCTGCTCAAGGCACCCCGGCCGGCAGACGGATCAACAAGGGCTCGCGCCGCGTGGCAGCAGGCGCCGGGCCGGGCCTGAGGCTGTCTTCGATCTGTCCGGACAGGTAGTAGACCCCGGACATCGCGCCGCTCTGGCGATTCTCCATGAGCCCTTGCCACTCCTCGTTCAACGCCACATTGAGGATCACCCGCAGCTGCTCGACCATCTGTGGCTGCTCGCGGCCGTGGCTCATCATGCCATAGCCGGCCACCGCCACCGAGATCAGCGAACCTGCCGCTTTGCCGACCGCCGCCGCCACGGCGCTGGCGAACCCGCGCGGGACAAGCGTGGCGCCCAGTTTCTCGCTGGCGCGGGTGGCTACCGAGGACAGCCCAACCTGGGTTTGCCCCGGTTCCTTGCTCGCTTGATCGTGCAAATGCTGGCGCAGGGCGGAGTAGGCCGGTAGCTGTTGCAGCGGCTTGGCGCGCAGCAGCTGGTAGAGCGTGGCATTGCGCGCGTCCGGCGGGCCCAGGGCGATGGCCGGGATACGGTTGAGGCGCTGGCTGAACTGCTCGGGCGGTGCGCGGTAGCGGCTGATGATCGCTGGCAACTGCTGGCCCAGTAGCTGCAGGTACAGCTCGGTGGCGCGGTCGCGGATGCCTTCGGGATTGATCTCCTCGGCCACCGGCTCAATGACCCGCTCGTGGTACTGCGCCTGCAGGTACAGGGCCAGGCGCTTTTCTGCCGGCTCCCGGCCTTCGCCGCTGTTGGCCTTGTACCAGGCCACCTTGAGCGTCAGCCATTGCTGGGTCCAGTAGCCGGTGAACCAGGGAATGAAATCGCTTTCGGTGCGCTGCTGCACGCGCTCCTTCCACACCCGCATGGAACGGCGGGCATAGTCGCTGGCCGAACCGGTGGCACCCAACGAGGCCTCCACCACCTCCCGATCGATCTGCTGCCAGGCAGCGGGCGACAGAATGACCGGCGGCGGCGCGGCGGCGCGCTGTTTGCTGGCGCAGCCGGACAGTGTCAGAAGCACGCAGAGAAGCAATGGGATACGCAGGTTCAAGAACAGAGCCCCCCTGTGCAGAGGCTGGCGCGGTTCATTGAGTATAGGGTGGGGTTCATGGACCGCGGTTACAGAACTGCCTTCCGGCAAAAGCAGCTTCAGGCCGGCACTGTCACCGGCCCGTCTGATCCAGGTCGAGCTTCGCCTCGAGACGGTCCAGGTGCTGGTGCATCAGCGCCAGGGCCGCTTCGCCATCGCCCTCTTCCACGGCATCGATGATTGCCGCGTGCTCCTGCCAGGCACAGTGATCGCAGGCATGAGATTCGTAGCGGGCGATGATCAGCGAGGTCATCGGCACCAAGCCGTTGAGAAAGCGCGCCAGGGGTGCGTTGTCGGCCATCTGGGCGAGCTTGAGGTGGAACTCGCCGCCCAGGCGAATGGCCGTGCAACGCTCGCCCTGTTCGTGGTGCTGGCGCTCGCGTTCGACCAGCTGGCGCAATTGGCGGATCTGCGCGGGCCGCGAGCGCTGGGTGGCGAGGCTGATGAGGGTGGTCTCGGCCAGGCGCCTGGCGCTGAGCACCTGCCGCGCCTGCTGTGGGTCAGGCGCGGCAAGGTGGGCGGTGTGGCTGGGACGCTGGACGATCACCTGCTGGTCCGATAACCGCCCCAGGACCCGACGGATTACCGTGCGGCTGACCCCGAAGGCATCGCCCAGGGCCTGTTCGGGCAAGGCGCTGCCGGGGGGCAGGCGCTGTTCGAGGATGGCGTCGAACAGGCGCGGATAGATCTGCTCGGCCGAGAGCCGGGTTTCACCGGCAGCGAGCAGGGAAGGCAGGCAAGGGGCGGCTTGGGCGCAGGCATTCATCGTCGCTTTCCTTCAGTCATTGCCCGGGATGATCGTCCGGGATGTTCAGTTCCATACCCATGCGCAGGCCTTCCTGGAGGATGTGCCGACGCATCTGGGCACTGGCCTGGGCGCTGTTCTTGTCGCGGATGGCGCGCACCACCGCTTCGTTCTCGGCCAGCCGCGCGGCCAGGTGTTCCGGCGAATTGCGCAGCACCTCGGCGCTCTGCTTGAGGGCGTTGCCGGTCTGCTGCACCACGCTTTGGAAGATTGGATTGGCGGTCAGGGCGAACAGCTCTTCGTGAAAGGCGATGTAGGCATTTACCCCGGCCTCGCTGTCGTTAGCCTCGAGGGCTTCGCGCATGTCCATGAGCGTCAGGCGCAGTTGGCCGATGTCCTTGCTGCTGGCCGACTGGGCCACCAGGCCGACGATGAAAGGCTCGAGGGTGTAGCGCAGCTGCAGCACATCGGCGAGGCTGGCGTGGGCCACGGCCTCGTGCCCATAGGCCGGTTCCAGGGCGTCGGCGTCGAGCACCAGCACGCCTTTGCCAGGCATCGAGCGCACCAGGCCGAGAGTTTCCAGCACGGTCACCGCTTCGCGCAGGCTTGGACGGCTGATCCCCAGTTGCTCGGCCAGTTCGCGCTGGCCGGGCAGCATGTCGCCAGAGCGCCACTGGCCGCGGGCCAGTGCCTGGCGCAGCTTTTCCACCACTGAGTTGACGACGGTCGATGAGCTGATCACGGTTGGCTCCTTAGCATCGTTGCTCCTTAACGGGGCCGGCGCCTTCGCCGGCCCCGGCCAATCAGAATTCCTGTTGATGGGCGTTGGCCTGCTTGCGCGGCAATGGCGCGAAGCCTGGCTTGTTGGCCAGCACATTCTGCGCACGCTCCAGGTCGATATCACGCTCCCAGCGGGCGATCGCCACGGTGGCGACGCAGTTACCGATCAGGTTGGTCAGCGCCCGGCCGATGCCCATGAACCAGTCCACCGCCAGCACCAGCACCAAGCCGACCACCGGGATCGCCGGCACGGCGGTCAGGGTCGCGGCAAGGATCACCAGGGCCGAGCCTGGAATGCCGTGGGCGCCCTTGGAGGTTACCAGTGACACCAGCAGAATGGTCAGCAGGTCGGTCATGGCCAGCGGCGTGCCGGTGGCGTTGGCGATGAACACGATGGCCAAGGTCAGGTAGATCGAGAAACCATCGAGGTTGAACGAGTAGCCGGTGGGGATGACCAGGCCGACGGTGGAGCTGCCGATGCCCAGGTGCTCGAGCTTGCGCATGATCTGCGGCAGCACGGCGTCGGACGAGGCGGTGCCCAGGACGATGGTCAGCTCTTCGCGCAGGTACTTGATGAAGGGCAGCATCCTCAGACCCGACAGGCGCATCACCGTGCCCAGGACCAGCAGCACGAAGCCTGCGCAGGTCAGGTAGAACAGCGCCACCAGGCCGCCCAGGTGCTGCAGCGATTCCAAGCCATATTTGCTGGTGGTGAAGGCGATGGCACCGAACACGCCGATGGGCGCCAGGCGCACGATCATGCCCATGATGCGGAAGATCACGTGGCTGAGCTCGTTGATCAACCGCGAGATGCCCGAAGCCGCTTCACCAACCAGGTTCAGCGCGCTGCCGAACAGCACCGAGAACAACAGGACCTGGAGAATATTATTATCGGCGAAGGCACCCACCACCGAGGTCGGGATCAGGTCCATGAAGAACGCAGTCGCGCCGTGGATATGCTGGCCACGCTCGGCCAGGCCGTTGGCGTCGGCACTCGATAGCTGGTCCAGGTGGATGTTGGCGCCACTGCCGATACCAGTACTGAACGCCAGCACCAGGCCGATGATCAGGGCAATGGTGGTGAGGACTTCGAAGTAGATGACCGACTTGAGGCCGATGCGCCCGACCTTCTTCAGGTCGCCGGCGCCGGAGATGCCGCTGACCACCACGCAGAACACGATCAGGCCGATAAGCATCTTGATCAGCTTGATGAAGCCGTCACCGAGGGGTTTGAGTTGCAGCGAGAGTTCAGGGGCGCTGAGGCCGCAAGCGACGCCGAGGAGCAGGCCGAGCACTACCTGAAGGAAGATCGAACGCGAGCACCATTTGAGCATGGGAGGGATCTCTGATCGGTGTCCTTGCTTCGGTGCCACGCAGGGCAAAGAGCGTAGGACTTAATTATTGTGGTCTTACCGGTTTGTCCAGTGCGTGGGCAGTGTAGGCCCTCATTTTCGCAGTTTGCAAGGCTCGCGAGGACGAAAAGTGGAGCTTTTGGCTTTACCGGTCTGACCAGTTGTGGTGCACCTTGGCATTGCCAGGCTCTATCTCGGTGCAATCGAGGCGGGCTAAGGGGGCCGCAAGCGCTTGGCGATAACCGACGGAAGGGAAGAGGGCAAGTTTCGGGCCAGCCCAAGAGGCCGTATGACCGCCTATGGAGTGCCCGTGCCGGAGGGCGAAGCTAACGCGGCGTCTCGACGCTCCTCGCGTCAGGCTTGCCGATAACCTCCAGCTCGCGCAGCCGCTTGTACAAGGTCGTGCGGCTGATGCCCAGGCTTCTGGCCAGCGACGACACATTGCCCTGGGCCGAGCGCAGCAGGCTGGCGAGGTCCGCCTCGGTGCCGGTGTCCGCTTCTGCGCACGCCATCGGCGTATGCCCGGGCAGCTCGGTGAGAAAGCTTTCGGGCAGGTGCTCGATGTTGATCGACTGAGGCCCGGCCAGGGCCAGCGCGACCTGCATCACGCTGACCAGTTGGCGCAGGTTGCCAGGCCAGGGGTGCGCCAGCAGCACGGCGAGCAGTTCGGGGGTGAGCCGGTCTGGTTGCCCGGGTTCGCGATACTGCTGGTGGACCTGCTCGATCAGCGCGCGGCGGTCGCTGCGCTCGCGCAGGGGCGGCAGGGTGAGGGTAAGGCCGGCGATACGGTAGTAGAGGTCTTGGCGAAAACGCCCGGCGCGTACCGCGGCGGCAAGGTCGCGGTTGCTCGCCGAGACCACGCGGATGTCCACGGCGATCGGTTCGCCGCAGCCCAGCGGCTGGATACTGCGGGCCTGCAGCACACGCAGCAGGCGGGCCTGGGTCGGTAGCGGCATGTCGCCGATCTCGTCGAGGAACAGCACGCCGTGGTCGGCCTTGCGGATCAGCCCGGGGCTGCCTTTGTGATGGGCGCCGGTGAAGGCTCCTTTCTCGTAGCCGAACAGTTCCGACTCGACCAGTTCGGCGGGAATCGCCGCGCAGTTGACGGCCACCAAGGGGCCTTGGGCCCGGCTGCTGGCGCGGTGCAGGCTGTTGACGAAGACATCCTTGCCGACACCCGTCTCGCCCTGAATCAGCAGCGGGATGTCCTTCTCCAGCAACAGGCTGGCCTGAGCCATTGCGCGGTCCACCCGGGCGTCACCGGCAAGGGGCGGCATCGCCTTGGCTGCGGTGGGGGGTACCTGCTGCGGTGCTTGCCATTGGCAGTGGAAGCGGTGGCGGCCGGTGACCTGCACGGCAAAGGGGTGAGCTTCGGGCTGGTCGAGCAAGTGTTGCAGCGGGGTCTGGAACAGCTGCTCCAGGGTGCGGTGCACTGGGCTCTGTCCAAGCAGGCTGTCGGCGCGGTGATTGGCGGCCAGCACCAGGCCGCTGTCGTCGAACACCAGCAGGCCGCCCCAGGGGCTGTCGAGGTTGTTCGGTCCGGTGTTGAACAAGAGCTGCCGGTAGCACGCGGCGTACCGCGCAAGGATCAGCCGATTCTCCAGGCTCTGGCCCATCATGCGCACCAGGCCCAGGGTCTGCGCGGCGGGCAGGTAACTGTCGCTGGACACATCCAGCACGCCGACCAGGCGCCGCTCGGCATCGAACAGGGGTGCGGCGGCGCTGGCCATGAAGCGGTTCTGCTTGAGGAAATGCTCGTCCTGGCCCACATGCACCGGGCCGCCATGGGCCAGTGCGGTACCGATGGCGTTGGTGCCGACCCCTTGCTCGCACCACTGCGCCCCCGTCTCGAAACCATGTCCCTGCCGCGGGTCGATGAAGCGCTGGGTGCCCCAGGTTTCGAGCAGGCAGCCTTGGGCATCGCTGAGCATGACCAGGTAATTGGAGTTGCCCAGCAGATGCGCGTACTGCGGCATGACCTCGTGGCGAATGAGCTGCAGTAAGGCCTGCTGGCGGTCGAGCAAGGCGCCCAGCTCGCTCCCAGTCAGGCTGTCGAAGTCAGGCGCGCTGTGGTGCTCCAGGCCATGCGCGCGGCATCGCGCCCAGGAAGCCTGGATCAATTGGGCATGGGTCGAAGCGGATGCGGCCATGGGCCTGTCCTGTGTGGTGTTGTTGTTTTTCTGCCGACCGCTGTTCAGTGTCGTTCAGGACTGTTCAATGTCAATGGCGACCCTGTTCATGTGTTCAGCGAAAACTGTCCAGCAGCGCTCAGCGCCTGGTAGCGCGGGTGGGACAAAACGCAGCGCAATCAGGGTATTGCTCGCCGATGCGGCACCTGGCACGGATCTGGCTCTGTGAAGACGCCTGCCCGATAACGACAAGAAGGTCATGCCATGTCCCTTGTGCTGGAGCATGTCAGTCGCAGCGTCGACAACCAGGTGTGGATCGATGACGCCTGCCTGCGTTTCGAGCCTGGCTCGTTCAATGTCCTGCTTGGCCGCACCCTCTGCGGCAAGACCAGCCTGATGCGCCTGATGGCCGGGCTCGACCGCCCGGATCAGGGGCGGGTGCTGATGAATGGCGAAGACGTGACCGGGCGGCCGGTGCGTCGGCGCAATGTCTCGATGGTCTACCAGCAGTTCATCAACTACCCGACCCTGAGCGTGTTCGAGAACATCGCCTCGCCACTGCGTCAGGCACGCCTGGGCGAGGAGGAGATTCGCCGCCGCGTGCATGAAACCGCGCGCATGCTGCATATCGACGGCTTTCTTGCGCGCCTGCCGCTGGAGCTGTCTGGCGGTCAGCAACAGCGCACAGCCATGGCCCGCGCGCTGGTCAAGGATGCCGAGCTGATCCTGTTCGACGAGCCACTGGTCAACCTCGATTACAAGCTGCGCGAGGAGCTGCGCCAGGAAATGCGCGCATTGTTCGCCGCGCGCCACTGCATCGCCGTGTACGCCACCACCGAACCCAGCGAGGCGTTGGCCCTGGGCGGGACCACGACCGTCCTGCATGAAGGCCGCATCGTGCAGAGCGGGCTGACGGCAGAGGTCTATCACCGCCCGCGCAATGTGCTGGCGGCCGAGCTGTTTTCCGAGCCGCCGATCAACCTGATCCCCGGCCGTATCGCGGGTAACGAGGTAAGCCTGGCGGGCGCCGTGCATTTCGCCCTCAATGCCGACCTGCGCCGCATCGGCGATGGCGAGTACCGCTACGGTGTTCGCCCCAGCCATGTCAGCCTGGTGCCGTCCCATGATGATGACCTGGAGTTGGCGGTGCTGGTGGAACTGGCCGAGATCAGCGGCTCGGAAACCTTCCTGCACGTGCGCAACGAGCACTGGCGAATGATCCTGCACCTGCCAGGCGTGCACGAATACCCGGTGGATACGCCCATCCGCGTGTTCATCCCCACCCACAAGCTGTTCGTCTTCGCTGACGACGGGCAACTGGTACAGGCGCCGGGCCTGCGTGAAGCGAGGGTGGCCTGATGGCCGAGATCCGTCTGCAGCGCCTGGCCCACAGCTACAGCCGGCAGCCGGACGCGGAGGCCGACTACGCCCTGCGCGAACTCGACCATGTCTGGGAGCAGGGCGGTGCCTATGCTCTGCTGGGGCCATCGGGTTGCGGCAAGTCGACCTTGCTCAACATCATCTCGGGACTGCTCAGCCCGTCCCACGGCCAGGTGCTGTTCGACGGCAAGGTGGTCAACGCCCTGTCTCCCCAGGCGCGCAACATCGCCCAGGTATTCCAGTTTCCGGTGGTGTACGACACCATGAGCGTGTTCGACAACCTGGCCTTTCCCTTGCGCAATCAAGGCCTGGAGGAGGCACGGGTGCGCAGCAAGGTGCAGGAGATCGCCGAGGTCCTCGACCTCGCCAACGTGCTGCACAAGCGGGCGCGCAACCTCAGCGCCGACGAGAAGCAGAAGGTCTCCATGGGCCGGGGCCTGGTGCGTGACGATGTCTCGGCGATCCTCTTCGACGAGCCGTTGACAGTCATCGACCCGCACCTGAAATGGAAGTTGCGGCGCAAGCTCAAGCAGATCCATGAGCAGTTCAACATCACCATGATCTATGTCACCCATGATCAGCTGGAGGCCTCGACCTTCGCCGACAAGATCGCAGTGATGTACGGCGGGCAGATCGTCCAGTTCGGCACCCCGCGCGAACTCTTCGAGCGCCCCCTGCATACCTTTGTCGGCTATTTCATCGGCAGCCCTGGGATGAACCTCATCGAGGTCTGCGCACAGGGTGATGGGGTGGGCTTTTCTGATGTGCACCTGGCCTTGCCCGACGCCTTGCGCCAGCACCTGGCGCAGCACCCCGGCGGGCGCGTGCAGGTGGGTATCCGCCCGGAGTTCGTGCAGGTCTGGGACACGCCGTTCGACGATGCCTTCAGCGCCCGCGTGGTAGACGTCGAGGACTTGGGTACCTACCGCATCCTCACCCTTGAGCTGGGCGGCATCCGGCTCAAGGCGCGCCTGGGCGAGGATCGGCCGCTTCCCGCGGGGCAGGCCTGGCTCAGCCTGCCGGCGCAGTGGCTGATGCTCTATGTCGATGATGTGCTGGTGGAGGCCGCGCCATGAACAAGGTGCCCAACAACAAGGCCTGGTGGCTGGTGCTGCCGGTGTTCCTGCTGGTCGCCTTCAGCGCCGTGGTGCCGATGATGACCGTGGTCAACTACTCGTTGCAGGACATCTTCGACCAGTCCAGCCGCTACTTCGTCGGCGCCGATTGGTACCGCCAGGTCCTGCAGGACCCACGCCTGCACGACTCGCTGCTGCGCCAGTTCATCTATTCGGGTTGCGTGCTGCTGGTCGAGATCCCGCTGGGCATCGCCATTGCCCTGACCATGCCGGCCAAGGGCCGCTGGTCGTCGCTGTGCCTGATCGTCATGGCGATCCCGCTGCTGATTCCGTGGAACGTCGTCGGCACCATCTGGCAGATCTTCGGCCGCGCCGACATTGGCCTGCTGGGGGCGACCTTGAGCCAGCTGGGCATCAACTACAACTACGCCGGCAACACCTTGGATGCCTGGGTCACGGTGCTGGTGATGGATGTCTGGCACTGGACGTCGCTGGTGGCGCTGCTGTGCTATTCGGGGTTGCGCGCCATCCCCGACGTGTACTACCAGGCTGCCCGCATCGACCGTGCCTCGGCCTGGGCGGTGTTCCGGCATATCCAGCTGCCGAAGCTGAAGAACGTGCTGTTGATCGCGGTGATGCTGCGCTTCATGGACAGCTTCATGATCTACACCGAGCCGTTCGTGCTGACCGGTGGTGGCCCGGGCAACGCCACCACGTTTCTCAGCCAGACCCTGACGCAGATGGCGGTGGGGCAGTTCGATCTGGGGCCCGCGGCGGCGTTCTCGCTGGTGTATTTCCTGATCATCCTGCTGGTGTCGTGGCTGTTCTATACGGCCATGACTCACGCCGACAAGGACTAGGCCATGAACCTGCGCAAGACGCTGCCCTTGTTGCTGTACTTCTTCTTTCTGCTGGTGCCGATCTACTGGCTGCTGAACATGTCGTTCAAGAGCAATGGCGAGATCCTCGGGGGGCTGACTTTATGGCCCCGGGATTTCACGTTCGACAATTATCGGGTGATCTTCACCGACCCCAGCTGGTACACCGGCTACCTCAATTCGCTGTACTACGTGTGCCTGAACACGCTGATCTCGCTCGGGGTGGCACTGCCGGCGGCGTACGCGTTCTCGCGTTACCGCTTCCTCGGCGACAAGCACTTGTTCTTCTGGCTGCTGACCAACCGCATGGCGCCGCCGGCGGTGTTCCTGCTGCCGTTCTTCCAGCTGTATTCCTCGATCGGCCTGTTCGACACCCACATCGCGGTGGCCCTGGCCCATTGCCTGTTCAACGTGCCGCTGGCGGTGTGGATCCTGGAAGGCTTCATGTCCGGGGTGCCCAAGGAGATCGACGAAACCGCCTACATCGATGGCTATAGCTTCCCGCGCTTCTTCGTGAAGATTTTCATTCCGTTGATCGGCTCCGGCATCGGTGTCACAGCATTCTTTTGCTTCATGTTTTCCTGGGTCGAGCTGCTCCTGGCGCGCACCCTGACTTCGGTGAACGCCAAGCCGATCGCTGCGGTGATGACCCGCACCGTGTCGGCCTCGGGCATTGACTGGGGCGTGCTGGCGGCCGCCGGGGTACTGACCATCCTGCCGGGCATGCTGGTGATCTGGTTCGTCCGCAACCACGTGGCCAAGGGCTTTGCCCTGGGCCGGGTATGAAGGGGGTTCGACATGGAGTGGATGGCCTGGACCTGGCCGACGGCGCTGTTCTTCAGCACCGTCGGCCTGTTGCTGCTGGGCATGAGCGGTTACGAGCTGCGCAGCCCCTGCGTGGAGCGCCGTGGCTTTTTGCCGATCGCCACCACCCGTGGCGACCGGCTGTTCATCGGTCTGTTGGCCAGCGCTTTCCTGCACCTGTTGGTGATCGGGGTCAGCGACTGGCCGCTGTGGGTAGCCTCGCTGCTGTCGCTGGCCTGGCTCTGGGTGGTGATGCGCTGGGGTTAGCCGGGCGGTGTCGGCACGGCCTCATGGAACAACTCAATCGGGAGATGACAATGTTCGACAACAACAAGAACCGGCGACCCTTGAGCCTCGCAGCCATGCTGGTGCTCGGCGGCCTCAGCGCCAATGCCTGGGCCGATGCCTACGAGGACGCGGCGAAGAAATGGATCGATAGCGAGTTCAAGCCCTCGACCCTGACGCCCGAGCAGCAGATGGACGAGCTCAGGTGGTTCATCAAGGCGGCCGAGCCGTTTCGTGGGATGAAGATCAACGTGGTGTCCGAAACCATCGCCACCCATGAGTACGAGGCCAAGGTCCTGGCCAAGGCCTTCAGTGAAATCACTGGCATCCGCCTGACCCATGACCTGTTGCAGGAAGGCGACGTGGTAGAAAAGCTGCAGACGCAGATGCAGTCGGACAAGAACATCTACGACGGTTGGGTCAACGACTCGGACCTGATCGGCACGCACTTTCGCTATGGCAAGACTCAATCGATCACCGACCTGATGGCCAATGAGGGCAAGGATTACACCTCGCCAACCCTGGACCTTAAGGACTTCATCGGTATCTCCTTCACCACGGCACCGGATGGCAAGGTTTACCAGCTGCCCGATCAGCAGTTCGCCAACCTCTACTGGTTCCGCGCCGACTGGTTCGAGCGGCCGGAACTCAAGGCCAGGTTCAAGGAGAAGTACGGTTACGAGCTGGGCGTGCCGGTCAACTGGTCGGCGTATGAAGACATTGCCAGGTTCTTCAGCGAGGACGTCAAGGAAATCGACGGCAAGCGCGTCTATGGCCATATGGACTATGGCAAGAAGGACCCGTCGCTGGGGTGGCGTTTCACCGACGCCTGGTTCTCCATGGCCGGCGGCGGTGACAAGGGTCTGCCCAATGGCCTGCCGGTAGACGAGTGGGGCATTCGCGTGGAGGACTGCCACCCGGTCGGTTCCAGCGTGACCCGTGGCGGCGATACCAACGGCCCGGCCGCGGTGTATGCGACGCAGAAATACGTCGACTGGCTGCGCGCCTACGCACCCAAGGAAGCCCAGGGCATGACCTTCTCCGAGGCAGGGCCCGTGCCGGCCCAAGGCAATATCGCCCAGCAGATCTTCTGGTACACCGCTTTCACCGCCGACATGACCAAGCCAGGCTTGCCTGTGATGAACGCCGATGGCACGCCGAAATGGCGCATGGCGCCGTCGCCCAAGGGCCCGTACTGGGAGGAAGGCATGAAGCTGGGCTACCAGGACACCGGCTCCTGGACCTTCCTCAAGTCCACGCCCGAGAAGCAACGCGTGGCCGCCTGGCTGTATGCCCAGTTCGTCACCGCCAAGACCCTCTCACTGAAAAAGGCCATCGTCGGGCTGACGCCGATCCGCGAGTCGGACATCAACTCCCAGGCCATGACCGAGCTGGCGCCCAAGCTGGGCGGGCTGGTGGAGTTCTATCGCAGTCCGGCGCGGGTGCAGTGGACGCCGACCGGTACCAACGTCCCCGACTACCCGCGCCTGGCGCAGTTGTGGTGGAGCCATATCGCCGAAGTGGCCAGTGGCGAGAAGACCCCGCAGCAGGCCCTCGATGGCCTGGCCCGCGATCAGGACCGTATCCTCGAACGGCTCGAGCGCTCCAAGGCCCAGGCCATCTGCGCGCCCAAGCTGAACCCGGAACGCGACGCCCAGTACTGGTTCGACCAACCCGGCGCCCCCAAGCCCAAGCTTGCCAACGAGAAGCCCAAGGGCGAGACGGTCAGCTACAGCGAACTGCTGAAATCGTGGGAGGCGGCGCGGCAGTGAGGGAAAGGCGATTGCATGAGGGTTGAGAGGTGCATGCCTTGGATTTTGTAGCACCCGTGATATCAAGCGCCGCGCGGGCGGCGCTCGATATCACGGGTGCTACAAAAACCCAACAGCGTTTTATTTATGCAGCTCTTCAGCCGCATACAGGGTGTTCTCCAGCAGACACGCGCGGGTCATCGGGCCTACACCACCTGGGACCGGGGTGATCCAGCCAGCGCGGGGCAGGGCGGTCTCGTAGACGACGTCGCCTACCAGCTTGCCGTCTTCCTGGCGGTTGATGCCGACATCGATGACGATGGCGCCTTCCTTGATCCACTCACCCTTGACCAGGCCCGGTTTGCCGGCGGCCACCACGACCAGGTCGGCACGGCTGACATGGTCGGCCAGGTCCTTGGTGAAGCGGTGGGTCACGGTCACGGTGCAGCCGGCCAGCAACAATTCCATGGCCATTGGCCGGCCGACGATGTTCGAGGCGCCCACCACCACGGCATTCAGGCCGTAGAGCTCCTGTCCGGTGCTGTGCAGCAGGGCGATGATGCCCTTGGGGGTGCAGGGACGCAGCAACGGAATACGCTGGGCCAGGCGGCCGACATTATAAGGATGGAAACCGTCGACATCCTTGTCCGGACGAATGCGCTCGAGCAGCAGCGAAGCGTCCAGATGGGCCGGCAGCGGCAATTGCAGGAGAATACCGTCCACGGCCGGGTCATCATTGAGACGGTCGATCAGGTCGGTCAGGGCTTGCTGCGTGGTATCGCTGGGCAGGTCGAAGGCCTGGGAAATGAAGCCGACTTCTTCGCAATCCTTGCGCTTGTGCGAGACATAGACTTGGGAGGCAGGGTCGGTGCCGACCAGGATCACTGCCAGGCCCGGCGTGCGCAGGCCCTGCTGGCGACGCTCTTCGACACGTTGAGCAATCTGCTGGCGCAGGTTGGCGGCGATCGCCTTGCCGTCGATAAGGTGTGCAGTCATAGACGCGTGATTAACCATCTAGAAGGGAACAAAAGAGGGGCGCATTCTCTCACGACCCGACCCGAGGGCAAAGGCGGTTGGTCCGGCAAATCCCCTAAGCCCTTAAATAAAATGAATTTTTTTTAAAAAGGTGTTGACGGTCTTTCGGCTCGCCTATAAGATTTGCCGCACTTGTCGGGCACGGCCTAGCACTGGTTGGCAAGGTCGGGCAGAATGAGTAGTTTGCCAGCGTGTCTGGTGGCCTATCGTTCGGTTAGGCAGAATGCTTATGCGCCCGTAGCTCAGCTGGATAGAGCATCCGCCTTCTAAGCGGATGGTCGCAGGTTCGAGTCCTGCCGGGTGCGCCATTAGGCAGCTTGGGCAAGCAAGTAAGGCTGTATCGCGATATGGTGGGCGTAGCTCAGTTGGTAGAGCGCTGGATTGTGATTCCAGTTGTCGTGGGTTCGATTCCCATCGTCCACCCCATATTATTAAAGGGGGCCATGATTTTAATAA